>DJIW01000149.1:45371-45890 GCA_002433805.1 Competibacteraceae bacterium UBA6584 | reverse complement strand
GCTTAGAACCACAACGGCATGAGATCAATTAAAAAATAATATTTTCAATTTCTTAGATCAAAACCAAGACGATCATAATCATGGAAAAAATCGCCTGCCCGCTGTCGGCGGCTGTTTTCACCGCTCTCCGGCTGGCGGCTCCAGCCGATACCAATGGCAAGGCCAAAGTATCCGTGGAAGACATCGACGACTCGGGCGATTTGATCGGCAGCAACCGGGGCGGCTATTGGGATGTGGTCAACAACGGCTCCAAGCTAGGGATCAAAGGTTTTTCCGCCCCGGATTGCGCGGCCGTGTTGGAAATGCGCGGCATCAGCAAGACCTTTCCGGGGGTCAAGGCGCCCGACAACATGCAACTGCGGGCCTGGACCGGCGCCCTGTTCGGCGCGCTGATCATCTCTACCCTGAATAACGGTCTAACCTTAATGAACGTGTCGCTCTTCTGGCAGTTCACCCGCGAGAACGTCAACGACTACAAAGGTTGGGTGACGAAGTAAACCGGGGTTTATATGGGCATCA
>DJIW01000149.1:44749-45146 GCA_002433805.1 Competibacteraceae bacterium UBA6584 | reverse complement strand
CAACATGATGATCGTGATTCCGATGCTGGTCGAGACCCTAACGTTCGGTTCGATCTACAAGCACTTTTTGAGCGGCAACCCAGGGGGTGCGATGACCTTTGCCGGGTGTTTGCTGTTCGCCGCGGCGATGGCGACTTTGTTGATCAAGACCCGCAAAGGCATCAGCAACATGCCGATGACGCGGGGCGGCGGGCATTAGCAGCACCCGCGCGGGCAGGCACCCCCGCTCCGCCAGAACTACCGCATTACAACCATTTTTAGACCGTCAGATAGGAGGAAGGCAATGAACACTTGCAGAAACGTTTCGTTCGCCGCCGTCATCGTCGGTTCGCTCGTTCTGGGAGCGGGCGCGGCCCAGGCCGCGACCCTGCGCATCGCCTGCGGTTCCGGCCCGCAT
>DJIW01000149.1:0-44552 GCA_002433805.1 Competibacteraceae bacterium UBA6584 | reverse complement strand
TCGCCTGCGGTTCCGGCCCGCATCTGGAACACTGCGCCAAAACGGTCCAGGCATGGGGCAAGGCGAACGGCCATGTGGTGGAAACGATTTCCACGCCCAATTCCCCCACCGAACAACTCGCGCTTTACCAGCAGATGCTGGCCGCTAAAAGTCCCGACATCGATGTGTATCAGATCGACGTGGTCTGGGCGGGGATTTTGGCCCCGCATCTGGTGGATTTGAAAGCGCATTCGAAAGGCGCTGAAAACAACCATTTCCCGTCCATCATCACCAACAACACGGTGGATGGCAAGCTGATCGCCTTGCCTTGGTTCACCGACGCCAGCCTGCTGTATTACCGCAAGGATCTCTTGGAAAAATACGGCGAGAAACCGCCGCAAACCTGGGCGCAACTGACCGCGACCGCCCAAAAGATCCAGGACGCCGAGCGCAAGGCCGGCAATGACAAATTCTGGGGTTACATCTGGCAAGGCCGGGCCTATGAGGGGCTGACCTGCAACGCGCTGGAGTGGGTCGCCAGCCACAACGGCGGCGCTGTCGTCGAAGCGGACGGCAAAATCACCATCAACAACCCTCAAGCGGTCAAGGCCATCGCCCAAGCCAAGCCGTGGGTCAGCACCATCACCCCGCCGGGCGTGCTCAACTACACCGAGGAAGAAAGCCGGGGCGTGTTTCAGGCCGGCAACGCGCTGTTTATGCGCAACTGGCCCTACGCCTGGGGCTTGTCCCAGAGCGCTGACAGTCCGGTGAAGGCCAAGGTCGGCACCGCGCCGCTGCCCAAAGGCGGTGAGGACGGCCGCCACGCCGCCACGCTGGGCGGCTGGCAGATGTCGGTCTCCAAATATTCCGCCAACCAGGACGCCGCCATCGCGCTGGTGCTGTATCTGACCGGCCCCGAGGTGCAGAAACAGCGGGCGGTCGAACTGTCGCAGCTGCCGACCCTGGTCAAACTCTACGACGATCCGGACGTGGTGAAAGCCAATCCGTTCTTCGCGGAAATGAAAGATATTCTGGCCAGCGCCGTGGCGCGTCCCGCCACCGTGACCGGTTCTAAGTACAACCAGGTGAGCAGCGAGTTTTTTAACGCCGTCTACGCGGTGCTGTCCGGCGGCAAGACCGCCGAGCAAAGCCTGGCCGATCTGGAAGCTTCGCTCAAGCGCATGAGCCGGGGCGGCAAGTGGTAAGCCGGTAAGCGGCTGGGAAAGCGGCGCGGCTTTCAAGTCGCGCCGCCGGCCTCTCATTCGGAGAAGGACGCCATGAACCGAACCGGGTGGAAGGAAAATGTTGTCTATACAGATTTATCCCTACGGCTTTTGCAACGGCGACGGCGATGGGATCGGCGACCTGCGGGGCATCTTTTCCAAGCTCGATTATTTGAAGGACTTGGGTATCGACGCAGTGTGGCTTTTTCCGATCCACCGGTCGCCCAAGCGCGCGTTTATCGCGGTTGCCGAGTTTTAAAAGCCACCGTCCTTTTGAGCAAACGCGATAAAAATCGTATCCAAACAACCATACTCAATGAGGAGAACGCGATAGAAAACCGCATCGCATCCATCGAGAAACCGCTCTACAACAACCCGCGCGAAAGTTGGTACGAGGTCATGTAAAAAGCACTTTGCTTAACGACGATGAGGGCAATCATGAAAACCCATAATTCCGTGAAGCTGTTCGCCTCCGCAATGCTCGGCGCCGCCCTGTGCGGCGCGGGTCCGATTCACGCCGCCACGCTGGCGATTTCCTGCGGCGCGGTCGGACAGGAGTTGGAATTTTGCAAGACCGGCACCGAAGCCTGGGCCAAGAAAACGGGCAACGAGGTCAAACTGATCTCGACCCCCAATTCAGCCACCGAACGGCTGGCGCTGTACCAGCAGCTTCTGGCGGCGGGCGCGGGCGATGTGGACGTCTTTCAAATCGACGTGATTTGGCCGGGCACGCTGGCCAATCACTTCCTCGATCTGACGCCCTATGCCAAGGACGTCGTCAAAAATCATTTCGCCGCCAGCATTCAAAACAACACCGTCGATGGCAAATTGGTCGCCATGCCCTGGTTTATCGACGCCGGCGTGCTTTATTACCGCAAGGATCTGCTGGAAAAGCACGGCGCCAAGCCGCCGCAAACCTGGCAGGACCTGACCGAAACCGCCAAGAAAATTCAAGATGCCGAGCGCGCCGCCGGCAACAATCAGATGTGGGGTTATGTCTGGCAGGGCCGGGCCTATGAAGGGCTGACCTGCAACGCCCTGGAATGGGTCGCCAGTTACAACGGCGGCACCATCGTCGACGACAAGGGCAAGATCACCATCAACAACCCGCAAGCCGTCGCCGCCGTCGAAACCGCCGCCGGCTGGATCAAGACCATCACTCCCGAAGGCGTGCTGAACTACACGGAAGAAGAAGCGCGCGGCGTGTTCCAGTCCGGTAACGCCGTGTTCATGCGCAACTGGCCCTACGCCTGGTCGCTGGCCCAAGGCCCGGAAAGCGCCATCAAAGGTAAGGTGGGCGTGAGCGCGCTGCCCAAGGGCGGCGCGGACGGCCGCAGCGCCGCCGCGCTCGGCGGCTGGCAGCTCGCGGTATCCAAGTATTCCAAAAACAAGGAACTGGCCGCCGATCTGGTGATGTATCTGACCAGCCCGGAGGAGCAGAAGCGCCGCGCCATCAACGGCGCTTACAACCCGACCATCGAAAGCCTCTATAAGGATCAGGAGGTGCTCAAGGCCGTGCCGTTCTTCGGCGAGCTCTACGACACCTTCACCAGCGCCGTGCCTCGGCCCTCGACGGTGACCGGCTCCAACTATAACCAGGCCAGCAATCAGTTTTGGAACGCCGTGCACGCCGTGCTGTCCGGCCGGGCCAAGGCCGACGCCAGCCTGGGGCAACTGGAGGGCTCGCTCAAACGCATGAGCCGCGGCGGTAAATGGTAAGCCCGCGACCGCGAATCTAGCCCGGCGGAGCGGGCAAGCCGCGCTCCGCCGCCCGCCGACGTCCCAACCCGTCCACAAGGGGGTTCATATGGCTACCGCAACAGCCGAGCTCGCCGAACGCGCGCCCGACCCCGCCGCTCCGGCGCAAAAATCCCAGCTCACCCGCAGCCGCGTGCGCGCCGCGTGGCTGTTCTTGACACCCATGCTGATCCTGTTGGCGATGGTGGCCGGCTGGCCGCTGTTGCGCACCATCTGGTTCAGTTTCACCGACGCCAACCTGTCGGATTTGAGCGGCGCCAAATTCATCGGCTTCGAGAACTACCTCGCCTACAACGATGGCGAATGGTACGGCGTGCTGGCCGATAGCGAATGGTGGAACGCCGTCTGGAACACGCTGAAGTTCTCGGTGATTTCCGTCACCCTGGAAACTGTTCTGGGGTTGGTGGTCGCCCTGGTCCTCAACGCTTCCTTTCCGGGACGGAGCCTGGTGCGGGCGGCGGTGCTGATCCCCTGGGCGATTCCGACCATCGTCTCGGCCAAGATGTGGGGCTGGATGATGCACGACCAGTTCGGCATCCTCAACCACATGCTGATGAGCCTCGGTCTGATTTCCTCGCCGCTGGCCTGGACCGCCAGTCCCGATCTGGCGCTGACGGCGGTGATCATGGTCGATGTCTGGAAAACCACGCCGTTCATGGCGCTGCTGATTCTGGCCGCGCTCCAGATGTTGCCGACGGACTGCTACGAGGCGGCGCGGGTCGATGGGATTCACCCGGTGCGGGTGTTTTTCAAGGTCACCTTGCCGCTGATCAAGCCGGCGCTGATGGTGGCGGTGATCTTCCGCCTGCTGGACGCCCTGCGCATCTTCGACCTGATCTACGTGCTGACTTCCAACAGCAAGGACACCATGTCGATGTCGGTCTACGCCCGCCAGCAACTGGTGGATTTCCAGTCGGTCGGCTACGGCTCGGCGGCGTCGACCCTGCTGTTTCTGACCGTGGGGTTGTGCGTGGTGCTGTACATCACCTTCGGCCGCGTGCGCTTCGATGGGAGGTAAGCCATGAAACGACTCCTCGGCTGGGCCGGTTTTTATCTGCTGGTGGCGGCGATCATCCTTTATTCGGTGTTTCCGTTCTACTACGCGATCGTCACCTCGCTGAAGGCGGGATCGCAGTTGTTCAGCGTCGAGTATTTTCCCACCGCCTGGAATTGGGATAACTATGTCTCGGTGTTTCGCGAGCAACCGTTCGCCCACAACCTGTTCAACTCGGTGCTGGTGTCCTTCGCCGTGGTGGCGCTGTCGCTATTTTTCGGCGTGACGGCGGCCTTTGCGCTGGGAAGGGTGCAGTTTCGGGGCCGGGGCTTGTTGTTGATGACGGTGCTGGCCGTCTCCATGTTCCCGCAGGTCGCGGTGCTGTCCGGCATGTTCGAGCTGATCCGGGGCCTGGGCCTGTACAACAATCTGCTCGGCTTGGTGATCTCCTACATGATTTTCACCCTGCCGTTCACGGTGTGGGTGCTGACCACCTTCATGCGCGATCTGCCCAAGGAGTTGGAGGAAGCGGCGATCATGGACGGCGCGAGTTCCTGGGAAATCATCGTAAAGGTGTTCATGCCGCTGATGTGGCCGGCGTTGGTCACCACCGGCCTGCTGGCCTTCATCGCCGCCTGGAACGAGTTCCTGTTCGCGCTCACCTTCACCCTCACCAACACCCAGCGCACGGTGCCGGTCGCCATCGCCCTGATCAGCGGCGCGAGCCAGTACGAACTGCCCTGGGGCAACATCATGGCGGCATCCGTGATCGTGACCTTGCCGGTGGTGGTTTTGGTGTTGATCTTCCAGCGCCGCATCGTTTCCGGCCTCACCGCTGGCGCGGTGAAAGGCTGATCCATGTCTTCCCAGGGCGCCGGCGGGTGGATTCTGGCGGCTTTCAATCTCGGCAATGGCGAGCGTCTCTCGCCGGCGTCGTTTTCCCATTCCATCGCCCCGATGGGCGGACCCGGTTTGCCGGCCGCGCCGGCGCGGGAGCGGAGGGCGCTTCCCGCTCGCGGCGCGCTGTTCGGACGGACGGCGGCCCATACGGAACAGCTAAACCATTCTATTGAGGAGTGATTCACGATGGCCGATATTCGCATGCGCAGCGTCTGCAAGGCGTTCAAAGACGTCCGGGTCATCGAGCGCGTCAATCTCGATATCGAGGATGGCGAGTTCGCGGTCTTCGTCGGGCCTTCCGGCTGCGGTAAATCCACCTTGCTGCGCCTGGTCGCCGGGTTGGAGGACATCACGTCCGGCGAGATGACCATCGGCGGCAAGCAGGTCAACAACATCCCGCCATCGCAGCGCGGCGTGGCGATGGTGTTTCAGTCCTACGCGCTGTACCCGCACATGACGATCTTCGACAACATGGCGTTCGGCCTGAAGCTCGCCAAGGAAGACAGCGGCGAAATCAAGGACCGGGTGCATTGGGCCGCGAAAATCCTCCAGATGGAGCATCTGCTGGAGCGGTTGCCCAAAGAGCTGTCCGGCGGTCAGCGCCAGCGGGTCGCCATCGGCCGGGCCATCGTGCGCAAGCCCGGCGTTTTCCTGTTCGACGAGCCGCTGTCCAATCTGGACGCGGCGTTGCGGGTGCAAACCCGGATCGAGATTTCCAAGCTGCACCACAATCTCGGCGCCAGCATGATCTACGTCACCCACGATCAGGTGGAAGCGATGACGCTGGCCGACAAGATCGTGCTGCTCAACGCCGGCAAAGCGGTGATCGAAGAAGGCAGCGTGGCGCAAATCGGCCCGCCGCTGGAGCTGTACCACCATCCGGTCAACCTGTTCGTCGCCGGTTTTATCGGCTCGCCCAAGATGAATTTCCTATCCGGTCAGCTTTCCGGCGTCGAAAACGGCGTGGCCGCCGTCACCCTGCCGGACGGAACGGTGGTGCGGGCGGCGGTCGACGCCTCCTCCGCCCAGCCCGGCCAAGCGGTGACGCTCGGCATCCGCCCCGAACACGTGGCCTTGGGCGACGGTAGCGGCAACAGCGTTCGAGGAGAAGTGGCCTACGTCGAACATCTGGGCGAATCGTCGTTCATCTATAGCCAGGTGCAGGGCGCGGCCAATCATGTGATCGTGCGTCAGGAAGGCGACACCCACGCCAAGATGAGCGACCGCCTCACGCTGGCGCTAGCGCCGCAGCACTGCCACCTGTTCGACGAGAAGGGGCGCGCCTTCCGGCGGCGGATCGAGGCCGTCGCCGAGACCATGCCGGTGCTCCAATAGCCGGACGCGCCTCATGGCGGCGCACGGCTCTATCTCACCCTCACCGATGGACGCGCTACGATGATGCACTCAATCCTACGGTCCGTTATTTTTCTGGGCGCGCTGATGGCGGTCCCTCTCGCCGCCTCGGCGGTCGATCTGACCATTTCCTGCGGCGCGGTCGGCCAGGAACGGGAATTGTGCGAGCAGGCCACCAGCGCCTGGGCCAAGCAAACCGGCCACCGCGTCACGATCACCACGCCCTCGAACCGAACCAACGAACGCTATTTTCAGTACTTGGTCGATCTCGGCGCGGGCGACAGCCGCATCGATGTTTATCAGATCGACATCATTTGGCCGGGCCTGCTGGCCAAACATTTGGTGGATTTAAAGGAATACATTCCGCCGGAGGAGATCCAGCGCCACTTCCCGGCCATCGTGACCAACAACATGGTCGACGGCCGGCTGGTGGGGATGCCTTGGTTCACCGACGCGGGCGTGCTCTACTACCGCAAGGATTTGCTGGAAAAGTACGGCTTGCCGGTCCCTCAAGACTGGTCGGAGCTGGCGGATACGGCGCTTTACATTCAACTGCAAGAACGCCAGACCGGCGGCCAACCGGAGCTTTGGGGCTACGTCTTTCAGGGCGCGGCTTACGAGGGTTTGAGCTGCAACGCCCTCGAATGGATCGCCTCCTACGGAGGCGGCTCCTTGGTCGGGACCGACGGAACCATCAAGGCCGACAACCCGCAAGCCATCATGGCGGTCGCGCGGGCGGCGAGTTGGATCGGCACCGTCGCGCCGCCTCGGGTGCTGTCCTTCAACGAGGAAGACGCCCGGCAAAGCTTCCAGCTCGGCAACGCCGTTTTCATGCGCAACTGGCCCTACGCCTGGGCGTTGCTCAACGGCAAGGACAGCCCGGTGGCCGGCAAGGTCGGCGTGGGTCCGCTGCCCAAGGGCGGACTCAAGGGCTCGCCCGCCAGCGTGCTGGGCGGCTGGCAGTTGGCCGTATCCAAGTATTCCAAAAATCCGGCGATAGCGGCCGAACTGGTGCGGTATTTGACCGGTGAAGCCGTGCAAAAACAGCGCGCCATCACCGGCTCCTACGCCCCGACCATCGTGCGGTTGTACGACGATCCGGAACTGGCGGCGGCCCAACCGTTTTTGGCGGTGCTGCGGCCGATCTTGGAAAACGCGGTGGCCCGACCTTCTGCTCGCGTCGGCGACAGCTACATGGCCATGACCACCTACTTTTGGGAAACCGTTCACGCCGTGCTGCAAGGTCGCGGCGCGGCGGCCACCAGCTTGAGCGGCTTGCAAGACCAACTGCGGCTGCTCAAAACGCGCGGCGGCTGGTAAGCCGAATCAACGCGGACGCTCGGAGATCAATCATGCCCGCCGACAACCGTTACGACGCGATGCGCTACACCCGCTGCGGGCGCAGCGGTCTGCTGCTGCCCGCCATTTCCTTGGGGCTGTGGCACAACTTCGGAGGCGTGGACGCCTCAAGCAACGGTCGGGACATGGTGCTGCGCGCCTTCGATCTGGGGATCACCCATTTCGATCTGGCCAACAACTACGGCCCGCCGCCGGGATCGGCCGAGGAGACCTTCGGCCGCATCCTGCGTCGGGATTTGGCCGATTACCGGGACGAGCTGATCGTCTCCACCAAGGCCGGCCATTTGATGTGGCCCGGCCCTTACGGCGATTGGGGTTCTCGCAAGTATCTGGTGGCCAGTCTCGACCAGAGCTTGAAACGGTTGGGGCTGGATTACGTCGATATCTTCTACCACCACCGCCCCGACCCCAATACGCCCCTTGAAGAGACGATGGGCGCGCTGGATTGCATCGTCCGCCAGGGTAAGGCCCTGTACGCGGGCATTTCGGCCTATTCGCCGGAGCAGACCCGCCAAGCCGCGCGGTTGTTGCGCGGACTGGGAACGCCGTGCCTGATCCACCAGCCGCGCTACAGCCTGTTCGATCGCGCCATCGAACAGGGATTGCTTGAGGCGCTGGCCGAGGAAGGCATCGGCTGCATCGTGTTCTCGCCGCTGGCTCAGGGCTTGCTGACCGATAAATATCTCGATGGCCTGCCCGCCGATTCCCGAGCGGCGAAACCGCACGGCTTTTTGCGGCCGCACGACATCACGCCGGCGAGGCTCGATCAGATCCGGCGGTTGAACGAAATCGCCCGACAGCGGGGCCAGACCTTGGCGCAGCTGGCCCTGGCCTGGGTGCTGCGCCATCCCGCCGTCACCTCGGCGCTGATCGGAGCCAGCCGGGTGCGACAAATCGAAGACGGCGTGGCCGCCTTACAGGCACCGCCGTTTCAACCGGAGGAACTGCGCGCGATAGACGCGATTCTGGCTGCTTGAACGCGCGGGCCATCTTCCAAGACTTTCCAATTCGGCTGTTTTGGTGACCGGCGGCGCGATTTCAGCGGTTGCGGTCTTTGCTGTCGCGAACGGTGCGCCCATGAATCCGACCTTTTCCCTCAAGGTCCGGCCCGGCCATCCGGACTTTCTCGATCTACCGTGGATGCGCTCCATCGTCGATTGGCCCGACGAACGCTTCGTCGAGTTGCCGCGCGGTCCGTCCCGCCATGAAGTCCGCTTTATCGCTTACGACCAAGGGCTTTATGTGATCAAGGAGTTGCCGCTCGCCGCCGCCCGCCAGGACTACGAGGTGTTGCGGGCGTTGGAAACCCAGGACGTGAGCGCCGCTGTGCCGGTCGGCATCGTCGAAGACCGGCACCCGGATCATGGGGCCGAACGCTCGGCCGCCATCATCACCCGTTATCTGGAGCATTCCTTTACCTACCAGAAGCTGGTGCAAAAACACGATTTCGGAGCCCGCCGGCCTCAAATGCTCGACGCCTTCGCTGGCCTGTTGGTGGAACTGCATCTGGCCGGTTGCTTTTGGGGGGACTGTTCGCTGGCCAACGTGCTGTACCGTTACGACGCCGAAGCCATCGAACCGATCATGATCGACGCCGAAACCGCCGTGCTGCGCGAAACGCTGTCCGACGGACAGCGCGCGGAGGACTTGGAGATCATGATTCTCAATATCGCCGGCGGCATGGCCGACATCGCCGCCGCGCGCGGTTTGTCGGTCGAGGAAGCCGATCTGACGCTGGGTGAGGACATCGCCGAACGCTATCGGATTTTGTGGCGGGAACTGAACGAAACCCGCGTCATCGCGCCGGAGGAAGGCTTCAAAATCACCGAAAAGATCGAGCGGCTCAACGATCTGGGTTTCGATGTGGACGAAGTGGACCTCCTACCGGCCGACGGCGGCGGCCGGTTGCGGATGAAGGTCAAGGTCGGCGGCCGGAATTTTCATTCCGCCAAGCTGCACCGCCTGACCGGCGTCGAGGCCCTGGAACGCCAAGCCCGACAGGTGCTTTCCGACCTGCATTACTATCAATGCCAGACCGGAGCCACGACCCCCACCGGCAAGGAAGTGGCCGCTGTGCGCTGGCGGGTCGGCGTGTTCGAGCCGATGCTGGAGCGGCTGCGAGCGCTGGGCGAGATTCAAGATCCGATTCAAGCGTTTTGCGCCGTGTTGCACCACCGTTATCTGAAATCCTACGAGCGCGGCGGCGATGTCGGCACCGAAGCCGCGTTTCAGGACTGGCTGGCGGCCGGGCGGCCGGATGATCTCCAGGCCACCCACGACACCGGCGACAACCCGACGCGCGCCGCATGAACCGACACGCGCTGGAACCGCCCTTTCCGAAGGCTTTGCAACCCGCTCGCGCTGCCCGTCCGCCCGGCTATCCGGCCGAACTCGAACGGTCGTGGGCCTTGCGAGACGGCCGCTCGGCGTTCGCGCGGCCGATCGTGCCCGCCGACGAGTTGATGATCGAACGTCAGTGGCGGCAAGCCGACGCGGAAACGCTTTACCAGCGCTTTTTTACGGCCCAGCCGAAGCTGGACGCGCGCCGCTTGCACTCGCTGGTCCACGTCGATTACCGCTGGCGGCTGGCGTTAGCCGCTTTCGCCGGGGACGGTCAGGGTATCGGCGTCGCGCGTTACGAAGGGAAGCCTCGCGCGGACCAAGCGGAAATTGCGTTGGTCGTCCATCAGGACTGGCGGCGGGCCGGTCTGGCGAGCGCTTTATTAGGCTTGCTGATCGAGGCGGCGCGAGCGCGAGACATACGGCGGTTGACCGCGCTGTGCCTTCAGGACAATCAGGCCATGACCGGCTTGCTGGATCGGTTCGGCTTCGAACGGCCGACGGCCGATGCCGGCATCGCCACCGCGACTAAAACCCTTTGACCGGCGAGTAATGCGTCTCGGGCGTTTGAATCAATCGCGCGCGATCCGGTCCGGCCCTCGAAACTGGGTCCGTTCCGAGAGCCGGATTTCGAATGGTCCGCTCGCGCCGTCAGAACCAAATTTCCATTTGCGCGCCGAACAGCCAAGCGTCGCTGCCGGTGAACGTCGTATTGGCGAAGAACGCGCGCTTGTCGGTGGGTCCGTCAGCCAACTGATCGGCGTATTTGAAGCCGTTCAAGTCGTCATCCCAGCCCAAGTAGCTCACCAGGAACCGCAACTCCGGACGCATGAAGAACTCGGCGGTGTCCAGCTTGAAGGTAGGCGCGATGGTCAAGCGATAAAAGCTGCCGTTCGCCGAATTCTTAACTCCCGGCGTCCTGACGCCATTGTCGAGGTCCATGTACTGATAGCCGAGGTCGTAGAGCATTTGGAAGTTTTGGGTGATGGCTTGGGCGAAGCGAACGTTGACCGCCGCCCAATTGTATTCGTCGCCCTTGACGTAGCGATCCTTGCTGTGTTCGGCCATCAAGCCCGCGACCACCTGCAAGTTCGGAGCGAGCTTGGTGCCGCCGTAGGTGAAGGCGCGCACCGCCTTGGCGTCTTCGGTCAAATCGCCGTCGGAGCCGATGCCCTTAACCTGCGCGCCCAACCCCTGACCGTACAATACGCCGCTTTTCGAATTGCCCTCCCGCAACCCGTAAAAGCTCTTGTCGTCGCCGTAAGCCACCATCGCGTGAGCGCCGCTGCGCGCCGCGTCGGCCTTGCGGTCGGCGTTGTCGTTGGCGTTCATGATCGAGAGCATGACTTGCCAGTAATTCGGCGATTCGGGATGGAGATAGAAATAGTTGTTGCTGGAGAGGATATAGTTTTGAATTTTCACACTGGAGCTGTCGATGACGCCAAAATCGCGGCCGTACAGCGTCAGGTTGGTCTTCCAGGTATCGCTCGGCTTGACGTCGTAAATGCCCGCGCCGGTGCCGGCCAGAAATACAACGTCGGAATCGAAGATGTGGATGTCGAAGTTGTTGCGGTCGAAGCGCTTGCCCACCCACAGCAGCGAGTCCTTGAACGCGCCGGTGAAGCTCGGCAAGTTGCCCAGTTCCGCGTAGAGCTGGCGGACGTTGAGCTTGCTGTCGTCGGCGGTCCAGTCGTTATTGGATTCGACGCTGTCGGCGATCATCAGGAAATAGCGCGAGTAAGCGCCGCTCGGCAGCGTCTGCTTCATCTGCAACATGGCTTCCATGTACTTGTCGCCTTCCACGCCCAGCCGGCCCACGGACGCGCCGAGCCGGCCCGCCGGGCTCATGTAAGGCCCGGTCCCGCTGACGCCGTTGAAATTGTCGTCGAACAGCGCGCCGGCGCGGGCGTAAGCCTTGAAGGAAAATTCCTTGGTGGCTTCGCCGGGTTTCGCGGCTGGAGCCGCCACCTGCCTGGCCTGAACTTCTTCCACTTGTTGGACTTGCGCGTCGGTTTGCCTGGCCTTTTCTTCAGCCTGTCTAGCGCGCGCCTCCGCTCGCGCCGCGCGCGTTTCCGCTTGTTCTATCCGTCTTTCCAAGTCCGCCAAACGGCGTTCCAGCGTACTCTTGCCCGCAGCCTGGACCTCCGTGACTCCGGCCATCAACGATAAGGCGATACTGATGCTCAGTGCGGTTCTTCTCATGCCGTCATGCTCCCCGGTTTGTGGGCGTAACAGGTTGTATGGAAACCATCGTCCATCCGCCAACTTGCTTGCAAGAACCGGGTCGCCCGCGAGGTATGGGATTCTACCGCCCGTCAGTCCAAGCTCTTACAGTGATTTTTATGGTTTTCATACCGTTTGGTGCTGCCTCGCAGACGTACAAAAGAAAGGGTGGCCATTGCTTTATGATTTTATTTTGTGACAAAACTGCTAATTTTAAAGTGGCGATCTCTCCTCTTTAGCGACTTATTGGGACACGAGTTGCTCCAACCATAACACCTGATAAGGCTCCATCCTCAGGTCCGACCAGCTGTCCACGGGCCTGCCCTCCAATCGATCCGCCAGCTCTCCGGTAAACCCCATGTCATGCAGGCGGTGGCGGGGGACCGCCTGGGGGGCTTCGCTGAAGTTGGCCAGCGCCAGCAAGCGCCCGCGCGCGCTGGCGCGGATCATCCCGAACACCTGCTCGTTGTGGGTCCAGACCGCATGACAGCGGGCCTGCGCGTGCAGGCTCGGCAAGCCTTTGACGGCCCCGATCATGGCGCGGACGGCCTGAAAAATTCGCGCGGTGACCGTTTGCCAGTCATGCCGTTGCTCGGCCTTGTTCCAATCCATGAACGGGCGGTGCATCCAGCGATTATCGTCGGCCAAATCGGGATCGTCCAGATAGCGGCGGTCGTTTAGCAGACCGAGTTCGTCGCCCATGTAAATCGCGGGAATGCCGTTGAAGGCCAACATCATGGCGTGCAACAACAAGATGCGGCGCACCGCCAGATCGGTTTCCCGCCAGTCCCGCCGTTCGACGGCCGCTTCCAGGCCGGCCAGGGACGCCAGGGTGCCGCTGATGCGGCGGTCGCCGGTCTTGGGATTGTGCTGGAAGGTCACGCCGCGCGCGAAGCCGCCGGCGAAACGGCCGCTGTAGAAATCGCTGAGAAACGCCCGATGCAGGAAGCCGGACAACCCGACGGCGGCGGCGTCTTCGTCGCGCACCGCCCAGCCGATGTCGTCGTGGCAGCGCACGTAGGTGAGCCACGCGCAGTTGACCGGGGTTTCCGGCATGTTTTGCAGGGCATGGGTCATCAGCACCGCCCGCCGCTCGGCCAGACTGCTCCACAACAGCACCATGAAGGCGTTGTGATAGGCGATTTCGCATTCTTTGTGGGTGGCCGCCCCCAAGCCCAAATACGGCAACAGCTTATCCGGGGAGACAATCGCCTCGGCCTTGAAAATCAAGCCGGGCGCGGCCATGCGGGTCAGCGCCCGGAAAATCTGGAGGATCGCGTGCGCTTCCGGCTGGTTCTGGCAGTCGGTTTTGAGGCGCTTCCACATGAAGGCGACGGCGTCCAACCGCAGGATGTCGACGCCCTGATTGGCCAAAAACAAAATAATGTCCAGCATTTCGGCCAACACCGCCGGATTGCGGTAATTCAAATCCCACTGATAGTCGTTGAAGGTGGTCCACACCCACTTATCGCAGCTGTCGAGGTAGGTGAAATTGCCCGGCGCGAAATCGGGAAACACTTCCGGCAGGGCCATTTCGTACTGATCGGGCATGATCCGGTCGGGAAACAGGTAGTAGTAGTCCTGGTAAACCGGATCGCCGGCCACCGCCCGGCGGGCCCATTCATGCTCCTCGGCCGTGTGGTTGCACACCAGATCGACGCACAAGCTGATGCCTTCGCGCCGCAAGGCGGTCGCCAGCTCGCGCAAGTCCTCCATGGCGCCGAGCGCGGGGTTGACCCGGCGATAGTTCATGACGGCGTAGCCGCCGTCGTTAGCGCCGGGACGCGGCTCGAGCAGCGGCATCAAGTGCAGGTAGGTGACGCCCAGCTCCTTCAGATAAGGGATCTTGGCCCTGACGCCGGCGAGATCGCCGGCGAAGCGATCCGCGTAGCAGACGTAGCCGATCATGGTCGGCTGCTGGAACCAATCCGGCTCGCAAGCCCGCCGCAAATCGAGCAGGCGCAACTCCGGCGACCGGGCGGCGTAGGCGCTCGCCGCGACGGCGAGCAACCTCGATAGCTGGTCGGCAAAGTCGGCGCGCCCGCCGTAGAGCGCGGTCAGAGGCCGCAACGCATCGGGCAAATGCACGTCGAAGCGCATGCGAAAGATGTCCCGCTCCAGGGCGGACATCGACCGCAGCGGGCCGTCCAGCAGCCCGTCGAGCAACGTTCGGAAATCGGTCTCACCGACGGTCAACTCACTCATGATTCTTTTAGAAAATCGCTCGGTCGTTTCCGCATGAAGATAGCATTACACTTAACTGATGGTGATAGCGTAGCTTATTTGAAACCGGCTCAATATCTTTTAGGGGAACCCTTCGCGATGGCCGACGCAATTTGTCTTGGCGAACTGCTGATCGATTTCGTCCCCACCATCACCGGCAGCGGTTTGACCGATGCGCCGGCCTTCGTCAAGGCGCCGGGAGGCGCGCCGGGCAACGTCGCGGTCGGCCTGGCCCGGCTCGGTGCGTCGAGCGCGTTCATGGGCAAGGTCGGCGACGACGCTTTCGGGCATTTCCTCGCCGCCACCCTGGCCGAAGCCGGCGTCGATGTCGGCCCGCTGCTGTTTTCCAAGGAGGCGCGCACCGCGCTGGCGTTCGTGTCGCTGCGCGCGGACGGCGAGCGGGAATTCATGTTCTACCGCCATCCCAGCGCCGACATGCTGTTCGCGCCGCACGAGGTCGACGTCGAGTCGATCCGTCGGGCCAAGCTCTTGCACTTCGGTTCGATTAGCCTGATCGGCGAACCGTCGCGCGGCGCGACTTTGCGGGCGGTGGACGCAGCTTGCGACGCCGGCGCGCTGATTTCCTACGATCCCAATTTGCGGCTGCCGCTGTGGCCGGACGCCGAGGCGGCGCGAGACGGTTTGTTGCTGGGACTGAAAAAAGCCCAGGTCGTCAAAATCAGCGATGAGGAATGCGCGTTCCTGACCGGGGCCGACGATCTCGAACAGGCTTGCAAGGCGCTCTGGCACGAGGGCTTGAAGCTGATCGTCGCCACGCGCGGGCGGGCGGGTTGCGTTTACTACACCCCGACGTTCACCGGCGCGGTGGACAGTTTCGCCGTCGAAGCGGTCGATGCGACCGGGGCGGGCGACGGTTTTGTCGCCGGTTTGCTGCAAGGCTTGCTCGCCGATCCCACCATCGTCCAGGACGAAAGCCGCCTGCGCGAGCTGTGCCGCTTCGCCAGCGCGGTCGGCGCGCTGGCCACCCTGCAACGGGGCGCGATTCCGGCGCTGCCGAACCGCCGCAGAGTGCTGGATTTCCTGCGCCAAGCGTGATTTTTTCAAAAACGGCGATCGAGTTCAGTCGCCTAAAGGAGGTTGGCTATTTTCTAACTACCGCATCCCGCATCCGCTTCAGCCCCATCGAAAGCGCCGGCCTCGCCCCGCGCCGCCGGCCCTGTGAGTGCAGCGCACAACGTAAGCAGCTTATGGAGGATCCGATGAGTCGCAATACCCTGAAAGTTCTAGCCGCCGCCTCGGCCCTGGCGGCCCTGACGCTGGGCGGCAGCGCCTTCGGCGCCGACAAGGTCAAAATCGGCTTCTTATTAAAAACCATGCAGGAAGAACGCTACCAGCACGATAAAGCCGACTTTATCGCCAAGGCCGAAGCCCTGGGCGCGGAAGTGGTGTTCGATTCGGCCAACAACGACGAGCAAGCCCAACTATCCAAATTCGAAAACATGCTCTCCAAGGGTTGCAAGGTCATCGTGCTGCAACCGGTCAACACCGGCACCGCCGGCAAGATGGTCAAGACCGCCAACGACGAAAAAGTCAAAGTCGTGGGCTACGACTCGATGCTGGTCAACGGCCCGCTCGACATGATGGTGATGCAGGACAGCTGGGCGGTCGGCAAGCTTCAGGGCGAGGCGATGCTGGACTGGTTCAAAAAACACCGCGACGGCAAGGTCGAAGGCAGCGTCGCCCTGATCATGGGCCAGCCCGGCGACTCCAACGCCACCGCCATGAGCAGCGGCGCGCTCGAGATCATCAAGGCCAACCCCGGCCTGAAGCTGGTGGTGGAACAATCGCACGAGGGTTGGTCCACCGACAAGGCGATGGCCACCACCGAAAACGCCTTGACCAAGTATAAAAACAAAGTCGACGCCTTCATCTGCAACAACAGCGGCATGGCGCGCGGCGTGGTCGCGGCCCTCGACGCGCAAGGCTTGGCCGACACCAATAAAGTCTTCGTCGCCGGTTCCGACGCCGACTTGACCAACATCCAGTACGTGGCGCAAGGCAAACAGACCGTCGAAATCTGGAAGAAAGTCAAACCGCTGGCCGAAAAAGCGGCGGAAATCGCCGTCGCGCTCGCCAAGGAGCCCGACAAGAAACCCACCGATCTGGTCAAGGTGGACAAGACCATCAACAACGGCGCGGTCGACGTGCCGACCGTGGTGACCGAAATCGTGCCGGTGACCAAGGACAATCTGGACGCGACCATCATCGCGGGCGGGCTTTATACCAAGGAACAGGTCTACGGCAAGAAATAGGCCCCGAATGCCTCCGAACACACTCAGCTCGCGCGGTAGGCAATGAGCTGTTGCAGTCCATCTTCTCGCCCGACGGGAAGGTGGACTTTTTTTTAACTCGGACAAAACGAGAGGGTGGCCGCGATGGGCGAAGTCGTTTTGGAAATGAAAAACATCGTCAAGGATTTTCCTGGCGTGCGCGCCTTGGACGATGTCAACTTCGAGGCGCGCTCGGGCGAACTGCTGGCCTTGATGGGCGAAAACGGAGCCGGCAAATCCACCCTCATGAAGGTCTTGAGCGGGGTTTGGCCTTATCCGACTTACCAGGGCGACATTTATCTGCGCGGAGAATTAAAACGGTTCTACAACACCAAGGAAGCGGAAGCGGCGGGCATCGCGATCATCTATCAGGAATTGAATCTGATCCCGGAACTGACCGTCGCCGAGAACATCTTTCTGGACCGCCAAATGACCAACGCCTTCGGCGCGATTCAGTGGAGCAAGCTGTTCGCCGAAACCCAGCGCCTGCTGGACGAACTGAACATCACCGACTTCAAGCCGGCCGACAAGGTGAAGGATTTGACCGTCGGCAAGCAGCAAATGGTGGAAATCGCCAAGGCTTTATCCAAAAAAGCCGACGTGCTGGTCTTCGACGAGCCGACCTCCGCCCTCACCGACAAGGAAGTGGCGGCGCTGTTTGAGATCATCCGCAAACTGAAGCGCCAAGGCGTTTGCATGTCCTACATCTCGCACAAGATGGAGGAATTGCAGCAGATCGCCGACCGGGTGGTGGTGTTGCGCGACGGCAAGACCATCGGCCCGGTGACGCCGGTCGCCGACATCACCCTGGATCAGCTCATCAGCCGGATGGTCGGGCGAGACGTCAAGGACATGTTCCCCAAAGGACAGTTCCAGCGCGGTGAAAAGGTTTTGGAAGTCAAAAATTTCGAGATTGACAACCCCGACTTGCCGGGCCAAAAGAAAGTCAAGAACGCCTCGTTTTGCGCGTACCAGGGCGAGATTCTCGGCATCTCCGGCTTGATGGGTTCGGGCCGCACCGAACTGGTTTCGGGCATTTTCGGCGCGCCGCCCGGCCCCGCGCGCGGTGAGATTTATCTCGACGGCCGACCGGTCAAATTCCGCTCCCCGCACGCCGCCATCGAGCACGGCATCGGTCTGGTGACCGAGGACCGCAAGCGGATCGGGCTGATCCTGGGCCAAAGCATCTTGCAGAACATGACCATCAGCTCGCTGGAGACGGTGACCAACGTCCTGGGGATCATCAACGAGGCCAAGGAAATGGACTTGGCCAAGGATTACGTCAAGCGGCTGGCCATCAAAACGCCCGGACTCGACGTGAAGATCGACACGCTCAGCGGCGGCAACCAACAAAAGGTGATTCTGGCCAAATGGCTCAACATCAAACCCAAGGTGCTGATCCTCGACGAGCCGACGCGCGGCATCGACGTGGGCGCGAAAGTCGAGATCTACAACCTGCTGAATAAATTGGTCGAGGACGGCGTGACGGTGATCATCATTTCCTCGGAGCTTCCGGAGGTGATGGGAATCAGCGACCGCATCCTGGTGATGTGCGAGGGCGAAATCGTGGCCGAACTGACCCGCGACCAAGCGACCAAGGAACTCATCATGGCTTACGCCACCGGCAGCCGAAAATAAGGGGATCGCAACATGGCAAACACCGCACCGACTCAAGCGCAGGCGACCGGCTCCCCGCAAGGCGAGGGCGCGCGCGCGTTCCTGAAATTTTTAAAAGACAACGGCACGCTGGTCGCCTTGATCGTCCTGATGCTGATCTTCAGCTTCTGGGACGAAGCGTTCTTCACCCCTCGCAACCTGACCAACCTGGCCCGGCAAACCACCATCGTCGGCATCATCGCCGTGGGCATGACCCTGGTCATCATCATCAACGGCATCGATCTGTCGGTCGGCTCGATCGTCGGCTTGGCGGCCATCGTCGTGACGCTGTTGATGCAAGCCGGCGTCAACATCTGGTTGGCCATCTTGCTCACCTTGCTGCTCACCGGCGTTTTGATCGGGCTTTGGAATGCCTTTTGGATCGCCCATTACAACATTCCGCCGTTCATCATCACCCTGGGGATGATGACCATCGCGCGCGGCATCGCCCTGACGCTTTCCGAAGGCGGGT
This sequence comes from Competibacteraceae bacterium UBA6584, assembly GCA_002433805.1. Taxonomy (GTDB): domain Bacteria; phylum Pseudomonadota; class Gammaproteobacteria; order Competibacterales; family Competibacteraceae; genus Competibacter_A. Next base: position 25,781 of record DJIW01000149.1, on the reverse strand, counting down.
CCGTGCCGGTCACCAATCAGACTTTCGGCGAAATCGGCGGCGGCTTTTTCTCCGTCGCGCTATCGACCATCGTGGTGCTGCTGATCGTGGCCTACCTGCTGTTCGCCCAATACCGGGAGTTGAAGCAAAAACAACAATACGGCATCGGCGTCAAACCCCAGGATCTGATCACCGCAGCGGTGGTGACCGTGTTGGCCGGCGCCATTACCCTGTACGCCTTTTCCTATCGCGGCCTGCCCTATCCGGTCGCGATTTTCGCGGTGATCGCCTTCATCGGCAGCTTCACGCTGCAACACACCAAATTCGGCCGCCGGATTTACGCCATGGGCGGCAACGAGGAAGCGGCGCGGCTTTCCGGCATCAACATCAACCGGATGAAAGTCGCCATCTACTGCATCATCACCACGCTTTCGGCCTTGGCCGGCATCATCCTGGCCTCGCGGTTGAACGGCGCGTCGCCCAATCTCGGCAACATGTTCGAGCTGGACGCGATTTCGGCGGTGATCATCGGCGGCACCAGCTTTTCAGGCGGCGTCGGCACCATCATCGGCACCGTGATCGGCGCGTTCATCATCAGCGTGTTGAACAACGGCATGAGCCTGTTGGAAGTGCCGACCTTTTACCAATTGATCATCAAGGGCTGCATCATCATTCTGGCGGTCTGGTTTGACGTGTTGAGCAAGAAGAAGCGCGGATAAGCGGCGACGGCGGGCGCGGCCCATCCCGCTCCGCCCCCGAAAGCGCAGGGTTCCGTCAACTTGGCCCGGAGGATGTCATGAACCTGTCAACACCGCTGTCGTTTGGAAAGCCGACGTTTTCGGCCCCGCTCCGAATTCTGGGGTCGTTCCTTCTGGCGTTCGCCGCTTTGTTTTCGTCGCCCGCCGCGCGAGCCGAGGGGCAGTCCGTCAAAATCGGTTTCCTGCTCAAAACCATGCAGGAAGAACGCTATCAAACCGACAAGGCGGAGTTTATCCAACACGCGGAGTCGCTGGGCGCGACCGTCTTGTTCGACTCCAGCGGCAATAACGAACTGACCCAGTTGCAGCAGTTTGAAAAAATGCTGGACGACGGCGCGCGAGCGATCGTCCTGCAACCCGCCAACACCGGGACGGCGGGCGCGTTGGTGCGCCTGGCGAACGCCAAGGGCGTCAAAGTGGTGGGTTACGACGCGATGGTGGTCAACGGCCCGCTGGATATCATGGTGATGCAGGACAGTTGGGCAGTCGGTCGGCTGCAGGGCGACGCCATGGTGAGATGGTTCCAGCAACAGCGAGGCAAGGTCGAAGGCAAGGTCGCCCTGATCATGGGACAACCCGGCGATTCCAACGCCGAGGCCATGAGTCAGGGCGTTCTCAACACCCTCCAGCAAAATCCCGGTCTGAGGCTGATCGCGCAAATTTCCCATGTCGATTGGTCGCCGGATCGCTCCGCCGAAACCGCCAGCAACTTGTTGGTCAAGCACAAAAATGGCGTCGACGCCTTCATTTGCAACAACAGCGGGCTCGCGAGCGGCGTGATCGCGGCGCTGGATTTGGAAAATCTGGCGGATGCGAATAAGGTCTTCGTCGCCGGCGCGGACGCGGATTTGAAAAACATCCGCTACCTCGCTCAAGGCAAACAAGCGGTAGAGGTCTGGAAACCGATCAAGCCGCTGGCGCACAAGGCCGCTGAAATCGCCGTCGAGATCGTCAAAAATCCCGACGCGCCGCTCGAGCGCCTCGCCCGCGAAGCCGCCGCTCGGGACGGCTTGCGCTTCGCCATGACCGATAACGGCTTCGCCAAGATTCCCACCGTGATCACGCCGGTGGTTTTGATCGGCAAGGACACGGTCGACAGCGCGTTGATCGCCGAAAAAATCTTGAGCCGAGAACAGGTTTACGGTGGAAAGGAGGCGCGTTAGGGTCCAGACTCCAGGATGTCGCCAGGCTGCGCCAGAGCTGGGTTTGCCGCGCGAGCCGTTCGGACGCCTCCGCGATAACCCAATCGGGCTCGGGTCCAGGCAATTCGCCTGGCTGAGCCCTGCTCCAACCTGGAAACGGTCGATCCCTTAGGGAATTTTGGGATTTACCGCGGCGAGCAGGCCGCCACCGCAAAACGCCGAGGAAGCGGTTGCCCGCCCGTCGTCAGCTTCGCCAGCCCGATGATATCGATGCGCCCGCCACTCCAGTCCGACCCCCGTCGTTTCAACCGAACCCCGCAGTTAGCTTCGGAAATTTTGCTTGACTTGCTTTGTAATCGATTACATTATTATAGGCATAAAATTGCCATCACTTAGAGGTAGCAATTATGAAAACGATTACTAAATCTTGCATACAGCTCGCTGCGAGAGCGGAAAATAAGGAACACGCGATCCGCCAGGCCGGCCAACTGCTGGCCGCCGCCGGCTACATCCAGCCCGCTTATATCGAAAGTCTGCTCAAGCGCGAACAAGTCGCCAACACCTTCCTCGGCAGCGGGGTCGCCATCCCGCACGGGATGATCGACGACCGCCACTTGATCCAGCACACCGGCATCGCCATCCTGCAACTGCCCGAAGGCGTCGAATGGAATAAGGGGCAAAAAGCCCATTTGGTGGTCGCCATCGCCGCGCAATCGGACGAACACATCAGCCTGTTGCGCCGGCTCACCCGCTTGATGCAACAACCGGACGCCCTCGACGCCCTGATTCACGCCGATAACCCGCTGGTCCTGATCAGCGCGCTCGATGACGCGCCCGCGCCGGGCGCTTCGCCGGAACCGCAAGCCGCGCCGCCGTGGCCGGCCGAGGCCGAAGCGAGCTGGACCGTGGATTATCCCAACGGCCTGCACGCCCGCCCGGCCAGTCAATGGGTGGATACCGCCAAACGCTTCGCCAACGAAATCCGGATTTACAAAGACGCCGAATTCGCCGACGCCAAAACTCTGACCGACCTGCTGGCGCTCGGCGTGACCCACGGTTCGAATTTACGGCTGGCCGCGCGCGGTCCCGAAGCCCAGCGCGCCCTAAACGCGCTGCTGGAGACGGTGCGGGGGCTGTCCGCCGTGGAGCGGGCCGACGCCGAACGCGCCCGCAAAAACGCCCTGGCCGCCCGCAAGGCCGCGCCCGAATGGACCCCGAGCGGCGGGCCGCGCGCCCTCTACGGGCTCGGCGCGAGCCCCGGACTGGCGGTCGGCAAGCTGGTGCGCCACGTCTCGCAGCGGATCGAAGTCACCGACCAGCCCGGCGACGTGGTGGCCGAGGGCGAGGCGCTGGAACAGGCGCTGTTTGCGGTGCGCGCCGAACGCGAGGAACTGGAAGGCCGCACCCGCCAGCGCCTCAGCGCCGCCGAAGCGGCCATCTTCGCCGCCCAGCGCGAATTGCTGGCCGATCCGGTGCTGACCCGCGACGCGCTGGCGACCATCATGCAGGGCCACGGCGCGGCCTGGTCCTGGCAGCGGGCGCTGCAGGCCCGCATCGAAAAATTGCAAAAGGTCGACGATCCGCTGCTGGCGGCCCGCGCGGTGGATTTGCGCGATGTCGGCGAGCGGGTGCTCGGCCAGTTGCTCGGGATCGAGCGCAAGTCCATCATCCTGACCGAACCGTCGATTCTGGCGGCGGAGGATTTGACCCCGTCCGACACGCTGCACCTCGACACCCGCCATGTGGTCGGGCTGGCGACCAGCGCCGGCGGGCCGACCTCGCACACCGCCATCCTGGCCCGCACCCTGGGCTTCCCCGCCATCGTGGCGGCGGGCCCCGCGCTCCTAGCCGCGCCCGACGGCGGCGCGGCGGTGCTCGACGGCGCGGCCGGCGTGCTGTATCTGGATGTGAGCGAGGCCGACCGCAACAGCGTCGCCGAAGTCATCGCCCGGCAGGCCGCCGCCCGCGAAAGCCTGCGCGCGGCCCGCCACCTGCCGGCGACCACCACCGACGGCCATACCGTCGAAATCGCCGCCAACGTCGCCAACCCCAAGCAAGCGTCGGCGGCGCTGGAAGCCGGGGCCGAAGGCATCGGCCTGATGCGCACCGAATTTCTCTATCTGGAACGCGATACCGCGCCGGACGAAGACGAGCAGTATCAGGTCTATCGCGAGATGGTCGAGATCATGGCCGGCCGGCGGCTGATCATCCGCGCGCTGGACATCGGCGGCGACAAGCAGGCGCCCTACCTGCGGCTGCCGCGCGAGGAAAATCCGTTTCTCGGCGTGCGCGGCGCGCGACTGCTGCTGCAACGCCAGGATTTGCTCTACGGCCAGCTGCGAGCGCTGTACCGCGCCGCCCAGCACGGCCCGCTGTGGATCATGTTTCCGATGGTCACCCACATCAGCGAGATCGAAGCCCTGCGCGGCCATTGCGAGCTGGCGCGCGAGCAGGTCAAGGGACCGGAGGTCAAACTCGGGATCATGGTCGAGATTCCGGCGGTGGCGGTGATGGCCGACCGCTTCGCGCCGCTGGTCGATTTCTTCTCGATCGGCACCAACGACCTGACCCAATACGCGCTGGCGGTGGACCGGCAGCATCCCGAACTGGCCGCGCAGGCCGACAGCCTGCATCCGGCGGTGCTCGATCTGATCGACGCCACCGTGCGCGGCGCGCAAGCCGGCGGCCGGGCGAGCGGCGGCTGGGTCGGCGTCTGCGGCGGGCTGGCGGGCGATCCGCTCGGCGCGCGCATCCTGACCGGCCTCGGCGTGGATGAATTGAGCATGAGCGCCCAGGACATCGCCCCGGTCAAGGCCGCGCTGCGCAACGAGTCGCGCGCGGCGATGCGGGACTTGGCCCAGCGCGCCCTGCGCGCCCGCACCGCCGAGGAGGTCCGCGCCCTATGAACCCGCTGAATCCTTTCGCCGCCTCGCCCCAAGTCGTCACCGTCGCGCTCAACCCCGCGCTCGATCAGACCATCGAAATCGCCGGCATCAAACTCGGCGAGGTCAACCGCGCCTTGCGGATGCAAGTCGATGTCGGCGGCAAGGCGGTCAACGTCGCCTCCTGCCTGTCCGATTTCGGCGTCAGCACCGCCGTCACCGGCCAAATCGGCCGCGACAACGCCGCGCTGTTCGAGGAATTGTTCCAGCGCAAGAAGATCGCCAACCACTGCTGCTACCTGGACGGCCTGACCCGGATCAATTCCAAGCTGGTCGATACCGTCAGCGGCGACACCACCGACCTCAACATGCCCGGCCCGGAACTGACCCCGGCCGCCGCCAAGGATTTGCTCGATCAGGTGCTCCACCGGCTCGACCAACTGGCCGGGCAGGTGAAATGGATCGTGCTCTCGGGCAGCTTGCCGCCGGGCATGCCGGCGGACGCTTACGCCACCCTCACCCGTCGGGTTCAAGCCGCCGGCGGTTCGGTGCTGCTGGACACCAGCGGCGCGCCGTTGCGGGCGGCGTTGGCGGCCGGCCCCAAGATCATTAAGCCGAACCGGCACGAACTGGCCGAACTGGTCGGCCGGCCGCTCGATACCCTGGAAGCGCTGATCGCCACCGGCCGGGAATTGTTGGCCGCCGGGTCCGCTCCCGATGTGATCGCCATTTCGCTGGGCGGCGACGGCGCTTTATTCCTCGACCGCAATCAGGCGCTGCACGCGCTGCCGGCGCGGGTCGAAGTCAGCAGCACGGTCGGCGCGGGCGACGCGATGGTGGCCGGACTGGTCGCGGCGCAACTGGAAGGGCTGAACCTGACCGAGACCGCCCGGCTGGCGACCGCCTTCGCCGCCGCCAAGCTGACCCGGCTCGGCCCGCATCTGCCCAGACCGGCCGAGGTGCGCGCCCTCGCCCAACAGATCAGCGTGTTATCGCAAACGCCCATCACCGATCTATAAGGAGAATTCCCCATGGCGAACATTGTTGCCGTCACCTCCTGTCCGACCGGCATCGCCCACACCATCATGGCGGCGGAAGGCTTGGAGCAGGCCGCCAAACAGCTCGGCCACGCCATCCAGGTCGAAACTCAAGGCTCGGTCGGCACCCGCAACACCCTGACCGACGAGGCCATCGCCGCCGCCGACGTGGTGATCATCGCCGCTGACACTCGCGTGGACACTGTCCGCTTCCTCGGCAAAGCGATCTATGAAAGCGCCACCGAACCGGCGATCCGCAACGGCAAAAGCGTGATCGAAGCGGCGCTCGCCAGCACCGGCGCGACCTCGACTTCACCGGCGGCCAAGAGTCTGAAAATCGTCGGCATCACCTCCTGTCCGACCGGCATCGCTCACACCTTCATGGCGGCGGAAGGCTTAGAGCAAGGCGCCAAAAGCCAGGGCCACGCCATCAAGGTGGAAACCCAAGGATCGGTCGGGGCCAAAAACAATCTGACCGCCGACGACATCGCGGCGGCTGATTTGGTGATCATCGCCGCCGACACCCAGGTCGATAAAACCCGCTTCGCCGGCAAGCGGATCTATGAGGCCAGCACCAAGGCGGCGATTCACGACGGGGCCGAACTGGTGCGCAAGGCCATCAACGAGGCCAAGGCCGCGGGCGGCGCGGCGGTCAAACTGAGCCCCGAGGAGCAGGTGCAGCAGGCCAAGGCCCAGCAAGCCGCCACCCGCACCGGCGTTTACAAACACCTGATGACCGGCGTGTCGTACATGCTGCCGTTCGTGGTGGCCGGCGGTTTGCTGATCGCCATCAGCTTCGCGCTCGGCGGCATCAACGTTTACGACGACGCCCACAAGGGCACGCTGGGCTGGACGCTGTTTCAGATCGGAGCCAAATCGGGCTTCGCGCTGATGGTGCCGATTCTGGCGGGCTTTATCGCCTATTCCATCGCCGACCGGCCGGGCATCGCGCCGGGCATGATCGGCGGGATGATCGCCAGCACCATCGGCTCCGGTTTCCTCGGCGGCATCGCCGCCGGTTTCCTCGCGGGTTATGTGGTCAAATTCCTGAGCGATAACATCCCGCTGCCGCGCACCCTGGCCGGCCTCAAGCCGGTGCTGGTCCTGCCCTTGCTCGGCACCGTCATCGTCGGCCTGCTGATGTATTACGTGGTCGGCGAACCGGTCGCCGCCGCGCTCGCGGCGATCACCGGCTGGCTCAAGGGGATGCAAGGCGCCAACGCGGCGGTTCTCGGCCTGTTGCTCGGCGCGATGATGGCCTTCGACATGGGCGGTCCGGTCAATAAATCGGCCTACGCCTTCGCCACCGGTTTGATCACCAGCCAGACCGATCCGATCTACGGGCCGATGGCGGCGGTGATGGCGGCGGGCATGACCCCGCCCCTGGGTTTGGCGCTGGCCGCGCTGCTGTTTAAGAATCGCTTCTCGCTGGACGAGCGGGAAGCCGCTGGCGCGACCGCCGCGCTCGGTGTTTCCTTCATCACCGAAGGCGCGATCCCCTACGCCGCCAAGGACCCGCTGCGGGTTATTCCAGCGCTGATGATCGGTTCCGCCCTGACCGGAGCCATCGCGATGGTGCTCGGCTGCGAGTTGAAAGTGCCGCACGGGGGCGCCTTTGTTCTGCCGATCCCGAACGCGGTGACCCACCTCGGCGGTTACATCATCGCTATTCTGATCGGAACGGTCGTGACCGCGGCGGGCTTGTTCTTCTTAAAACGACCCCTCGAACCTAAAGCCGCGCTCAATCCCGCCGGCGCGCATTAAGTTTCAGTGGTGGGTGGCGCCTCAGTGGAGCGAGTACTCCACGCCTTTCCACGGGCGGTCGCAGACGCCGCCCGTGGTTTTTTAAAACTCCCAGTCCACCGACTGACGATGGGCCGCGTGACGACTGGCCGTTTCGCCGACCGATCTCCATTGCGGAGAATAAAGCTTGGGGAGCATTTTCGATGAACCCTTTCCCAGACGACTTTCTGTGGGGCGCGGCCACCGCCGCTTATCAGGTGGAAGGCGCTTACCAGGATGACGGCAAAGGCTTATCCATCTGGGATCTTTATTCCCACCTGCCCGGCGCCACCTATCAGGGCGCCAACGGCGATCGAGCGGTCGATCATTACCACCGTTATCGGGAAGATGTCCGCCTGATGGCGGAACTGGGTTTGAAAGCCTATCGTTTTTCGATTTCCTGGCCGCGCATTTTTCCGAGCGGCGCGGGCGAGGCGAACCCGCAAGGCATCCGCTTTTATAGCGATTTGATCGACGAATTACTGAAATACGGTATCGTGCCGGTGGCGACGCTGTATCACTGGGATTTGCCGCAAGCTCTGCAAGATCAGGGCGGCTGGGAAAACCGGGCGCTGATCGAGCATTTTGCCCGCTACGCCAAAACCTGTTTCGAACAGTTCGGCGACCGGGTCCGACATTGGATTACCTTCAACGAGACCATCAACTTCATCATGCTGGGCTATCGGGACGGGGTGCATCCGCCGGGGGTCCGCGATGAAAAACGGGCGGTGGAAGTCTCTCACATCGTCAATTTGGCCCACGCCCAGGCGGTGCTCGAATACCGAAAACGGGTTCGAGAGAAAAAAATCGCCGGCGGGATGATCGGCATCGCCCATGTGCTGCTGACCGGCTTTCCGATCAGCGAAAGCGCGGAGGATGTCGCCGCCTGCGAGTGGTACGAGGAAATGGATTTTCACTGGTTCTACGACCCCAGTTTGCAGGGGCGCTATCCGCCGCGCCTGCTACAGTATTATCAAGCACGCTTCCAAGCGCCGACGGTTCTGGACGGCGATATGGCGCTGCTGCAAAGCGCGCCCAGCGACTTTATCGGCATCAACTACTATCAAAGCGCCTTTCTGGCGCACAACCCCGCCGATGGCGTTGGCTTCGCGGCGATCAACGTCAGCGGCGAACAAGGCACCCAAAAAGACAGCGGCATTCCGGGTCTGTTCAAGCGGGTGCGCAATCCCAACGTCGCCTACACCCCCTGGGATTGGTCGATTTATCCCGAGGGCCTTTATGCGGGGATGAAGCGTATCCGCGAGCGCTACGGCGATCTGCCGATCCTGATTACCGAAAACGGGCTGGGCGATAAAGATCCGATCAGCCCGGAAGGCGAGATTCTGGACGCGCCGCGCATCGCGTATCTGCGCGAGCACCTGCGCGCCTGCCAGCGCGCCATCGACGAAGGGATTCCGTTAGCCGGCTATTTCGTCTGGTCGTTTATCGATCTTTTAAGCTGGCTCAACGGCTATCAGAAGCAGTACGGCGTCGTCTACGTCGATCGTGTCCGCGATCTGCAACGGAAGAAGAAACAAAGCTATTTTTGGTATCAGCAGCTCATTCAAACCAACGGCGCGGCGCTTTGAATTCCAACCGCGTTTTCCGTTCGCCGGCCCTTTCACTCGCGCGAACCGACAGGAGGATTTGTTCCATCACCCACCGCTGCAATCCCGTGTTTGCGGTTTTATTGTTCGCAATAACAAAGGTTGAACCAACGCCATGAACAACCCAAACGCCATGACTCTCATCGCGCCGCTGTCCGGCCCGCTGGTGCCGCTGGAGCGGGTTCCCGATCCGGTTTTCGCCCAGAAAATGGTCGGAGACGGCATTTCCATCGATCCGGTCGATCAGTGCCTGCGCGCCCCCTGCGACGGTCAGGTGGTCCAACTGCACTCGGCCGGCCACGCCGTCACCATCGCCGCCCCGCAAGGGATCGAAGTGCTGATGCACATCGGCTTGGATACCGTCAATCTCAAGGGCCAGGGTTTCACCGCCAGGGTCAAGATGGGCGATGCGGTCAAAACCGGCGATCCGCTGATCGAATTTGACGCCGATTACGTCGCCACCCACGCCAAAAGCCTGCTGACCCAGATCGTCATCACCAACAGCGACCGGGTGGCGACTTTTTCGCCGCGTTCCGGCGCGGTCGCCGCCGGCAAAGACCCGATTCTGGAACTGGCCCTGAGCGGCGACGCGCGGGCCAACGCCGAGGCGGACGCCGGTAAAACCGTCACCTCGGAAGCGATTTTGATTCCCAATCCGACCGGCCTGCACGCCCGCCCGGCGGCGGTGCTGGCCAATCTGGCCAAGAAATTCAAGGCCGATGTCCGCCTGCAAAAAGGCGAGCAGACCGCCAACGCCAAAAGCGTGGTGTCGATCATGGGCCTGGAAATCGGCAACGGCGACAAAGTGACCCTGATCGCCACGGGCGATGACGCCGACGCGGCGGTCGAAACCTTGACCCCGCTGCTGTGGGAAGGCTTGGGCGATGAAGGCTGCAAGCCCGCGCCCGCTCCGGCCAGCTTTGAAGCCTCGCCCGCCAACGCCCCCGCGCCGCGCCCGCGCTCGGAAGACCCCAATCTGTTGATCGGTGTGGCCGCCTCGCCGGGTTTGGCGGTCGGCGAAGTGTTTCAAATCCGCCACCAGGAAATTCAGGTCAACGAAACCGCCAGCGGCACCCCGCAGCAGGAGCGCGCCCGGCTCGATAACGCGGTCAATCAGGGCCAGGCGCAACTGGAAGCCTTGCAAGCCAGCCTGCACGGCCAGCGCGCCGCCGACAAAGCCGCCATTTTCGCCGCCCATCAGGAATTGCTGGAAGACCCCGACCTGCTCGACATCGCCCATTCGGCGCTGGCCAAGGGCAAAAGCGCCGAATTCGCCTGGCACCGGGCATTTTCCACCCACGCCGAGCGGCTGGCCAGCCTGCGTAACGAATTGCTGGCGGCGCGGGCCAACGACCTGCGCGATGTCGGCCGCCGGGTGCTGACCCTGCTGACCGGCGTGGAGCCGGAGCGCCAACAACCGCCCCTCAACGCCATTTTGGTGGCCGAGGAACTGACCCCTTCCGACACCGCCAGTCTGGATCGCGCCCGCGTGCGCGGCTTTTGCACCACCCTGGGCGGCGCGACCTCGCACGTCGCGATTCTGGCCCGCTCGCTCGACATTCCGGCGGTGGCGGGCATCGAACCCCGCGCCCTGGAATTGCTCAACGGCACGCCGGTGATTCTCGACGGCGGCAAGGGCATCGTGCGGATGAACCCCAACCCCGAGGAAATCATCCGCATCCGCGACACCCAGGAGCGGATGGCGGCGCGGCGGCAGGCGGAACTGGCCGTCGCGCACCAACCCGCCATCACCTTGGACGGCCACCGCCTGGAAGTGGTCGGCAACATCGGCGGGCTGGCCGAAGCCGAACAAATTGAGGGCTTGGGCGGCGAGGGGGTCGGACTGCTGCGCTCGGAGTTTTTGTTTCTGGAACGCAGCACCGCGCCCAGCGAGGACGAGCAGTTCGAAACCTACAAGGCCATCGCCGAGGCGCTGGGGCCGGAGCAGCCGCTGATCATCCGCACCCTCGATGTCGGCGGCGACAAACCGTTGACTTATCTGCCGATTCCCAAGGAAGAAAACCCCTTTCTCGGCGAGCGCGGCCTGCGCATCGGCCTGGATCGACCGGAGATTCTGCGGATTCAACTGCGGGCGATCCTGCGCGCCGCCGCCCACGGCAAAATCAAGGTCATGTTCCCGATGGTCGGCCTGCTCTCCGAGCTGCGCGACGCCAAGGCCATGCTGGAGGAAGAACGGCAGCGGCTGGGAGTCGGCCCCATCGAAACCGGGATCATGGTGGAAATTCCGGCAGCGGCGATCATGGCCGCGCAGTTCGCCCGCGAGGTCGATTTCTTCTCGATCGGCACCAACGACCTCACTCAATACACCCTGGCGATGGATCGCGGCCATCCCAAGCTCGCGCCCAAGGTGGACGGCCTCAACCCCAGCATCCTGCGCCTGATCGCCTGGACGGTGAAGGCGGCCCACGACGAAGGCAAATGGGTCGGGGTCTGCGGCGGCATCGCCAGCGACCCGCAAGCCGTGCCGTTGCTGATCGGGCTGGGAGTCGATGAGTTGAGCGTCAGCCTGCCGACTATTCCCAGCATTAAGGCGCAAATCCGCACCTTGTGGCTGCACGAGTGTCAGGAGCTGGCCAAGCGGGCGCTGGCGCTGGAAACCGCCGCCGAAGTGCGGATGGTCGCCAGCGTTTCCGAACCCGCGCCCTAACACCGACTTTTGGAGATTATCGACATGTGGCAACACGCATTCGCATTTCTGCAAAAAATCGGCAAGGCGCTGATGCTGCCGGTTTCGGTACTGCCGGTCGCCGGTATTTTGCTCGGCATCGGCAGCGCCCATTTCGCCATCTTCCCGGATTTGGTCTCCAACGTGATGGCCCAATCCGGCGGCGCGATTTTCGGGATCATGGCGATCATGTTCGCCATCGGCGTGGCGCTGGGGCTGACCAATAACGACGGCGTTTCGGCGCTGGCGGCGCTGGTCGGCTACGTCGTGCTGCTGGCGACCTTGGGGGTGATGGCCAAGGTGCTCGGCGTCGAAACCAAGGAGGTGATGGGCATCGCCTCGGTCGATACCGGGGTGTTCGGTGGCATCGTGATCGGCGGCATCGCGGCGGTGCTGTTCAACCGCTATTACCGGATTAGTTTGCCGCCGTATCTCGGCTTTTTCTCCGGCAAGCGTTTCGTGCCGATTGTCACCGCCTTCGCCGCCATCGGCTTGGGCATCCTGCTCAGTTTCGTCTGGCCGCCCATCGGCGCGGGGATCAAGGGTTTCTCGCACTGGGCGGCGGAAAGCAACCCGGCGCTGGCCTTCACCGTGTACGGCATCATCGAGCGGCTGCTGATTCCCTTCGGCCTGCATCACATCTGGAACGTGCCGTTCTTCTTCGAGGTCGGCAGCTATATGGACCCGACCACCGGCAAGGCCATCACCGGCGAAATTCAACGCTATATCGCGGGCGATCCGACCGCCGGCAACATGGCGGGCGGCTATCTGTTCAAGATGTGGGGCCTGCCGGCGGCGGCGATTGCGATTTGGCATTCCGCCCGTCCGGAGAACCGCGCCCGGATCGGCGGCATTATGATTTCCGGCGCGCTGACCGCGTGGCTGACCGGCATCACCGAACCCATCGAGTTCTCGTTTATGTTCGTCGCGCCGGTGCTCTACGCCATCCACGCGCTGCTGGCGGGCGTCGCCTATTTCTTGTGCATCGAACTGGGGGTCAAGCACGGCATGACTTTTTCGCACGGCGCGATCGACTTCGTGGTGCTGTACGCCAAATCCACCAACGGCTGGTGGCTGATTCCACTCGGCTTGGCGTGGGCGGCGATGTACTACACCATTTTCCGCTTCGTCATCGCCAAGTTCGATCTGAAGACGCCGGGACGCGAACCGGAAGAAGTCGCGGCATCGACCGAGGCCGTCGCCGACATCGCCCACGGCTTCACCAAGCAACTGGTGTTGGCCTTCGGCGGCAAGAGCAATATCAAGGGTCTGGATGCCTGTATCACCCGGCTGCGGGTCGAACTGAACGATATGAGCAAGGCCAATCCCGACAAACTGAAAGCGCTGGGCGCGGCGGGGGTGGTGGTGGTCGGCAAGGGGATGCAAGCGATCTTCGGCACCCGCTCGGAGAATCTGAAAACCGACATGGAAGAATACCTGAAGACCGCCGGGCCGGAAGCGGACGCCATCGAGCAACCCTCGCCGGTCGCGGCCCCCGCTCCCGCCGGCATCGTCTCCAAACTGCGCGATCCCGAAGCGGCCGACAAGACCAAGCAGCTCATCGCCGCGCTCGGCGGCGCGGGCAACATCCAGCGGGTGGACGCTTGCGCCGAAACCCGGCTGCGGCTGGTGGTCAACAATGCAAAGGCGGTGGACGAACGGGCCTTGCAGGCGGCGGGCACGAGCGGCCTGATGCGGCTGGCCAACAACACCTTGCATCTGGTGGTCGGCTTGAATGCCGATCAGTACGCGGCGGAAATGCGGGGGCAATTGGCCCCGGCGTAGCGCCGTCCTGATCTGCCCCCCTTTCCGGTCGGGCGAGGGGGGCAAGACGGTTGCAAAGTTCTTCCCAAAAGCAACCCGTGCCAACCTCTTCCATTGAAACGGGCAAGAGGATTCTGCTGACCGCGTGACTCGCAAAAAACGGCTTGCGCTATTTTTGGGGCGATTCAACCTGGCCTTTTTCACACCAGGATTCTATCATGACTACTGTCATGACTATGGCTTTTAGAGGGTGGCGCCATGAAAACCGTCTCCAAAGGGGTGCTTAAAGCAAAAATGCTGGCGTACTTTCGAGAAATTGAGACCACAGGGGAAGCATTGATTATCACCAATAACGGGCAACCCGTGTTGAAGGTCATCCCCTATCAGCCGGAAGCCACGGTGGAAGAGGTATTTGCCGACATGCGCGGCCGACTTCGAGAGTACGGGGATTTGCTGGAGCCAACCCTGGCGGAATGGAGCGATAGCTGATGGTGGTGCTAGACACGCATGCCCTGGTGTGGTGGACGCTCGATCCTGCCCGCCTCTCAGCGGCCGCCAAACAGATCTGCGACCAGATTCCGACGACCGGCGCGAAAGTCAGCGCCATTTCCCTGTGGGAAATCGGCATTAAAATCCAGCGTGGCCACCTGGATCTTGGCTTGAGCCTGGAAGCCTACGTGCAACGGTTGCGAGCGCTCAAGGGTTTGGAGTTGGTCGCGGTGGATGTTGAGCACTGGTTGACCAATCTCCGTCTCCCTTGGGCGCATCGCGACCCGGCGGATCGCACCATCGTGGCGACCGCCCAACGCCACGACTTACCGCTGGTTAGCAAAGATGACGCGATCCGGGCCTTTTATTCCAAAACGGTTTGGTAGTCTCAGGACCTGTGGTAACCGCCAAAACACGAGTTGACCTCATGAAAATCGCTATCTTCAGCAGCAAATCCTACGACCGGCAGTCGCTGGAACGCTACAACGCGCCGTTCGGCCACGAACTCACTTTTCTGGAGCCGCGCCTGTCGCCGGAAACCGTCGCGCTGGGGCGGAGTTTTCCCGGCGTCTGCATCTTCGTTAACGACAATTGCAACGCTCAAGTCATCGCCGATCTGGCCGCGCACGGCACCAAAATGATCGCCACCCGCAGCGCGGGTTACAACCAAATCGACTTGGCGGCGGCGAAACAGCACGGCGTTATGGTGGCCCGCGTCCCGGCCTATTCACCCAACGCGGTGTCGGAATTCACCGTGGCGCTGATGCTGACCCTGGGCCGCAAGCTGCACAAAGCCTACAACCGCACCCGCGAATTCAATTTCGAGATCGCGGGTTTGGAGGGGTTCGAATTACGCGATAAAACGGTCGGGGTATTTGGCACCGGCAAAATCGGCCAGATGGTGATCAAAAATTTAAGCGGCTTCGGCTGCCGGATTTTGGCTTATGACAAATATCCCAACGAGGCGGTCAAGCAGTGGGCGAGCTACGTGGACGGCCCCACCTTCGCCCGCGAGTCGGACATCATCACCCTGCATTGCCCGCTGACGCCGGAGACCCAGCACATCCTCAATCAGGAAACCCTGCCGTACTTGAAAGACGGCGTGTTTATCGTCAACACCAGCCGGGGCGCGCTGCTCGATACCGACACGGTGATCAAGTTCCTGAAAAACGGCAAGATCGGAATGCTCGCCATCGACGTGTACGAGGAAGAAGCGGATTACTTCTACCAAGACCTTTCGGACAAGATTCCGACCAACGACGAACTGGCGCGGCTGCTGACCTTCCCCAACGTGCTCGTCACCTCGCACATGGCGTTTCTGACCGACCACGCCTTGCGCAATATCGCCGAGACCACGCTGGGGAATTTCGCGGAGTTCGAGAAAACCGGACAATGCGCGAACGCGGTCAGCGAGTAGCGATCACCAGCCGCTTCCAAGTGGCGAATGGCGTCATCACCGTCCTTGCGAACGGCCAACACTTCGCCGCCGGCCATCATAAACCGCGTGACGATCTCGTCGATCACGTCGTGGCGTCACAGAAATCAGCGGGCGGATCGGGACATTGACCGGCTCCAACTGGTCGTAGGTGAATTCATGCAGTTTGACCGATTTTTTCGAGATCGCCAGCGCGTGCGCCACCAACCCAAAGTTCAGGAAGCGCGCGGATTTTTCGGCTCGTCCGCCCGTTCTAACGCCTGCAAAGTCTCATAAACGAGAGCGGACACGCGCGCCCGGTCGTCCTCATTGGCAATCTCCCGCTCGGCGTCAACGCCGATCCGTTTCGCGTAGGCCGCCAGCGCCCGGCGATCTCGCGCCCGCCGCGCGGCGGGCGCGATGTCGGCGATGGCTCCGAGCAACCTGGACATCACCTCCGGACTTTGCGCGCCGTAAATGCGGATCTGGTCGAAAACAGCCTGCAAAATCTCCTCGAAATCGAGTTCTTTGGTCACGACTCTCAGCGTGCCGCCCGCGTCCTGGCGCAACGGCACCGGCATCTCCCGAACCGCCAAGTTGCGCAGCGCCGCGCCCAGCCAATCGATGCAAATCAGCGCGGTAAACGGTTCGTTAATGCCTGGCGACAGCGCTCGCGCGGCGATCTCGACCAACTGCTGGAGCAAGTACAGCGCGTCGAGATCGGGCGTGCGATGCTCTCCCAGACTGAAGCAGCCCTGCAATTGCTCCAGCGCCTCGTCGCTGGCGCGCTCGATCGGCAGCGCCTTGGCCAGCACCGAACCGGCGGTCACGAATTCCCCCGGTCGGCGAATCAGCTTCACCAGCATGTCGCGTTCGACCGCCAGCTCCATCAACCGTCCGTCGTCGATCACCTGCAAATAACCGTTGTCGGTGGAATACACCGCGCGGGCGGCCCGCCACTGCCCCTCGTCCGGCGGTTGCAGCGAGCGGTCGGTTTCCTCGTCGGACGGATGCCCGATGGATTCCGGAAACATCTCGTTCAACGCCCGCTGGATTTCCTGGCCCACTCCGGCCACCAGCGGCTCGGCCTGAATGATGCGGGCGATGTGGTGGATGTAAAAGATCAGCACCGCCAACGAGGCCAGCGCCAACGCCATGCCGATGTTGACCGACAGGTAGGGAATGAACAGGCTTTCATCGGCCGAGCGGATCGAGCGCAACACCAGCAGGCAATACACGAAGGTAGCGATGAAGATGCCCAGCGTGAATTGCACCACCCGGTCGGAGGTAAACTGGCGCAACACCCGAGGCCCGAAATGCGACGAGACCTGCGCCAAGGTGCTGATGGTCAGCGAAAAGACGATGGACACCACCGTCATCAGCGACCCGGCAATCACCGACAGCACGCTGCGCGCGCCCTCGGCCCCGCCCGACCACACCCAGCCGAACACCCCATCCAGCCAGTCGCTGCCGAGCGCGTGATCGTAGCGGATGCTCGCAAAAGCCGCGACGCCCGCCAGCAACGCCATCAGTATCGGCTGAAATCAGAAGGAGTTGAACAGCTTGTCGCGCAGCTTGAGCAAATAAAGCTTCATGCCTGCTCCTTGCCGGAATCAGCGGGGCTCGCCCGCAACTCGCGCAGCGCGTCCGCGATGCGCGCCGGACGCGGCGCGTCGGCCCTGCCTTTCGGCCAGCCTTCGCGCTGGCGGGCGCGGTCGCCGTCGGTTTCTTCGGTCTGGTCATGAAACAGGATCTGCTGGGTCGGGAATGGCAGATCGATCCCCTCGGCCAACAGCGCCTGGGTCACCTTTTCCAAAACCGCGTCGCGCGATTGCATGACATCCGCCCGGCGCGGCGGCACCATCCACCAGCGCAACCGGATATTGACGCTGCTATCGCCCAGTTCGACCACCAAAGCGTCAGGCGCCGGATCCTCGATGACGCCTGACACCGTTCTGACGGCACCCAACATAATTTGCTTGGCCTTGCCGATGTCGTCGCCGAAGCCGATGCCGAAGTCGTATTCCAACCGCCGTTTCTCGTTGGCCGTATTGACGATGATCGATTTAGTGAAAATGGTGGAATTGGGAATTACTACCCGGCGGCCGTCGTAAGTTCGGATGAACGTGGCGCGGGTTTGAATGATTTCGACGGTGCCCTCGAAATTATCGACCACGATCTGATCGCCGATCCGGAACGGTTCGGCCAGCAGCAGCAGAATTCCCGCGAGAAAATTTTGCAGGATGTCCCGAAAGGCGAAACCGACCGCCACGCTGGATAAGCCTAAAATTCCGACTAGCTGGCCCGGTGTGAATCCCGGAATCGCGATCACCAGCGCGATCAACAACCCCAACAAAAAGATCGCGCCATAACTGAGTCGTCCCATCACCAGACTTAAGTTGTAATGGCGGCGGTCCTGTTCCGAAAACGAGTGAATCAACTTGCGAGCACCTAGCGCCAAGAAGTAAAAAACAACGAAAACGATGAGGGCGAGCACGATATAAGGCAGTCTCTCAATAAAGCTGGTGATCATCCCTTGAACCGAGGCCGTTGCCTCGCTGAAATCGAATTTCATCGCTTATCCTCTTTGGGTGGTTCGATTGAAGCGAAACGTTAAGAAGCTAACGACGGTATAAACGAATGTCGTCAGCCCAAAAAGTTCTACCGCTTACATCCTCCAGCCGGGATCGATCCGTCCGTCCACGATCCCGATTTGCCGGTCGGCGGCCTTGGCGAAGGTCAAATCGTGGGTGACGGCGATCACGGCCTTGCCGAAATCGTGGGTCAAATCGCGCAGGATTTGGCGGACGTTGGCCCCGGACTGGGTATCCAGATTGCCGGTCGGTTCGTCGGCGAGGATCACCGACGGGTCGTTGGCGAGCGCGCGGGCGATGGCCGCCCGCTGGCGTTGGCCGCCGGAAATCTGATGCGGCCGCTTGTGCCGGTGATCGCGCAGGCCAAATTGATCGAGCAAGGTTTCGGCGCGCTGGCGGGCGGCGTCCTCGGCAAGTTCGCCCAAGCGCCGCACCGGCAGCAGCACGTTATCGAGCACCGAAAATTCAGCCAGCAGAAAGTGAAACTGAAAGACGAAGCCGAGCTTTCGCAGGCGCGTGCTCGCCAGCTCGTCCTCGCCGAAGCCGGAGGTATCCTGGCCTTCGAGCAACACCCGGCCCGAGGTCGGGGTATCGAGCAAGCCGAGCAGGTATAAAAGCGAGGATTTGCCGGAGCCGGACGGCCCCATGATCACGGCGAACTCGCCCCGCTCCACCGCGACCGTGACATCCTGCACCAGCGTGACCGGGATTTCGCCGGGCAGCACCCGCCCGACGCCCTCCGCCGCCAAAACGGCGCTCACCCCATGCCCCGCAGGATGGCCACCGGCTGCACCCGCCCCGCCTTGCGGGCCGGCAGATAGGACGCGCCCACCGCCGAGATCATCGCGAAACCGGCCGCCAGCAGATACTGCTCGAAGCCCCAATAAAGCGGCAAATTGACCACTTGGGTCGCGCCGGGCGGCTTGAAGCTGACCTGCCCCAGCACCCCCATCAAGCCCAAACCCACCAGCACCCCCATCACGCTGCCGATCGCGCCCAGCATGATGCCTTCCACCAGAAAAATCCGGCGCACGTCGCGCGCGTGAAATCCCATCGATTTGAGGATGGCGATGTCGTGGGTCTTCTCCATCACGATGGTCGAAATGGTGTTGTAGATGCCGAACGCCGCCACCACCAGAATCGCCGAGACCACGCTGTACATGATGATGTTGCGCACCAACAGCACGCTCATCAGATCTTCCGACGCTTCCAGCCAAGAGACCGATTTGTAGCCGGTCCGGTTTTCGATCAACGCCGCTGCGTCCCGCGCGCGGTAAGGATCGTCGAGCTGAATGATGAAGCGGTTGATCCGGTTGGTCCGATCCAACAAATTTTGCGCCCGCTTGAGCGATACGAAGGTTTGGGTCTCATCGTAACTGGCGCCGCCGGTACGGAAAATGCCGACGACTTTCAAGGCGCGCGCCTCGTTCGCCGCCGAGGCGACATTGACCACGCTGCCCATGCGCAGGCTGAATTTTTTAGCCAGCCCGACTCCGACGATCAGACCGTTCGGATTGGAAGCCAGCGCGTCTAGCGAGCCCTCGATCAATTTTTCCCCAATGGTCGAAACCCGCTTCATCTGGGACGGAACCGCGCCGGTGAGGGTGACGCCTTGAGTGCGGCCGGCGAAGGCCAGCACCACCGATCCGGTCAAAACCGGCGCGACGCGCAAGCCCGGCAAGGATTCGATAAAGGCCAGTTTCTGCGCGTGGCCGCGAATGCCTCGCACTTCGTTCAGCGGCTTGACCCGCCGCACCTCGACCGCCCCCTCCGGCCAGCGCAGCGCCGCCGGTTGGACGCGCGGGTTGCGGTACTCGTCCGATACCGTGATGTGCGGGCTGTTGTCGATCAGGCGTTTGATAAAATCGCGCTCGGAACCGCGCATCAACGAGGATACCGCCAGAAAGAACGCCACGCCGAGCACGATCCCGACCAGCGACACCAGCGTCGGCCGCTTGCGGTTGACCAGATGGGTGACGGCAATACCGAGTTGGATCGACACGGCTCAGCCGGCTTTGGCGGCCGCACCGGCGGTGGCGGCTTCGCGCGCCCGTCGGCCTTCTCGCAGTCCGGCCGGCGGGCGGATCACGATGCGGTCAGCGTCAGTCAGACCCGACAAAATTTCGATGCGATTCTCGCCGTTGACGCCGGTTTGAACCGGTTGGCGGTGCAACTGGCCGTCGCGCACGATCCAGACGTGGCCGTCGGCGACGGCGCTCGCCGGAGCCAGCAAGGCGTCGCTCCGTTCGGCGACGATGATGTTGACTTCGGCGGTCATCCCGATCCGCAGCGGCGCCTCGGTTACGGGTTCGATCCGCACTCGAAAGCTGCGGCTGACCGGATCGCCTTTCGGGGTGATCGACGCCAGCCGCCCGTCGATGACGCGATCCGGCAGCGCGGGGGCGCGGATCAACACCCGCTGGCCGAGTTGCACCAGGGTGATGTCTTCCTCGTCCACCTCGGCTTCGATCCGCAGCGCCTGGCGGCGGGCGAAATAAAAAATCGGCTGGTTGGCGGGAATGAGCTGGCCGACCTCGCCATCGCGGCGCAGGATTTGGCCGTCGGCCGGCGCGGTCAGGGTCATGAAGGAGCGCAGCGCGCGGGCGCGGGCCACGGCAGCGTCCGCCGCCTGCCATTCGGAACGCGACCGGTCGCGTTCCAGCGCCGTGCCCAGCCCCCGGTCGAGCAAAGTTTGCGCGCGCTCCAATTGAGTCTTGGCGAATTGGGCCCGCGCTTGGAGTTCATCCACCGACCGCTGCAAGTCGGCGTCCTCCAGCCGGGCCAGTTCCTGGCCTTCGCGGACCTGCGCGCCCTCATCGGCCTTGAGTTCCATCAACCGGCCGGCGTTGCGCGGCGCGAGCGGCACCATCACGGTCGGCTCCACGGTGCCGGTCGCGTAGACCGCCCGCACCGCTGGACCTCGGGTCGGCTGCGCCGTTTCCACGGTCAACGGCCCGAATTGCCGCCACGCCAGAATACCCGCGCCCGCCAGCACCGCCAGCGCGATCACTATCCAAAGGAGGCCGCGTCGCTTCATCGCGCGCATCATACCCGTTCTAGGCGGGCCTCCCTACCGCCAAATGATCGAAACGAGCGGCTTGGTCGGCGTTGCTTGCGCGTTTCCGCTCATACGGCGAACGCCTTTCCCAAGCCTTCAGATCAGGTATGGTTTTTGCTCTCGTTTGGCCTGCATGTCGCGCACTAACCGCCTTCATGGCCCGCAACCCGGTCAGGCCGAACGGCTCTTGTCAGTTGCGGGGCCAGCAAAGGGAATTTTTTAAAACTAGCGAGGTTTCCGGTGAATAAAGGACATTTTCTGCTCGGCGCCGTCCTGGCCACGAGCGTGTTCGGCGGCGCTGTTTGCGCTCAAGCGGCCCGAGATTATCCCACCATCGCGGCGGGTTACGCGCCCTATCCGATGGCGGTGGCGGTGGCCGAGCAGGTCATGCAAGGCGGTAAACTCAAACAGCCGCCGAACGTCATATCGACCAGCCCCGAATCGGCTTACAAACAATTTTGCGCGGGGAACGGCTCGGAGAGCTTGGACGCCACGGTGGTTTTACGGCCCATGAACGCCGCCGAACAAGCGTTGTGCGCCGCCAATGGCGTCAAGGATATCGCCCAGTTCAAAACCGGCGTCACCGCCATCGTCATCGCTTATCCTGGCAACGCCAAGGATTTCGACCGCTTGAGCCGCAAGGAACTGTTTTTGGCGATGGCCAAGGATATTCCTGACCCGCAAGGCAGCGGCAAACTCATTCCCAACCCTTACAAAACCTGGAAGGAAATCAACCCCGCGTTTCCAGACGCCAAAATTCAAATATGGAATTCGAGTCCAGTATTTGCCTACTATCCCTTGGTGATCAATCAGATCATGATGGTCGGGTGCAAGCAGGTGTCCACCTTGCAGAATCTGGAAATCACCGATCCCAAAGCCTTCGAAACCGCCTGCACGACCTTTCGGAAAGACGGCGCTTATAACGAATATGACAGCCTCGACAGCGTGTTGCCCAAGCTGTCCGGTGGGATGGGCATTTTCACGGAAGTCTTCGCGACCAAATTTGGTTTGAACAAGCTGGCCATCGACGGCGTGGAGCCGTTGCCCGGCAGCCTCTCCCGGAATTTGTATCCTTTGGTCAGCCCGCTGACCCTCCAAGTGAAAAAGAATCACTTAGGCGTGGTCGCCGGTTTGAAGGAATACTTGGTGGAAGCCACCTCCGAAAGCGCCATCGCCAGCAGCGGTTATCTGTTGAAGCAAGGTTTGGTTCCGCTGCCGCTTGCGGAGCGTCGAAAAATACAAACCGAGGTTCAAGCGCTGACCAAATAGTCAGCAGCGGACTCCAGCCAGCGGATGTCGAGCGAGCGCGGGCCGATTTCAGTCCGGCTCGGCTAAATCTTCATAACAGGCTGGAGTAAAGCGCGGCGTGCAAATCGCGAGAAAGATGAGGTCGGTGTTGCCGGTGTTGGCGATACGCTGGCGCGCGCCAGGCGGGATGAAAACGACCGCGCCCGGTCCGACGGCTTCGGGCGGTCGATCGCCCACTTCGACCCGTCCTTGGCCTTCCAAAATTAGATAGCGCTCGGCGACATCGCGCACCCGATGCCAGCGGGTGGTCACGCCCGGTTCCACGCGCGCGCGGGCCACTGAAACACCGGGATCGGCGGGCGTATTCCACCATTCGATGATGAAACAACCTTCCCCAAAGAAATATTCCGAGGCCCATGAATGCTGGATGAGAGGCGTCGAATTCATCGGTCGAGTCATCCAGTGATATCAGCCGCTAGATTTAGGGTCGGCGGTAGCCGTACAGCCACCGACTGGTCGCGACGCCCACGTTGCGAACGGTGTGAATCGCGCCCGCCGGTATCAAGACTTCTTCCCCCAGCGTCGGCCGCCACGTCCGGCCCATCACGGTAAGTTCGATCTCGCCTTCGACCGGCATCAGTAGCTCGTCGGCCTCATGCACGAAGTCGGACCATGCTTGACCCGGAGGATCGACCCACAGCCCGCAACTGAATCCGCGATCATTCCAGTGCGCCCGCACCCGCTCGGTATCCACGCCATGCCCTCCCAAAATCAACCAGGCGCTTTCGATTCCCACAGCTCCGGGTTTCAGTTAGCCATTACGCGCCAAAACGATGATGGAATCCGATCCAATCGGGCGGCGCGGCGGTGTAACCGTCTGTCGCCTTAGCAGGTGAAATGCTGGGCCCAGCCGCCCCATGCGGTTTCGCAATTATACTTAAAGCCCTGGCCAGGACTGGGTTGAGAGGCGCTGATCGGTCCAAAAAATCGAGCGAACCGCATCCAAACGCCTGGAATTTGCGTATACCTTAACAATATCCTGACAGCATGGAGCTTGGCTTCACCCGCCGGCCCACGCCGGGCCGTCTTCCTACCTTCATTTGGCCAAAATCCGCTATGCGCGACACCTTTCCCTTACTTGTTAAAACCGATTTCCCGGCCCTCCATCGCGGCCGTCTGGACGCCGTGCAGGTCAACCTGGGTTATCGGTGCAATCAATCCTGCACCCATTGCCACGTGGCGGCCGGCCCCCAGCGCACCGAGGAAATGACCTGGGAGACCATGGAGTTGGTGTTGCGCTATCTGTCGCTTCGCAAGATCGGGACGCTGGATTTGACCGGCGGCGCGCCGGAGCTAAACCCCCACTTTCGCGCCTTGGTCGCCAGCGCCCGCGCGCGGGGCGTTCGCGTGATCGACCGCTGCAACCTGACCATTCTCAACGAGCCCGGCCAAGAAGACTTGGCGTCGTTCCTGGCCCAACACGCGGTCGAGATCACGGCGTCGCTGCCCTGCTATCTGGAGGAAAACGTCGATCAGCAGCGCGGCAAGGGCGTATTCGAATCCAGCCTGGCCGGTTTGCGGCAACTCAACGCTTTAGGCTACGGCCGCGCGGCTAGCGGATTGACCCTGAACTTAGTTTACAACCCGCTCGGGCCGGTGTTGCCGCCGGAGCAAAGCGGGTTGGAGGCCGGCTACAAACGGGAATTGGCGGAGCGTTATGGCATCGTGTTCGACCGGCTGCTGGCGCTGGCCAACATGCCGATCCAACGCTTTGGCAGTCAATTGATTTCCAAAGGGCAATTTCAACCGTATATGGATCTGCTGAAATCCGCCCACCGCGATGAAAATTTAGCGGCGGTGATGTGCCGCAACCTCATCTCGGTGGACTGGCAAGGCTACGTTTACGACTGCGATTTCAATCAGATGCTGAAGCTGTCGCTCGGAGCGGGCGGCGCGAAACCCACTCACCTCGCCGACTTGCTGGAACGGGAATTAGCCGGCGCGCGCATCAGGGTGGCCGATCACTGCTACGGCTGCACCGCCGGACAAGGCAGCAGTTGCGGCGGCGCGCTCGATGGCGGGTCCGCCGCCGGCATGGCGGCCTGACGGTTTTTTTGAGCGCGGCCCGCATCCAACGCCGCCGGGGTTGCGTAAGCATGGGTGGATCTATCAATCCACGAATAGAAACAGCGAAATCCGATGCGCTGTCTTTTTCGTCTCCGCTCCATCTTGGAGGACATTCACCATGCGCGCCCATCGCCCAAATTTTTGGATCGCCCTCGCCCTGTTGATTTTCAGTTTCGCCGCGCCGCTGCGCGCGGCCGAACTGTCGGGCGCGCAGACGCTCGCCTCGACTCACGACTTCGAAACCCTGGTGACCAAACTGGAAACGGCGGTCACCGACAACAAAATGGCGGTGGTCGCCAAAGCCAGCGCCAGCAAAGGCGCGGCCGCGCGCGGGGTGAAAATCCCCGGCAACGCCGTGATCATGGTCTTTCGAAACGACTACGCGGTACGGATGTTGGAGGCCAGCGCGCCCGCCGGCATTGAAGCGCCGCTGCGCTTTTACGTGACCGAAAACGCCGACGGCAAAGCCAGCCTGACTTGGCGCGCCCCGAGCGCGATCTTCGCGCCTTACGGCAGCGCCGCACTCGATAAGATGGCCAAGGAACTCGATCCGATTTTCGCCGCCATCGCTCGCGACGCCGTGCGCTGACACCAGCGGCGCATTCGGGTGGTCAACCTCGCCGGTTGGCCGCGATGCGCCCGGCGTTTGGACTGTCGAGTTTGGCGGAAAACCGTCGATGAAGGCGTTCCCTCGACACGCGCTAGCCACCCTAGCGCTGACTGTCGTGGCTCGCGCTTGAGGGCTCGAACGCAAAGGCTTCGACCTGCCGGTGCCAGCGGCGGAAATCCATGCGGTCGGGCCGGCCAAGGATGGGATTCCCGCGCTCGACCAGCCCAAATTTATCGCCGCTCAGCGCGATCGGGTTTTGGTTCGCGTGGTACGCCTTTCACCCCGAAACCGAGGTTTATTCTGCGCTGACACGGCGACATCCCGGCGTAAGCTTCATCTCGCTCCAAGTAACCCAGAATCTCGTTTGGGCGCCGTTGCTCTTGGCGCGCGATGAATTTTGATGAAGTTCCACGCGATTTAATGGGGTGGCGAATAAAGAAGATAATCCGCGCGCCCGAAAAAATTGCAATTTTAGTGGGCATATAAAATTGATCCGCGTGATCGCGCGGCGCGAAATACCCATCAAGACTCAGATCGTTTCCCGTCGTTCGTCACTATTCGCTTCTCTAAAAGCTCGAATCGATCTCACTCAATGTAATCGTGC
>DJIW01000001.1 GCA_002433805.1 Competibacteraceae bacterium UBA6584 | reverse complement strand
GTGTCGTTCTACACTGTTCGCGCTGCTGCGCGATGAACTGCATCAAGACGCCGGCGATCTCGATTTGCCGCCGCGCTGGGTCGTCGCCCACGTCGCCCAGGAGACGCCGGCTTTAGCGGCGCCGGCCTTGGAATACGTGCTGGATGGCGACGCCGAACTGCGCCAGATCGAACGCGAGCTACACGCCGCCGAACAGGCCCACGACGGGGCGCGACAAGCGGAAGCTCACGCCCGGTTCGACGCCATCGACGGCTACAGCGCCCGCGCCCGCGCCGGCAAATTGATGGCAGGGCTGGGCTTCACCCCCGATCGCTTGGAACGGCCGGTGGCGGAATTTTCCGGCGGTTGGCGGGTGCGGCTGAACCTCGCCCAAGCGCTGATGTGCCGCTCCGATCTGCTGCTGTTGGACGAACCGACCAACCATCTCGATCTCGACGCGGTGTTGTGGCTGGAACAGTGGCTGCGCGCGTATCCCGGAACGCTGTTGCTGATTTCTCACGACCGCGATGTGCTGGACAACGTGGCCGACACCATCGCCCATATCGACCAACGCCAGATCACGCTCTACAGCGGCAACTACGCGGCGTTCGAGGACCAACGCGCCGCCCGGCTGGCGTTGCAACAAGCCGCCTACGAAAAGCAGCAGCGCGAAATCGCCCATTTGGAAAGCTTCATCACCCGTTTTCGAGCCAAGGCGACCAAGGCCCGACAAGCGCAGAGTCGAATTAAGGCGTTGGAGCGGATGGAGCGGATCGCCGCCGCGCATGTGGATTCGCCGTTCGCGTTCCAATTTGCCGAACCGGGCCGGTTGCCGAATCCGCTGTTGGCCGTTGAAAAAGTCGCAATAGGCTACGGCGAGCGGCGGGTGTTGGAACAGGTCAAGCTGGCCGTCCATCCCGGCACTCGCTTGGGGTTGTTAGGGCCGAACGGCGCGGGCAAATCCACGCTGATCAAATTGCTGGCCGGAGTGTTGTCGCCGCTGGCGGGGCGGATCGAGGCCGGACAAGGCTTGGCCATCGGTTATTTCGCCCAACACCAGTTGGAGCAACTGCGGCCCGATTGGAGCGCGCTGCGCCACCTGCAACAGCTCGACGAGCGCGCCACCGACCAGCAATTGCGGAATTTTATCGGCGGGTTCGGCTTCGACGGCGACCGCGCCTTGGAGCCGGTCGCGCCGTTTTCCGGCGGCGAGAAAGCCCGGCTGGCGCTGGCCTTGCTGGTTTGGCAACGGCCGAACCTGCTGCTGCTGGACGAGCCGACCAACCATCTCGATCTGGACATGCGCCACGCGCTGACGCTGGCCTTGCAGGATTATCAAGGCGCGCTGATCGTGGTTTCGCACGACCGCCATTTATTGCGCACCGTGACCGACGAGTTCCTGCTGGTCGCGGAAGGGCGGGCGCAACCGTTCGATGGCGATTTGGACGATTACCGCGATTGGTTGAACGACCGCCAGCGCGCCGCCAGCCGGGAGTCTGGACCGCGCGCGGGGGGTGACGGCAACAGCGCCAACGACCGCCGCGAACAGAAGCGGCAGGAAGCCGAGCGCCGCCAGCAGTGGGCCATCAAGCGCAAACCGCTGGAACAGCGCCTCAAGAAACTGGATCATCGGATGGAGCAATTGCACGCGGAACAAACCCGCTTGCATGATGATTTATTGGAACCGGCGCTGTATGAAGACGCCAACAAAAACCGGCTCAAGGAATTGCTGTTGCGCAAGTCGCAAGTCGATAAAGAATTGGAGATGATCGAGAGCCATTGGCTGGAGGCGCAAGAGGCGTTGGAAGCGTTGGGGGTGTTGGCGCGTGAGGAGTGAGGGCGATTCGTTGACCGGCCATAATCCAACGCCTCAGGACATACCCATCAAGAGGTGTATATGCGTACCCATATCGTGCTCAATGATGATCTTGTCAACGAAGCCATGCGCTTGGCCAACGTAAAGACCCAGCGGGAAGCGGTATCCTGATCAGGAAGAGATTAAGATTGGAATATCAGTAGGATGCGGATGACGAAAATCCGCTATGCTTGATGTATCTCGAATCCACTGACCACACCGCATGGATTGGAACCGCTTGCTCTCCCGCGTCCGCCTGGGCCTGTCGCGCCAGCATCCCGACAACGAAGCGCGCACCGACTTTCAGCGCGATTTCGACCGGATCGTGTTTTCCTCGGCCTTCCGGCGCTTGCAGGACAAAACCCAAGTCTTTCCGCTTTCGCAAAGCGATTATGTCCGCACCCGCCTGACCCACAGTCTGGAAGTGTCCAGCGTCGGCCGGTCGCTCGGCACCATGGTCGGCGATAGCGTGATCAAACGCCACCACCTGCAAAGCGTCTACCCGCAAGATTTCGGCGCGGTGGTGGCCGCCGCCTCGCTGGCGCACGACATCGGCAACCCCCCGTTCGGCCACGCCGGCGAGGACGCCATCCGGCTCTGGTTCACCAGCTCCGCCGCCGGCCACGCGGTGCTGGAACAACTGAATGAAGCCCAACGACAGGATTTTCTGCGCTTTGAAGGTAACGCCCAGGGCTTCCGCATCATCACCCGGCTGCAAAGCCCCGATAATCCCGGCGGGATGCAATTGACCTGCGCCACGCTCGGCACCTTCACCAAATACCCGCGCGCCTCGGTATTGACGGCCGAGCCGCCGGCCGGCATCGCCTTCAAAAAATTCGGTTTTTATCAGGACGACGCGGATTTATTCGCCGAAGTGGCCGGGCAACTGGGATTGGAACCGCTGCAACCCGGCGCGTGGGGCCGCCATCCGCTCGCCTATCTGGTCGAAGCGGCCGACGACATTTGCTACCGAATCATCGATGTGGAAGATGCATTCCGGCTGCAACAACTGCGTTTTGAGGAGGTACGCGATTTACTGTTGCCGCTGACCGGCGAACCGGAGCGCGCCCGGCGCAAGCTGGAGCACATCACCCGGCCCAAGGAACGGATCGAATACCTGCGCGCCAAAACCATCGGCGCGATTATCGATCAAGTCCATCAGTGTTTCATGGCCAATGAAGCCTCGATTCTCGCCGGCGTGCTGGCCGATGAACTGCTGGATATGATCCCCGCCGCCGGAGCCATGCGCGCGCTCAAAGCGTGCGGCGAAAATCAGGTCTATGTGTCGAAGCCGGTGGTGGAAGTGGAAGCGGCCGGTTTCGAGGTTCTGGGCGGACTGCTGGAAGCCTTCGTCACCACGGTCAACGACATCGCCGTCAAGGGTCCGAGCGCTTCGCCCAAAAGTCGGATGCTGATTCACCTGATTCCCGAGCACTTCGCCGGACCGGGCCGCCAGCCCGTCGCCGACCTCTACCGGCGCGTGTTGGCCATCACCGACTTCGTATCCGGCATGACCGACTCTTACGCGGTTGCGTTGTTTAAAAAACTGACCGGCATTTCGCTGCCCAACGGCTAAGATCAATCGCGATCTCGCACCAGCGGCACGAACACCACCGACAGCACGCTGCGGGTTTCCACCTTACCCCGTTCGTCCTTGACTAGCACCCGCAAATCTTGCGAGCGGTGCTGGTAACCCACCGGAATGACCAGCCGCCCGCCGGGCTTCAACTGATCCAGCAACGCGGATGGCACGTCTTCAGCCGCCGCCGTGACCATGATGGCGTCGAACGGCGCTTTCGCTTCCCAACCCAGCCCGCCATCCGCGTTTAGAATCTCGACATTGTCAAAACCGAGTTCGGCCAACCGCCGCGCGGCGGCTTCGGCGAGTTCGGGAATCCGTTCCACCGAATACACCCGACGCGCCAAGCGGGCCAGCACCGCGGTCTGATAGCCTGAACCGGTGCCGATTTCCAACACTGCGGCTTGCGGATCGGGCCGCAGCAATTCGGTCATCAACGCCACGATGAAGGGTTGGGAAATGGTCTGGCCGCGTCCGATCGGCAACGGCCGGTCGATATAGGCCAAATCCAATTGCTCGGCGCAGACAAAACAATGGCGGGGAACGTCCGCCAGCGCTTGGAGAACCGGCGCGCTCAGTTCGTAACAGCCGGTCGAGTATGTTAATAGAC
>DJIW01000030.1:1122-9440 GCA_002433805.1 Competibacteraceae bacterium UBA6584 | reverse complement strand
GGAAAAGACTAAGTCACAATCTCCACTAGAAGGGATAAGCGATGGAAATCAAGAAAGTCGGTGTGATGGGCTGTGGTGCGATGGGTCTGGGCGTGGCGCAAGTCTGCGCGCAGGCCGGTATCCCAACGGTCGCGGTCAAGGCGACGCCGGGCTCGACGGATAAAATCCGGGCGGGACTGGATAAATCCCTTGGCAAGATGGTCGAACGCGGCAAGATGACCACCGAGCAGAAGGATTCCACGCTCGGCCTGTTGCAACTGACCAACAAGGAAGAAGATGTCGCCGGTTGCGATCTGATCATCGAGTCGATCATCGAGGATTTGGAGACCAAGAAAGCACTGTTCCAGCGTTTGGAAGGAATCGTCTCGCCGGAGGCGTTGTTGACCACCAATACCTCGACTTTGTCGGTGACGGCGCTGATGGCGGTTTGCAAGCATCGCGGGCGGGTAGCCGGCTTGCACTTCTTCAATCCGGCGACGGTGATGAAGCTGGTGGAGATCATCCACGCGTTCGAGACCTCGGACACGACGATCGGTACGCTCAATGAGTTTTGCAAGAAGCTCAAGAAAGATCCAGTGATCGTGCAAGACACCACCGGCTTCATCGTCAACCGGCTTCTGACACCTTATATGTTGAGCGCGATCCGGTTGTTGGAAATGGGCACCGGCACCATCGCCGACATCGACCACGCCATGAAATCGGGCGCCGGCCATCCGATGGGTCCGTTCGAACTGGCCGATTACATCGGGCTGGACGTGGTCGAAGCGATGACCATGAACATTTATCAGGACATGCACCAGCCGCATGTTTCGCCGCCCCATACCCTGACCCGGCTGGTCCAGCTCGGTTATCTGGGCCGCAAGACCAACAAGGGGTTTTACGACTATTCGGCCAAGCCGCCGGTGGCGAACCCGCAACTGCGCCATCCGGTCGCCTGATCGCGGTTGCCTGAGGATTGGATCTCGCGCCAGGGAGGGTGCGGAAACGCCGCGTTTTGTCTGTTAGTCGCCCCCGCCGTAGCGCTGCTCCAGCCAGGCGAATACCGCCCGCATCGCCATCGCTTCGCCGCCTTCAGGCCGCCCTGGTTGAGTCTTGAGATTCCAGGCCATCAGATCGAAATGCGCCCAGGGAATTTCATCCGGCACGAATTCCTTTAAAAACAACGCCGCTGTAATCGCCCCCGCATAGGACGATTCGGAAGCGTTGGCGATATCCGCAATCTTGCTATCGAGCAGATCTCGATATGCGGCATGCAGCGGCAAGCGCCAGAATGGGTCTTGCTCGCGTTGCGAAGCCGCCAGCAAACCGGCCGCCAAGGTTTCATCGTTGCAAAACAGCGCTGGAACGTCGGCGCCCAGCGCGACTCGGGCCGCGCCGGTCAAGGTGGCGAAATCCAACAGAACCGCCGGGCGCTCGCTTGCGGCCTCCGCCAGCGCGTCGCAGAGCACGAGCCGGCCCTCGGCATCGGTGTTATGGATCTCAATCGTGATCCCCTGGCGCGAACGCAGCACATCGCCCGGCCGGAAGGCGTTGCCAGACACCGCGTTGTCGGCTGCCGCCACTAAAACGCGCAGCCGCACCGGCAGTCGGGCGCTCATGATCAAGCGCGCGAGTCCCAGGGCAGTTGCCGCGCCGCCCATGTCCTTTTTCATCAGGCGCATGGCGCTGGAGGGCTTCAAATCCAAGCCGCCGGTATCGAAACAGATGCCCTTGCCCAGCACCGTAACTTTAGGATGGCCAGGCTCGCCCCAACGCAGATCGAGCAAGCGGGGCGGATGGCTGCTGGCGCGACCGACGGCGTGGATGGTCGGATAATTGTGGGCGAGCAGTTCATCCCCGACGATCTGTTCGATTGACGCGCCGAAAGCCTGCCCTAATTCCGCCATGGCCTGGGCTAACTGTTCCGGCATCATCTCTTCGGCGGGGGTATTGATCAGGTCGCGGACGCCGCCGACGGCTTCGACCAGCGCCAAAATGCGGCCGCCGTCGCAGGCTGCATCCAAGGCCAGCCTCGCCATGGCCCGCTTGGGTTCCTTGTACCGGTCGAACTGATAAGCGCCCAGGGCCCAACCCAGCGTCAGCCGCTGCAAATTTTCGGCTTCGTATGGCGCATCAAGGTAATAGTCGCCTTCTGGCAACGCGGCCGGCAATCCTGCCAGAGCCCAAAGATCAGCGGGGGTTCCGATGCAAGCCACCACCGCCCTCAAAGCGCCATCGGCGTCGGGTATGAGGGTGAAACGGCCCGGTTTCGATTTGAAACCGGCGGCGCTCAGCCACCGCCGTAAAAAATCCTCTTGCCGCGCCAGCCACGCTTCAAAGTCGGTTTCAGTCACCACGATGAGGGGAATGCAACCGGCGCTGCGGCCGCTGAGTAAACCGTGGCTCATGTCAAGCTCTCCATTGATCAAGCACTGGATTGTCGCCGGTGGAGTACAGTGCTTTTTGGTGGTGTTCGGCGCAAAATTCCGGGGTTTTATCGCCCATCGATGAGATCGCAACCTTGTACTCAATTCTCGACCAGCGTTTGACCCGACTGTTGGCTTCCGATGCGCGTTCGTTGTTAGAGGGGCGTCTGCTCGGTTTGGAACGAGAGGCGCTTCGCGTCGCCCCGGACGGCTATATTTCGCAAGTCGCCCATCCCAAGGTGCTGGGGTCGGCGTTGACCCATCCCTATATCACGACCGACTACTCTGAAGCATTGCTGGAGTTTATCACCCCGCCGCTGCCGACGGCGCTTGAAGCGTTGCGCTTCTTGGATGAGGTCCATCGTTTTGTTTACCGGCATATCGGTGATGAACTGTTGTGGGCCGCCAGCATGCCGTGCATTGTCGCTGGCGAGGAGAGCATTCCCATCGCCGACTACGGCCGCTCCAATCTCGGTTTGATGAAACATGTCTACCGGCGTGGGCTGGCGTGGCGGTACGGGCGCATCATGCAGGTGATCGCCGGCATCCATTTCAATTTTTCGCTGCCGGATGAATTTTGGACGGCGTTTCAACAACAGGAAGGGGACCGTCGTTCGCCGCGTGATTTCCGCTCTGAGAGCTACTTCGGCTTAATTCGCAACCTACAGCGATTCGGCTGGCTCATTTTATATTTGTTTGGCGCATCGCCGGCCGTGTGTAAATCCTTCCTCGACGGTAAATCTACCCCCTTGCTCGACTATGACGATCATACTTGCTACGGGCCTTACGCCACCTCGCTGCGGATGAGCAACATCGGTTACACCAACCGCACCGAGAAAAAGAGCGGGGTCAACGTTTGCTACAACTCTCTGGATGAATATATCGCCAGTCTTGGCCAGGCGACCGTGACGCCGTGGCCGCCTTACCACAACATCGGCGTCAAGGTCGATGGCGAGTATCGTCAGCTCAACGCCAACATCCTGCAAATCGAGAACGAATATTACACCTCCATGCGGCCCAAGCAGCCGCCACAAGGCAATGAGAAACCGGCGCTGGCGTTGAAGCGGCGCGGCGTGCGCTATGTCGAGCTGCGCTCGGTCGATATCAACCCGCTCGATCCGCTGGGCGTGAACCCGACCCAACTCCGATTTCTGGAAGCGTTTCTGCTGTTTTGCTTGTTGAACGAATCGCCGCTTTTGGATGCGGACGAACGGCGGATGATCGACGACAATCAGATGGCCACCGCATTGAACGGCCGCGATCCGGACTTGCATCTCTACCGCCGTCGGGAGCCAGCGGTGCCGATGCGAGAGTGGGCGGCTGAGATTTTGAGCCTGTTGCAACCCATTTGCGAGCTGCTGGACAACGGTGAGCCCAGCCGGCTCTATGCGGCGGCCTTGACCGAACAGCAACAGGTGTTATCCGATCCCGAGCGGACGCCAGCGGCCCGGATGATGGCCGAGATGCGGGCCAGCGGCGAAAATTTTTTCCGCTGCACCCGACAATTGTCGGAACGACACCGCCGCTTTTTCGAAGAGCGGCCGTTGGATCAAAGTCGGCTAAGCTTTTTCAACGAAGCGGCGGAGCAGTCCTTGCGGGCGCAACAGACCCTTGAGGCGGCGGACGATAAACCGTTCGATGAATTTTTAGCGGATTATTTCGCCCAAAGCTAACCGTCGGCTGCTGGCTTGGCTATCGAAGGCCGACTGCGATCGCGTTGGCGTTCGCCAATCGGGCGAAACAAGACGACGCGCGAGCAAATGATGGCGCTTGAAGCCTTTTAAAAATGGCGGGCTAGGTCAACGTCGGTTGGCGTCGGCACTCAACCAACCGTTCAGAAAACCGTCGAACCACCGCTCCAGCGCCGCGTCGTCACGTGCGTGACGGTCGCGTTGTTCGGCGGCCGATTGCGCGCCGGGCGCGGTCAGTTCGGCCGCGCCCTCCACCAGCCACGCTTCAAGAATTCGCTGGTTGACCTCCGGATGAAATTGCAAGCCGACAGCGTTAGCGCCGTAGCGGTAAGCTTGGTGCGGAAAACGCTCGCCGCTCGCCAGCAATTCCGCGCCGGCCGGCAGTTCAAAACCTTCGCGATGCCAGTGATACACCTGTAGCGGCGCGTCGAACACGGCATGCCCCGCCGGCGTCGGCCGCACTCCGAAATAACCGATTTCCGCCAAGCCTTGCGGGTGCGGCTTGACCGTTGCGCCCAAGGCCCGCGCCAGCAGTTGCGCGCCCAGGCAAATGCCCAGAAACGGCCGGCCGGAGGCCAGCGCTTGGGGAATCCAATCGAGTTGCGCCCGAATGCCCGGCAGCGCGCCGTCATCGTTCGCGCTCATCGGCCCGCCGAACACCACCGCGCCCGCGTAACCGTCCAGGCCGGCCGGCAGGGGTTGGCCGGCTTGCGGATAACAGTACTCCAGCTGATGGCCGCGCTGACGCAACAGACGACGGCAGCGGCCGGGGCTGGCATCCGGCGCTTGCATCACCAGCAACAGGCGCGGCGCTCCATCCATCAGGCGGGCTCGCGCGGGAATTCCGGGGCCGTGGCGCGCCGATAATCCTTCAAGGTTTCCGCGATCAAAAAGGCCAGTTCCAGG
This sequence comes from Competibacteraceae bacterium UBA6584, assembly GCA_002433805.1. Lineage (GTDB taxonomy): Bacteria > Pseudomonadota > Gammaproteobacteria > Competibacterales > Competibacteraceae > Competibacter_A. The sequence continues at coordinate 4,438 of DJIW01000030.1, read as the reverse complement.
CTTTGCGAGGCGTTCAGGCGCGGGTCGCAGTGGGTGTGATAGCGGTCGGCCAGCCCCTGCTCGGTGATCGCTTGAGCGCCTCCCACGCATTCGGTGACATCCTGGCCGGTCAACTCGAAATGCATCCCGCCCGGAATGCTGCCTTCGGCGCGGTGGATGGCGAAGAAAGCGCGGACCTCATCGAGAATCCGGGCGAACGGCCGCGTTTTATAGCCGTTGCCGGTTTCCCTGGTGTTGCCGTGCATCGGATCGCACGACCAGATCACCTGGCGACCCTCGCGTTGGACCATCCGAATGAGCGGGGGCAACGCGGTTTCGATCTTGTCCGCGCCCATTCGCGCGATCAGGGTCAGCCGGCCGGGTCGGTCGTCGGGATTGAGGAGATCCAGCAACCGCACGAGCATATCGGGGTCGGCGGTCGGACCCAGTTTGAGGCCGATGGGGTTGGCGATGCCGCGCATGAACTCGACGTGCGCGCCGTCCGGTTGGCGGGTGCGTTCACCGATCCACAGGAAATGCGCCGAACCGTCGTACCAGTCGTCGGTCGAGGGGTCTTGGCGAGTCAACGCCTGCTCGTAACCCAACAACAGCGCTTCGTGAGAGGTGTAGAACTGAACTTGCCGCACTTGCGGTTCGGTCGCGGCATCCAGCCCGCACGCGCGCATGAAGGCCAGCGTTTCGCTGATGCGGTGGGCTAGATCGTGATAGCGCTCGCCTTGCGGGCTGGTGCGCAGGAAGTCGAGGTTCCATTGCTGGACCCGGTGCAAATCGGCGAAACCGCCCTGAGCCAGCGCTCGCAGCAAGTTCAAGGTGGCCGCCGATTGCGCGTAGGCGCGCAGTTGCCGGCGCGGGTCGGGCTGCCGGGCGTCGGCGGTAAAATCGAGCGCGTTGACGATGTCGCCGCGATAGCTGGGCAGAACGGTTCCCGCGCGAGATTCGGTCGGAGCGCTGCGCGGCTTGGCGAATTGACCGGCCATCCGCCCGACCTTGACCACCGGGCAGGCGGCGGCGAAGGTCAGCACCACCGCCATTTGCAGCAGCACCCGAAAGGTATCGGTGATCGCGCGCTCGTTGAAGTCGGCGAAGCTCTCGGCGCAGTCGCCGCCTTGAAGCAGAAACGCCCGGCCGGCGGCGACATCGGCCAATTGTTCGCGCAAGGCGCGGATTTCCCCGGCAAACACCAAGGGCAACGAAGTCGCTAACCGTTCTTCCACTTCGGCCAGCGCCAGCTCATCGTCATAAACCGGCTGTTGCGCTGCCGGTCGGTCGCGCCAGCCGCGCGGGGACCAGCAGCTCCGAGCAGATTGAATGGGTTGAGACATCAAGGTATCCGAAAAGAGTTGTGTGGGATTTAACGGGGGATTCGCCCCGCGCGAACGCTCGGCATGCCCCGTTGGCAAGTTAAAATAACCGTCGCAAACGTACAATGACCTCCGATCACTTTATCGCTTGCGCGCTGGATCGACATGAATGAGCTTTCGACCGCTCGGCATCCCTCGCCGTATCTGCTGCTGGTGCTGACCACGCTGTTCTGGTCGGGCAATTTCGTATTGGGCCGGGCGGTTCACGCGGTCTTTACTCCGTTTGCGCTGTCGTTTTGGCGGTGGGCGCTGGCGCTGGCGCTGTTGTTGCCGTTCGTATGGAGTTCGTTACGCGCCCAAGGCCCGCTGCTGCGCCGCCAATGGCCGATACTGCTGCTGCTCAGCGTGCTCGGTGTGGTCAATTTCAACACCTTCGTCTACATCGGATTGCAAAAGACCACCGCAACCAACGCCTTGATCATGCTCTCGATCACGCCGGTATTGATCGTGGGATTGTCGTTTTTGTTGCTGCGCCAGACCGTGACGGCCTGGCAGGCGTCAGGCATTGTGATTTCGCTGGCCGGAGTGCTAGTGATCGTCGCTCGGGGCGATTGGCGGGCGCTGCTGGCGCGGCAAATCAACCCCGGCGATCTGTGGGTGCTGGCGGCGGTGCTCAGTTGGGCGCTGTATTCGGTGTGCTTGCGCTGGCGGCCGGCCGAACTTAAAGCCTTAAACTTTCAGGCCGCCACCATGCTGTTTGGCACGCTGATTCTAGCGCCGCTGTACGGCTGGGATTTACTGCAGGGCCACACCATCGCGGTCAATACCGCGACTGTGGGAACCGTTCTCTATCTCGCCCTGTTTCCCTCGATCCTCGCCTATATTTTCTGGAATCGGGCCGTGGCCGAATTGGGGGCCAACCGCACCGGCCAGTTTTTGCACCTGATGCCGGCCTTTGGGGCGGTGCTGTCCATGATCTTTCTAGGCGAGCGGCTGTACGCTTTCCACGCCGCCGGCATCGCGCTGATTGCTTTGGGCATCTGGCTGGCGACAGCTTACGGACGGCGGTCCGCTTGAGGTTTCGACGCATTCACTCGATCGTGGACAAAGGCCGCTTTCAATCGGCCAGCAACCAGTCGCGCACTACCGCGATTTGATCGTCGGCCATCAGCGCCGGAGCGTGGCCCATGCCGGGAAACTCGACCAGTTTGGCCTTGGGACCGCGCTCGGTCATGGCGATGGCGTCGGGATGATCCAACACGTCGGAATGGGCGCCGCGCAACAGCAAGGTCGGGCATCGGATCGCATCCCAGACCGACCACAGGTCGATGTCTTTGATTTCCATGTTTTTGAACGTCTCGGCAATGCCCGGATCGTAAGCGGTGGTATAGCGTCCGTCTTCCAACTGGCGGGCGCTGTTAACGATCATGCGCCGCCATTGCTCGTCGGTTAACCGGCCGAAGGGAGCCGCAAAAACGCGCAACGCGCGATCCATGTCCTCAAGGCTGTTCCAGGCGACGACCCGTCCGACATAATCGGCGATTCGTTTCAAGCCGGCGGCGGGGATGCGAGGCCCGACATCGTTGATCACCAATTTGTGAATCGGCGTGTTGGGGTAACGGGCCAAAAACATTCCGATCAGGCCACCCATCGAGGTGCCGATCCAATCCAGGCGCTGTGCGTCAATCCGCGCGAGCAACATGGCCATGTCGCTGACGTAAAGCGGATAGCCGTAGTCCAGTTTGTCCGGCAACCAATCGCTTTGGCCCCGGCCTACCACATCGGGACAGATAACGCGATAGTCCTGTTCCAAGGCGGCGGCGAGAAAGTCGAAATCGCGGCCGGTGCGGGTCAAGCCGTGCACGCAAATCAAGACCTTGGGATTGGCGGGATCGCCCCATTCCGTGTAATGCACCCCGTGAAAACCGTGGGGGCCCAGCGCGCGGTAGCGGTGGGAAGTCATCGCCATGGAACGATCTCCTGATTTTTAGCGCCATTATCCGGCAAGCGTGGCG
>DJIW01000030.1:0-959 GCA_002433805.1 Competibacteraceae bacterium UBA6584 | reverse complement strand
GCCATTATCCGGCAAGCGTGGCGGGGCGACTATAATTTTGTCACCTGTTCAATATTAAAGATTCCAAGCGTGAGTACATTGCATTATATCGAGAGCGGCCAGGGCGAACCGGTGGTGTTGCTGCACAGCGGCGGCATGAGCGGCCAGGAATGGAAGCCCCAAATCCCGTTGTTTGCCCGGCATTTTCGGGTCATTGCGCCCGATCACCTCGGCCACGGCGGCAGCCCGATGGTGGCCGAGAAACTGACGGTGGGCGATATGGGACGGGCCGTGTTAGAGCTGCTCGACGACTTGCGGGTGGGGCAAGCGCATCTGGTCGGGTCGTCGCTGGGCGGGGCGGTCGCGCTGTGGTTGACTCTCTACCATCCGCAGCGGGTCAGCAAACTAGTCCTTTATCGAGTCGGTTATCGCAAGGACCAAAAAACCCACGCCGGCACCCGCGACATGGCTGATCCCGCGTATTGGCGCGATGTTGGCATGCACAAGTGGCTGAGCGATATCCACGAACCGCAAGGCGGTCCGGAAGCCTGGCAAGACGTCATCGGCCGAGTGTCGGAAGCGTTGGATCCGGCCACCACCGAGCACGCGCATCCTTTGGAAATTCTGGAGAATATTTTTCAGCCGACTTTGTTGATCGTCGGTGATCGAGACCCGGTCGCGCCGCTGGAGCAGATTTTGGAAATGTTCGGGGTGATTGCCAATTGCGGTTTGTGGGTCATGCCTTACGCCACCCATGTCACCGCGACAGGTACGTGGCGATCGAAACATTTCGCTTTGGAGGTAACACGATTTATACAAAAACAATGATAGTATGTTGGCGGATTAGTAGTTGAATGGTTTTATCATGTTGCAAGCAGAAAAATTTTTATCAACAATTAACTATGACGGCTTATTACTTAAAAAACCTGCTGAGGGGGAGTAACGCAAAGCAGCTTGTTGCCATTAGGACTGCGTAATGG
>DJIW01000048.1:25747-26402 GCA_002433805.1 Competibacteraceae bacterium UBA6584 | reverse complement strand
CCTGTGTGCGTCTCCCCCTGCCGACCGATGGCGTCATCTTGCTGCTGACGCCCGAGTTTCCCGAAGGTTGGCTGCCGCTCACCGAGATTTTTCAACCGGTGATGGCCAATCTGGCCAAGGCGGTTTTATTGTGCCGCAACAGCGACGCCTACACCCAGTTCCTGGAATCGGATCGCGATCAGGCCCGCGCCGAACTCGCCCGGCAATTGCGGATGGCCGATAAGGAACGCTATTTTTTGCGCTCCCTCTACGACGCCATGCCGGATTCGGTCTGGCTGAAGGACGAACACGGCGTTTATCTGGCCTGCAACAAGGCGTTCGAGGGCTTATGCGGCGTCAGCAAACAGCAGATCGTCGGCAAGACCGCTGAGGATTTTGTCGACCGGGCGACCGCCGCCGCGTTTCAGGCGCAAGACCGTGAAGCGGCCGTTTCGCCCGAACCGCTGTCGAGCGAGGAATGGTTGAGCGATCCAAACGGCCAGCGGGTGTTGGTCGAAACCACCAAAACCGCCGTGCGCGACGCCGGCGGCCGCTTGATCGGCGTGCTGGGAATGGCCCGCAACATCATGGAACGGCTGCGCGCCACCGAGGCGTTGCGCCGGAGCGAACAACGCTTGCACGCGCTGTTCAACAGCATGGCCGAGGGCGTGTCCTT
>DJIW01000048.1:1273-25557 GCA_002433805.1 Competibacteraceae bacterium UBA6584 | reverse complement strand
AGCATGGCCGAGGGCGTGTCCTTGCACGATCCAGTCCAGGACGAAACCGGGGTCGCGGTCGATTACCGTTTGGTCGAATGCAATCCTCAATTCGAACGCATTCTGAATAGGCCCAAACAGGACACTCTCGGCAAGTTGACGCGAGACGTTTACGGCGAGGTGATCGCACCGTATTTGAAGCTGTTCGACGAGGTGGTCGCCACCGGTCAGACCCGGCGGCTCGAACTGTTTTTTCCCGCTTTGGACAAGCACCTGGAAATTTCCGTCCTCTCGTGGGACAAGTGTGGGTTCGCCGCGGTCTTCACCGACGCCACCGAACGTTATCGGACGCGGGAACGGTTGCGCTGGGCGGCCAATTACGATGCGCTGACCCGCCTGCCGAACCGCTTGTTGCTGGCGGATCGGTTGAAACAAGCGGTGGCTCGCGCCAAGCGCAGCGGTCGGATGCTGGTGGTGGCCTATCTCGATCTCGACGGTTTCAAACCGGTCAACGACCGCTTCGGCCATGAGGTTGGAGACCGGTTGCTGGTGGTGGTGGCCAAACGGTTGCAGTGCGATTTGCGTGGCGACGATACGGTCGCGCGATTGGGCGGCGATGAATTCGTGTTGCTCCTGTCCGATTTTGAAAGCCTCAGAGAAGTCGAGGCCGCGCTCAAGCGAATCTTGAGCGTGCTGGCCGAACCGTATGAGGTCGTCCCGGCGCAACGGATCGCGATCAGCGCCAGTATCGGCGCCAGCGTGTTTCCCGCCGACGAGGCCGATCCGGATACGCTGCTGCGCTACGCCGATCAGGCCATGTACTTGGCCAAGCAAACCGGCCGCAACCGCTATCAGTTCTTCGATCCCGACCAGGACCGCCAACAGCGCACCCGGCGCGAAGCCCTTCGCGTCATTCAAACCGCCTTGGAGAGCGGCCAATTTCGCCTGTATTACCAGCCGAAGGTGGACATGCACCAGGGCAAGGTGATCGGAGCCGAGGCGCTGGTCCGCTGGCAACATCCGGAACGTGGGCTGCTGTTGCCGGACGAGTTTCTACCCTTGATCGAAAGCACGATCTTGGACACGCTGTTGGGCGAATGGGTGCTCGGCATGGCCTTGAAGGACTTGGAGGCGTGGAGGCAATCCGGTCTGGAGCTGGCGGTCAGCGTCAATATCTCGGCCGCTCACCTGCAGCAGCCGACGTTTATCGACCGATTGGCCGAGCAGCTTCGCGCCCATCCGGGCGTGCCCTCGGGCGCGCTCGAACTGGAAGTGGTGGAATCCGCCGCCTTGCAGGATATCGGGTATGCCTCCGATCTGATCCTGGAGTGCCGCCAGCTCGGCGTGAACTTCGCCCTGGATGATTTCGGCACCGGTTATTCGTCCTTGACCTATTTAAGACGCCTTCCCGCCGCCACGCTCAAAATCGACCAATCCTTCGTGCGTGACATGCTGCACGATCCGGAAGATTTGGCCATCATCAACGGGGTCATCAGTCTGGCCCAATCCTTCCAGCGCCGGGTGATCGCCGAAGGTGTGGAAACCGAGGAACACGGCCTCGCCTTGCTGAAGCTCGGTTGCCATCTGGCCCAGGGTTACGGCATCGCCCGCCCGATGGCGGCCGACGCCTTAGCGGACTGGGTGGCGGCTTACCGGTTGCCATCCCGTTGGGCGGAATTCGCCAGCGCGGACAGCATGATGTATTGCCAGATTTAAACGGGCGCAAGATGCGCCTGCGGTCGATTCGTCAAACGGACGGTTCGGCGCGCCCTTGAATTTTTCCCGCCCGACCCCAGTTCTTCGCCATCAGGGACGCCGGTGGCGTCCGCGTGTTTTGACTTGGTGACGGAGAACGCAGAATGACCCCGACCGAACCGATCTTGGAGCCTGGCGCGCGCCCGGAGGGGGCTGGCGCGAACTCGCCCCCTGGAACTGCCGCGCCGTTCAGCCCGGCCGACGCGCCGGAGGATGAGATTGTGGTCAGCCGCGAGGAGTTCGATACTTTGCAACGCGATTTGGACCAAGCGCTGGCCAAGGCCGACGAGCACTGGAAATTGTATTTGGGTGCGCACGCGGAGATGGAAAACCTGCGCAAGCGCACCGAGCGCGACGTGCAAAACGCCCATAAATTCGCCTTGGAGCGCTTCTTCGGCGAACTGCTGCCGGTGCGCGACAGCCTGGAAATGGGGCTGGCGGCGGCCAGCGGCGATGTAGGCATCGACAAGTTGCGGGAAGGCACCGAATTGACCCTCAAGCAACTGGCCTCGGCGATGGAAAAATTCGGCCTGCGCGAAGTGAATCCGACCGGGGCTAAATTCAACCCGTCCGAACATGAGGCGATGGCGATGGTGCCGACCGCTCAAGCCGAGCCGAATACCGTGGTGCAGGTCGTGCAGAAGGGTTATCTGCTGAACGATCGGTTGGTGCGGCCCGCCAAGGTGTTGGTCGCCCAGGCCCCGCCCCGATCCTGAGCGGGATGGCGCGCCGGCCGACGCGGTGAGCCGGCGGCGCGCGGGCGGCGGGTCGCCGATGCGAGCGGCGCGGCCCCGCAGCGCCATTGAAAATCGCTCCCACCGTCCCCAATTCAGCAGCAGATCAGACTTGGCAACCGAATTTCCTGAATTTTTATAGAGAGCATGGCCATGAGCAAAATTATCGGCATCGACCTGGGCACCACCAATTCCTGCGTGGCGATCATGGAGGGCGGCAAGCCGCGGGTGATCGAAAATAGCGAGGGCGACCGGACCACGCCGTCCATCGTCGCCTTTATGGAAGACGGTGAAATCACCGTCGGCCAGCCCGCCAAGCGTCAGGCGGTCACCAACCCGCAAAACACCCTGTTTGCGGTCAAGCGCTTGATCGGCCGCCGTTTCAACGAGCCGGAAGTGCAGAAGGACATCGACCTGGTGCCCTACAAGATCGTCAAGAACGACAACGGCGACGCCTGGGTCGAGGCGCGCGGCAAGAAGATGGCCCCGCCGGAAATCTCGGCGCGGGTGTTGATGAAAATGAAAAAGACCGCCGAGGACTATCTCGGCCACCCGGTGACCGAGGCGGTGATCACGGTGCCGGCCTACTTCAACGACAGCCAGCGCCAAGCCACCAAGGACGCCGGCCGCATCGCCGGTCTGGAGGTCAAGCGGATCATCAACGAGCCGACCGCGGCGGCGCTGGCCTTCGGCATGGACAAATCCAGCACCAAGGACCGCAAGATCGCGGTCTACGACCTGGGCGGCGGCACCTTCGACATTTCGATCATCGAAATCGCCGAGGTGGACGGCGAGAAGCAGTTCGAGGTGCTCTCGACCAACGGCGACACCTTCCTGGGCGGCGAGGACTTCGACAAGCGGATCATCGATTACCTGATCGAGCAGTTCCAAAAGGAGAGCGGCATCAATCTCGCCAACGACCCGCTGGCGCTGCAACGGCTGAAGGAAGCCGCCGAGAAGGCCAAGATCGAACTGTCCTCCAGCCAGCAAAGCGAGATCAATCTGCCCTACATCACGGCGGACGCCAGCGGCCCGAAGCATTTGAACTTGAAGCTGACCCGCGCCAAGCTGGAATCCTTGGTCGAGGATTTGATCGACAAGACCATCGGCCCGTGCCGGACCGCGTTGAAGGATGCGGGGTTGGGCGTCAGCCAAATCGATGATGTGTTGTTGGTCGGCGGCCAGAGCCGGATGCCCAAGGTGCAGGAAAAAGTCCGCGAGTTCTTCGGCAAGGAACCGCGCAAGGACGTGAATCCCGATGAGGCGGTGGCGGTCGGCGCGGCGATTCAAGGCGGCGTGCTGGGCGGCCAGGTCAAGGACGTGCTGCTGCTCGACGTGACCCCGCTGTCGCTGGGGATCGAGACCTTGGGCGGGGTGATGACCAAGCTGATCGAGAAAAACACCACGATCCCGACCAAGGCGAATCAGGTGTTCTCGACCGCCGACGACAACCAGACGGCGGTGACGGTGCACGTACTGCAAGGCGAGCGCGAGATGGCCTCGGCCAACAAGTCGCTGGGCAAGTTCGACTTGACCGACATCCCCTCGGCCCCGCGCGGCGTGCCGCAAATCGAAGTCACCTTCGACATCGACGCCAACGGCATCCTGCACGTCTCGGCCAAGGATAAGGCGACCGGCAAGGAAAACCGGATCGTGATCAAAGCCTCGTCCGGGCTGTCGGAGGAGGAGATCAAGCGGATGGTCGGCGACGCCGAAGCGCACGCCGAGGAGGATAAGAAATTCCACGAACTGGTCAACGCGCGCAACCAGGCCGAAAACCTGATTCACGCCACCGACAAGACCTTGCGGGACTTGGGCGACAAGGTGGAAGGCGGCGAACGCTCGGCCATCGAAGCGGCGATCAGCGACTTGCGCACCACCGCCAAGACCGACAACAAGAGCGCCATCGAGGCCAAAACCCGGACGCTGGGCGAACTGTCCGGCAAACTGGCCGAGCGGTTGTACGCCCAAGCCGGCGGCGCTCCGGAGGGCGGCCCCGGCGGCCCGCACGGCGCGGGCGGCGGTCAGAAACCGGCCGATGACGGCGTGGTGGACGCCGAGTTCGAGGAAGTCAAGAAGTAAGGGCCGCGATTGCGTTAAACTCAACATCCGGGAAGGCGGAAGCGTTCCCGGATTTTTGGTTTTTGATCGGTACTACTCGACGGACGCCCGCAACGAAACCTTATGGCCAAGCGCGATTATTACGAAATCCTCAACGTGGCTCGCAATGCGAGCGAAGCTGAAATCCGTCAGGCTTACCGGCGGTTGGCCATGAAATTTCACCCCGACCGCAATCCGGACGATCAGGTGGCCGAGGAGAACTTCAAGGAAGCCAAGGAGGCGTATGAAGTGTTGGCCGATTCGCGCAAGCGGGTCGCCTACGATCAATTCGGGCACGCCGGCGTTGAGGGTTCGGCGGGCGGCGGTTACGGCGGCGCGGCCGATCTGGGCGATATTTTCGGCGGGGTGTTTCGAGATATTTTCGGCGGCGGGCGCGGCGGCGCGGGCGGCGGCGGTCAGTATCGGGGCTCGGATTTGCGCTACGCCCTCGATTTGACGCTGGAGGAGGCGGTATTCGGCACCACCGCCAAAATTCGGGTGCCGAGCTTGGTCAGTTGCGCGGCCTGCGCCGGCAGCGGAGCCAAGCCCGGCACCAAGCCGACCACCTGTTCGACCTGTCGCGGCGTCGGCCAGGTGCGGATGCAGCAAGGCTTTTTTTCGATCCAGCAAACCTGCCCGCGCTGTCAGGGACGCGGCACCATCATTCCCGAGCCCTGTGAAACCTGCCGGGGCGGCGGTCGGGTCGAGGAGCAAAAGTCGCTGTCGGTCAAGGTGCCGGCGGGCGTGGACAACGGCGACCGCATCCGCTTGGCCGGTGAGGGCGAACACGGCGAACACGGCGGGCCGGCGGGCGATCTGTACGTGCAGATCCGGGTCAAGCCGCATCCGATCTTTACCCGCGAGGACAACGACCTTTACTGTGAAGTGCCGATCGGTTTCACCACCGCCGCGCTGGGCGGCGATCTGGAGGTGCCGACCCTGGACGGTCGAGTCAGTCTGAAGATTCCGGGCGAAACTCAGACCGGCAAGGTGTTTCGGGTGCGCGGCAAGGGCGTCAAGCCGGTGCGCGGCGGCGCGACCGGCGATCTGTTGTGCCGGGTCAACGTCGAAACTCCGGTCAATCTCACCAAGGAGCAAAAGGATCTGCTGCAGCAATTCGCCAATTCCCTGGAGGGCGGCGGCAAGCGCCATACCCCGCAAGAAGGAAGCTGGCTGGACGGGGTCAAGAAGTTTTTTGAAGAGATGAAGTTTTAAGGCGGGATCTGCTTGCGCCGCCGCGCGACGAGCCCGTGGCGCTGACCGGAATTGATCAAGCGCGGACAGTGGCTGACCTCCGCCAGACGATGGCGCAGCGCGCGAGGCGGTCTCGACCCGATGTCTGAAAGCGCGGCATCGACCTTCTGAGCTGAGCGCTTGAAACCACCGCGTGAGGGAGTTGCCGCATGTCGATTCAGACCCCCAAAACGACCTACCTCAGAGACTACACCCCGCCCGCCTACCGCATCGCGACGGTCGACCTGCGCTTCGAACTGGAGGAAGACGGCGCCACGGTGCACGCCCGGTTGCGGATCGTTCGGGCCGACGCCACGCCGGCCGGAACCCCTCTGGTGCTGGACGGACAACAGCTCGAACTGCTGTCGCTGGCGTTGGACGGCGTGTCGCTGCCGGTGGATCGCTACCGCGTGGACGCCGACCGGCTGACGCTGCTCGATCCGCCCGAAGCCTTCGATCTGGCGGCCATCACCCGGATTCGGCCGCGCGACAACGCGGCCTTGGAAGGGCTGTATCAATCCAGCGGTAACTTCTGCACTCAATGCGAAGCCGAAGGCTTTCGCAAGATCACTTATTTCCTCGACCGTCCCGACGTGATGGCGGTGTTTACGACCACTTTGGTCGCGGATCGAGTTCGCTATCCCGTGCTGCTGTCCAACGGCAATCGCACCGGCGGCGGCGATTTGGACGGCGGTCGCCACTGGGCCACCTGGCATGACCCATTTCCCAAGCCTTGCTACCTGTTCGCCCTGGTGGCCGGCCAGCTCGATGTTGTCGAGGATCGCTTCATCACCCGTTCCGGGCGGGAGGTCGACCTGCGCATTTACGTCGAGCCGCGCAATCTCGATCAATGCCAGCACGCGATGGAGTCATTAAAACAGGCGATGGCCTGGGACGAACAGCGCTTCGGCTTGGAATACGACCTCGATTTGTACCAGATCGTGGCGGTCGGCGATTTCAACATGGGCGCGATGGAAAACAAGGGCCTCAACATCTTTAACACCAAGTACGTGCTCGCCAAGCCGGAGACCGCCACCGACGCCGACTATCAAGGCATTCTCGGGGTGATCGGCCACGAATATTTCCACAACTGGACCGGCAATCGGGTGACCTGCCGCGACTGGTTCCAACTCAGCCTCAAGGAAGGGCTGACCGTGTTCCGCGACCAGGAATTTTCGGCCGACCTGGGTTCGCGCGGGGTCGAGCGCATCGAGGATGTGCGGATTTTGCGCGGCAGCCAGTTCCCGCAGGACGCCGGACCGATGGCGCATCCGATCCGACCAGAATCCTATATCGAGATCAACAACTTCTATACCGTCACCGTCTACAACAAGGGCGCGGAGGTGGTGCGGATGATCCAGACGCTGCTGGGCCGGGAGGGTTTCCGGCGCGGCATGGGTTTGTATTTTCAACGCCATGACGGTCAAGCGGTGACCTGCGATGATTTTGTGGCGGCGATGGCGGATGCCAACGGCGCGGATTTAACTCAATTCAAGCGCTGGTACCACCAGGCGGGCACGCCGGAATTGACCGTGTCCGACGCCTACGATCCAGTTTCGCGTCGCTATACCCTCACCGTGCGCCAGTATTGCCCGCCGACGCCGGGCCAGCCGGATAAGGAGCCGTTTCACATTCCGCTGGCGCTCGGGCTGTTGGATGCCGAGGGGCGCGATCTGCCGTTGCGGCTGGAGGGGGAAGCAGCGCCGGGCGCGACCCAGCGGGTCTTGGAGCTCCGGGAGCCGGAACAGCTTTTCCACTTCATCGATGTGCCGGCGCGGCCGGTTCCCTCGTTGCTGCGCGGCTTTTCCGCGCCGGTAAAGCTGATCAGCGAGGAAAGCGAGGCGGATCTACGGTTTCGCTTGGCCCACGATCGCGACGATTTCAACCGCTGGGATGCCGGTCATACCTTGGCGTTGCGGACGATTTTGGGCTTGGTCGAGGATCGCCGCCTGAACCGGGAGCCGCGGTTGCCGGAATCCTTCAGCGCCGCCTTCGAGCGGGCGTTGCAATCCGACGTCGATCCGGCCCTGCTGGCCCAGGTGCTGAGCTTGCCGAGCGAAAGCTATCTGGCCGAGCACATGGCGGTGGTGGACGTGGACGGCATTCACGCCGCCCACACCTTGGTGCGGCGGACGCTGGCGCACCGGCTGCGGTCGCGGTTTTTGCAACGCTATGAAGCCTTGCGCGACCGGACTTCGGGCGGCTATCGGAACGACGCCGCCGCCATGTCGGCGCGGGCTCTTAAAAACGTGTGCCTGGATTATCTGATGCGGCTGGACGAGCGCGCGCCGCGCGCCCTGTGCCTCCAGCAATTTCAGTCCGCCGATAACATGACCGACCAACTGGGGGCCTTGGCTTCGCTGGTCAACGTTGGGGGAGCGGAACGGGATACCGCGCTCGCCGCCTTTTACGAGCGCTGGCGCGACGAGCCGCTGGTGGTCGACAAGTGGTTGAGCCTGCAGGCGGCCTCCAGCGCGCCCGAAACGCCGGCGGTGGTGGTGGCGCTGCTGTCCCATGAAGCCTTCAGCCTTCGCAATCCGAACAAGGTCCGCGCTTTGATCGGCGCGTTTAGCCAAGCCAACCCCTTGCATTTTCACGCCGCCGACGGCGGGGGCTATACTTTCCTCGCCGATCAAATCATCCGCTTGAACGACTTCAACCCTCAGATCGCCGCGCGCCTGATGGTGGCCTTTACCCGCTGGCGCAAATACGATCCGGCGCGCCAGGCCAACATGCGCGGCCAACTGGAGCGCATTCTGGCGGTTCCGCAACTCTCGCCGGACGTTTACGAAGTCGCGATCAAAACCCTGGGGCAGGAAAGCTGATCTAGCCAAAAAATTTGCTGCACTGCAAAAAATAGCCTTGACGCCGGCATCGGCAACAGGCAGAATAGCCCCATTGCTGCAGTGCACAAAACACGTTAACCTGAATACTTTGGAGATTTATCATGTCCGCTAACAATCCTTTCAATCCCTTCGCCAATGTCGATTTCAGCAAGTTCGATTTCAGCAAATACGACATGACCAAAATGCTCGGCGACGTCAAGATTCCCGGCTTCGACATGGAAGCGATCATGACGGCGCAGCGCAAGAATATCGAAGCCCTCAACGCCGCCAATCAAGCCGCCGTGCAGGGCTTGCAGGCGGTGGCGCAGCGGCAGGCCGAAATTTTGAGCCAGGCCATGGGCGAGGTGTCCTCCATCGGCCAACAGCTGGCCAGCGCGGGCAACGCGCAGGAAATGACCGCCAAGCAGGCCGAACTGGTTCGCAAGGCCTTCGAACAGGCGCTGGCCAACATGCGGGAACTGGCCGAGATGGTCAGCAAGTCCAACACGGAAGCCTTTGCGATCATCAACAAGCGCGTCAACGAAAGCTTGCAAGAACTGAAGAGCTTGGTCGCCGTCAAGTAAGCGCCCGATTCCCCCGCTTTCCGTTTTTCGGACAGACCAGGCGACCGCCTGGTCTGTCCGTTTTGAGTTTATCTCGGTCACACGGCTGTCCCTACGCGCGCAATCTCGCTAAAATGAAATCCCGTCGAGCAAACCACCATAACGCCTGAGGAGTGATTCATGGCCGAGAAAGATAGCAAAGACCCCAAACTGCCTGAAATCAAGATGCCCGATCCGAAGGAGATGGCCGATCTCTTTTCTCACATTGCCGAAAAAAGCCAGACGATCGTCAAGGAATTCCTGAACCGCCAGAAAAACGATGGCGCGTTTGATTTGCAGGATAAGATGACCGTGGGCAAATCCTTTATGGAATTGACCCAGAAGATGCTGGCCGATCCCGCCAAACTGGCGCAAGCTCAGGCGAACCTTTGGCAGAACTACCTGGAACTGTGGCAGAAGACCGTCCCCGCCATGTTCGGCGGTCAGCCGCTGGAAGCGGTGGTGCGCGAGCCCAAGGGCGACAAGCGGTTCAAGCACGATGACTGGAAAGACAACGTGCTGTTTTCGTACATCAAACAATCTTACCTGATGACCGCCAATTGGATTCAGGACATCGTGGGCGACGTCGAGGGGCTAGACGAGCAGACCAAGAAGAAGGTCCAATTCTATACCCGCCAATTCGTCGATGCGATGTCGCCCAGCAATTTTGCGCTCACCAATCCCGAGGTGCTGCGCACGACCCTCGAATCCGGCGGACAGAATCTGATCAACGGCTTGAAGAACATGCTCGACGATCTCGAGCGCGGCAAGGGCAAGCTGAACATCAGGATGACCGACCTCAACGCCTTCGAACTGGGCAAGAACGTCGCCATCACCCCCGGCAAGGTCGTCTTCCAAAACGAGATGATCCAGCTGCTGCAATACGATCCCAGCACCCCGGAAGTCTACAAGAAGCCGTTTTTGATCTTCCCGCCCTGGATCAACAAGTATTACATCATGGATCTGCGGCCCAAGAATTCCTTGGTCAAGTGGCTGGTGGACCAAGGCTTCACCGTGTTCCTGATGTCGTGGATCAACCCCGACGAGCGGATGGCCGAATGGGAATTCGAAAACTATCTGCGCGACGGGCCGCTGGCGGCGCTGGACGCGATCGAGCAGGCGACCGGCGAGCCTGAAGTCAACGCGCTGGGCTACTGCCTGGGCGGCACCTTGTTGGCGATCACTAACGCTTATCTGGCGGCCAAGGGCACCCCGCGCATCAGCTCCGGCACCTATCTGACCACCATGATCGACTTCTCGCAGCCGGGCGAGCTGGGCGTGTTCGTCGATGAGGAGCAGATTTCGTCGCTGGAGAAGCGGATGGCGGCCAAGGGCTACATGGAAGGCTCCGAGATGGCCTCCACCTTTAGCATGTTGCGCGCCAACGATCTGATGTGGTCGTTCTTCATCAGCAATTATCTGATGGGCAAGGATCCGTTCCCGTTCGATCTGCTGTATTGGAACTCGGATTCCACCCGGATGCCGGTGAAGATGCACAGTTTTTACCTGCGTAACTTCTACCAGAAAAACCGGCTGAAGGAACCGGGCGGCATCAGCTTGCTGGGCACTCCGATCGATATGACCCAAGTCAAGATTCCGGCCTACTTCCTGTCCGGAATCGAGGATCACATCTCGCCGTGGACCTCCAACTACATGGGCAGCCGGTTGTTCAGCGGGCCGGTCAAGTTCGTGCTGGCCGGTTCCGGTCATATCGCCGGCCCCATGAACCCGCCGTCGGCCAACAAGTACTTCTATTGGACCAATCCCAAACATCCGGAAGACTCGGAGGAGTGGCTGAAGGAAGCCAAGCAGACCGAGGGTTCGTGGTGGCCGGATTGGGGCAAGTGGCTGGTCAAGCATTCGGGCGAGAAGGTGCCGGCCCGCGTGCCGGGCACCGGCAAGTTGCCGGTGATCGAGGACGCGCCGGGTTCTTATGTGAAGATGCGGCTGATCAAGTAACTCCGGAGTGATTGAGTCGGGTTTCCGACCGACTAGAGCGGCCACCGTCACCTCGACCGGTGGCCGTTTTTTTTATGGAGGGCGATTAGGGGTGACGTCGCGCGATGACTAAATTTGTGGAATGGTCGACTGAATTGAGCATGGGTATCGAGGAAATCGACGCCCAGCATCAGATTCTAGTGGAGTTATTGAATCAGATTCACGAGGCGATCCAGCAGCGGCGAGGGATCGAGGTCGCTCGAAACATTATCGACCGGCTGGAAGAGTACACTCGGGTGCATTTCGCCGTCGAAGAGAGCCTGATGCGGATCTTGCACTATCCCGAGTATGAGAAGCATCGAGAAGATCACGATAGCCTGATCGATCAATTGAGCGGTTTTCGCGACAAGCTGGAGGAGGGGAAAGGTTCGCTGAATTTTGAACTGGCCCATTTTCTCAAACTCTGGCTGACCAAGCACATCATGGAGGTCGACAAACGCTATGTCGCGTATTTCCTGTCGCAAGGGATTCGGCCGGAGTTGTCGAAAAGCTCTTGGAAGCAGCGCTTTTGGCGGCCGTTTGGCCGGATTTGAGCGGCGGCGAGCCGGGCGGCGAACAAAAAACCGGTTGCGGGTGGCAACCGGCTTTTCGGTTTTTAAGGTGGGCCAGGAGCGCCGATCACCCCTGGGTATGTGGGTTACTCGAACTCGATGATCGCCTGATCGACCGCCAGGCTGTCACCCGGCGCGGCCAGCACCTTGCCCACCTTGGCGTCTTGATCGGCGCGCAGCACGTTTTCCATCTTCATGGCTTCGATCACCGCCAGTTCCTCGCCGGCCTTGACCTCTTGACCGACTTGCACCGCCATCTTGGTCAGCAGACCGGGCATCGGCGAGAGCAGGTACTTCGACAAATCCGGCGGCTCTTTCTCCGGCATCAGCGCTTGAAGATCGGCGATGCGCGGCGAGAAGACCATCACATCGGCCTGAGAGCCCCAGTGGAACAGCCGGTAGACCATGTCGCGGCGTTCGACCTGGATACAGATTTCGGTGCCGTTCAGGGTGCCCTTGAACAGCGGATAGCCGAACTGCCAGTCGCTGCGGACTTGATAGGTTTCATCCATGTAGACGACATCGTAGCCGCCCGGCGCGGGATCGACGTGCACCGGATGCTGCTGGCCGTTCATCAGCACCACCCAATCGTTGTTGACCTTGCGCTCGTGGCCTTTCAGCTGGCCGCTGGTTTGCGCGGCGCGGTCCATGTAGCGCCGGTGGATGAACGCGGCCACCGAGATCAGCAGCGCCGGGTCGTCGTGCGGCACGTCGGAGGCGTGGAAGCCGTTCGGATATTCTTCGGCGATCATGTTGGTGCTGATCCGTCCGGTCATGAACCGGGTGTGCACCATCAAGGCCGCCAGAAAGCTGATGTTGTGCTGGACGCCGCGGATGAAAAACTCGTTGAGCGCGTCGCGCATGTGGGCGATGGCGCGGTCGCGGGTCGAGCCGTAGGTGATCAGCTTGGCGATCATCGGGTCGTAGTACATCGACACTTCGCCGCCTTCGTAAACACCCGTATCAACCCGCACCACCTCGCTTTCCTTCGGCGGCATGTATTTGACCAGACGGCCGATGGAGGGAAGGAAGTTGCGGAACGGGTCTTCAGCATAGACGCGGGCTTCAATCGCCCAGCCCTTGAGTCGGATATCCTCCTGGGTAAAGCCCAGTTTTTCCCCGGCGGCGACCCGGATCATCTGTTCCACCAGATCAAGGCCGGTGATGTATTCGGTGACCGGATGCTCGACCTGCAAGCGGGTGTTCATCTCCAGGAAGTAGAAGTTACGCTTGGCGTCGACGATGAACTCGACCGTGCCGGCCGATTGATAGTCCACCGCGCGGGCCAGCGCCACCGCCTGCTCGCCCATCGCCTTGCGGGTTTTTTCATCGAGGAACGGGGAGGGCGCTTCCTCGATCACCTTTTGGTGGCGGCGTTGCAGCGAGCATTCGCGTTCGCCCAGATAGACGATGTTGCCGTGGCTGTCGCCCAACACCTGGATTTCGATGTGGCGCGGCTCTTCGATGTATTTTTCGATGAACACGCGGTCGTCGCCGAAAGACGCGCGGGCTTCGTTGCTGGCGCGCTCCAGCCCGTCCACGCACTCGGCGTCGTTCCAGGCGATGCGCATCCCCTTGCCGCCGCCGCCGGCGCTGGCCTTGATCATCACCGGATAACCGATGTCGCGGGCGATCTGCAGGGCGTGGTCAGAATCTTTGATGACGTCGGTGTAGCCGGGCACGGTGCTGACCCCGGCTTCCTTGGCCAGGATCTTGGAGGTGATCTTGTCGCCCATGGCCTCGATGGCGCGCACTTTCGGGCCGATGAACGCGATCCCTTCCTTTTCCAGCGCCTCGCAGAAGGCCGGGCGCTCGGACAGGAAGCCGTAGCCCGGATGCACCGCTTCCGCGCCGGTGTCCTTGCAAGCCTGCACGATGCGCTCCATCATCAGATAGCTCTGGGCGGTGGGCGGCGGGCCGATCAGCACCGCCTCATCGGCCATTTCCACATGGAGCGCGTCCCGGTCCGCCTCGGAATAGACGGCGACGGTCTTGATGCCCATCTTGCGGGCGGTCTTGATCACGCGGCAGGCGATTTCGCCGCGGTTGGCAATCAGAATTTTCTTGAACATGCGTCCCACCCCTTACAGCGGAATGTTGCCGTGCTTGCGCCACGGATTTTCGAGTTCCTTGTCCCGCAGCATCGCCAGGGAGCGGCAGATGCGCTTGCGGGTGCCGTGGGGCATGATCACGTCGTCGATGAAGCCGCGATGGCCGGCGATGAACGGATTGGCGAATTTCTTGCGGTATTCCTCGGTGCGGTCGGCGATTTTGACGGTGTCGCCGATATCCTGCCGGAAGATGATTTCCACCGCGCCCTTGGGCCCCATCACCGCGATTTCGGCGGTCGGCCAGGCGAAGTTCACGTCGCCGCGCAGATGCTTGGAGCTCATCACGTCATAGGCGCCGCCGTAGGCCTTGCGGGTGATGATGGTGACCTTGGGCACGGTGCATTCGGCGTAGGCGTACAGCAGTTTCGCGCCGTGCTTGATGATGCCGCCGTATTCCTGGGAGGTGCCGGGCATGAAGCCGGGGACGTCGACGAAGGTGATGATCGGGATGTTGAAAGCGTCGCAAAACCGCACGAAGCGGGCGGCCTTGATCGAGGACTTGATGTCCAGACAACCCGCCAGCACCAGCGGTTGGTTGGCGACGATGCCGACCGGCCAACCGTCCATCCGGGCGAAGCCGGTGATGATGTTCTTGGCGTTTTCGGGCTGGACTTCGAAGAAATCCACGTCGTCCACGACCTTGAGGATCAGCTCCTTCATGTCGTAGGGCTTGTTGGTATTGTCGGGAATCAGGGTGTCGAGCGAATAATCCTGCCGGTCGGCCGGGTCGGGCGTCGGCCGGTGCGGCGGTTTTTCCTTGTTGTTCGGCGGCAGGAAATTGACGAAGCGCCGCAGCATCAGCAGGGCTTCGATATCGTTTTCGAACGCCCGGTCGCAGACGCCGGATTTGGTCGAGTGGGTGATCGCGCCGCCCAGCTCCTCGGCGGTGACTTCCTCGTGGGTGACGGTCTTGACCACATCGGGACCGGTCACGAACATGTAGGAGGTGTCCTTGACCATGAAGATGAAGTCGGTCATGGCCGGAGAGTACACCGCGCCGCCCGCGCACGGCCCCATGATCACCGAAATCTGCGGGATGACGCCGGAGGCCATCACGTTGCGCTGGAACACGTTGGCGTAGCCGGCCAGGGAGGCGACGCCTTCCTGAATCCGCGCGCCGCCGGAGTCGTTGAGGCCGATCACCGGCGCGCCGACCTTGATGGCGTGATCCATGATCTTGCACATCTTCTCGGCGTGCGCTTCCGACAGCGAGCCGCCGAACACGGTGAAATCCTGGCTGAACACGAACACCAGCCGGCCGTTGACCGTGCCGTAGCCGGTGACCACGCCGTCGCCCGGAATCGAGGTTTCGCCCATGCCGAAGTCGTTGCAGCGGTGCTCGACGAACATGTCCCATTCCTCGAAGCTGCCCGGATCGAGTAGCACCTCGATGCGTTCGCGCGCGCTGAGCTTGCCGCGTTTATGTTGGCCGTCGATGCGGCGCTGTCCTCCACCGAGGCGCGCGCCAGCGCGTTTTTGTTCTAATTGATTGATGATGTCATGCATAAACGCTCTCTCCTTACTGAAGCAGGGGCCGTTGGCGGACCAGCGGAACCAAAAGCCTGGGGGCAAGCGCCTCGGAGCCAGGGGAACCGGGCTGAAGGGGCGTGAACGGATGTCAGGAACGGGATGCCGCCATGCGACGCGGTTGGGGACGCCTCCGACGGCCAGCAGAACGAACCGGGGGATCGAGGGTTCGGTATTTTTTCCAATTCCTTGATTATTCTCATTTTATTGGACTTGGGGGCGGGTTGTGCTAAAGTCACGGACCGCCGATGCAAGGTCCGCCAATTATAATAGGGTTTTTGGTCGTTTTAGCAGCGGCGGACCGATATTTTCAT
This sequence comes from Competibacteraceae bacterium UBA6584, assembly GCA_002433805.1. Lineage (GTDB taxonomy): Bacteria > Pseudomonadota > Gammaproteobacteria > Competibacterales > Competibacteraceae > Competibacter_A. Next base: position 9,828 of record DJIW01000048.1, on the reverse strand, counting down.
CGGCGCCGCCGCGCCCGCGCGGTCATGGCGGCCGGATGCGCTTTCGCCGGCCTTTGAGCGGCCCTGCCCGCGATGAGTCAAGATGAGCATACCTCATAACAGTCTGGTGCTTTATAAAGGCGGTCCGGCCCGCGTCGCCGCCGTCGGCGATAAGTTGGAGATTGCGTTGAGCGATGGCCGGTTGCTGCGGGTCCGCCCCAAGGACGTGCTGCTGTTGCATCCGGGCCCGCTGGCGGACCCCGCCCGCCTGGACGCGCCGGCGGGAGAGGTGGAAGCGGCGTGCGAACTGTTGGCCGGCGGCCAGACCACCTTGGCCGAGCTGGCGGAGCTGGTGTATGGGTCCTATACCCCGGCGACCGCGTGGGCGGCGTGGCGGCTGGTGGATGAGGGTTTGTATTTTCGGGGTTCGCCGGAGGCCATCGCGGTTCGCTCGTTCGCCGAGGTGGCGCAAGAGCAGGCCGCGCGCGCGGCCAAGGACGCCGAACGCCGGGCGTGGAATGAATTCTTGAACCGGGCGCGCGCCGGCCAGCACGCACCGGAGGATGCCCCCTATCTGCGGGAAGTTGAAGAAGTCGCCTGGGGCGAACACGAGCAGAGCCGGGTCCTTCAGGCGCTCGATTGCGAGCAAAACCCGCAAAGCGCTCACGCCTTGTTGTTGCGGCTGGGTTATTGGGACAGCGCGAGCAACCCGTATCCGCGCCGGGTCGGCGCGACCCTGGTCACGCCGCTGGCGGAGCTGCCAGCGTTGCCGGACGAACCCCGCTTGGATTTGACTGGGCTAGAGGCGTTTGCCATCGACGACGAGGGCAATCTCGACCCCGACGACGCGCTGAGTCTGGACGGAGACCGGCTGTGGGTGCATGTCGCCGACGCCGCCGCGCTGGTCGCGCCGGATAGTCCGGCCGATCTGGAGGCGCGGGCGCGTGGCGCGACTTTGTACCTGCCCGAAACCACAGCGCCGATGCTGCCAGAGCTGGCGGTCGGCCGGCTGGGTTTGGGGTTGACGGAGGTGTCGCCGGCGCTGTCGTTCGGCTTGACTGTGGAAGCCGACGGCTCGGTGTCCGAAATTGAAATCGTTCCAAGCTGGGTCCGGGTGCGACGGTTGAGCTATCAGGAGGTCGAGACGCGCTTGGATGAGGAGCCCTTTCGAGGTTTTGACCAACTCGCGCAACGCCATCAGGCCCGCCGCCGCGCCGCTGGCGCGGTGTTTATCGAGCTGCCGGAAGTGAAAATCGAAGTGGTTGCGGGCCGGGTCCAGATCAAACCCTTGGCCCGGTTGCGCAGTCGGCTGGTGGTGACTGAAGCCATGGTGATGGCGGGCGAGGCGGCGGCCCGGTTCGCGCAAGCGCGCGATCTGCCGTTTCCCTACACCACCCAGGACGCGACCGAGCATCCCGATCGCGCGCCTTCCAGCTTGGCGGCGATGCACGCGCTGCGGCGCGGTCTGCGCCCGCGCCAGTACAGCAGCCAGCCCGGCCCGCACGGCGGCTTGGGGTTGGCGGTCTACGCCCAGGTGACCAGTCCGTTGCGCCGTTATCTGGATTTGGTCGCCCACCAGCAGTTGCGGGCGTTTTTACGCGGCGGCGCGGTGCTGGACGCGCAAGCGATCATCGAGCGCATCGGCGCGGCGGAAGCGGCGGCCGTGGGCGTGCGGCGGGCCGAACGGCTGTCGCGGGAACACTGGACCGCGGTTTATCTCCAGCAGCACCCGGATTGGCGCGGCGAGGGCGTGCTGGTCGAAAAGCGGCTGCCGCGCGGCGCGGTGTTGATTCCTGCCTTGGGCTTGGAGACGCGCCTCAAGGTGGCGGAAGCGGTGGAGTTGAATCGCGTTTTGGCGCTGCGCTTGACCGGCGTTGATTTGCCGGAGCGCATGGCGCGCTTTCGGGTGGAGCGCTGACGCGGAAACCGGGCGGCCCGACTGTCATGGCGGGCCGCCCGCAGCCGCTCAGTAATTCAAACCAAAACCGAAAGGATACAGCGTGTCCTTGTCCGGGTAGCCCGGAACATCGGGTTGATTGTCGATGACCGCCTGGAGGTTGTTGGCCAAGGCGAACGGCATTCTGCCCTGGGGCTTGGCCTTGCCGCTCAACACGTCCAAAAGCGCGGTATCGCTGACGCCGAAGCCGGCGACGATGGCTCCCGCGTTCTTCAGGCCGCTGGCGTCGTCCAGCACGAAGGCGTGGCGGAAATAAATGTGCAGGATGGTATTTTGCGGCCCGACCTCATTCATGACCGCCTGGATATCCGCCAACGAGGGTTTGATTTGCCAGGATTGCGAGGCCGCCATCGCCGTGAACGACAGGTTGTTCGCCTCCCAGGGGAACACGCCGCCAAAAATCAAACCGTTATCCAAACAGCTTTTTTCGGGATCGGCGTACGCAGCGGTCTCGACGCAGCGATCCTCGGAGCCATAGGGTTGGTTGCGCGGCTGGCCGGCTTTGATCGGTTTGAGGTGGTTGGGGTTGAGGCCCGTGGCCGGATCGTCGCTCTTGTAGGTTCCGGCGGTGCTCCGGTTGACCAAGGCGGTCACCGAGATCAGCGCGTAATCGTGACCGGAGGCCACCGGGCGGACGCCGTTGACCGGGTTGTTGCCGTCGGTCACCGCGTAGCCGTACTTCTCGACGTTCGCCTTGGTGAAGTCGCCCATGATGTAGACCTTGGCTCCCGCCTTCAGCGGCAATACCTTGGCGTCGGCCGCAGTCTCCTGATTTTGCAATAAAACAATCGATTTACGCTGGATATCCAAGCCTGCGGCGCGGTTGGCGTCGCTGCCGATGATGCCGGCGGCCTGGGTGGCGTCGACGTAGGGATTTTCAAACAGGCCGAGCTGAAACTGTTCTTTGAGCAGGCGTTTCACCGCCTCGTTAAGCCGCGTCTCGCTGACCAAGCCCGTCTTGACCAGATCGACGATGGTCTGATTGGTGTGAAAGCCGGATAGCACCTCGGTGCCGCCGTTGATGGCGGTGGCGACCCGCTCCGGCACCGTCTTGTTTTCCAGGCCCCAGGCGCGATCGTTGATGATGCCGGTGTCGGAGTTCACGTAACCCTGAAAGCCGAGCTGGCCCCGCAGCAGGCCGGTGACGATCTGCTGAGAGAAAGCAAAGCCGACCGGCTCGTAAGTGACGCCCTCGTAGGTGACCTTAACCGGCACGCCGTAATAGGGCATGATCGCCGATACGCCGGCGTCGATGGCGGCCTTGAAGGGTTTGAGGTGATAGCCGAAATTGCCGCCCGGATACACTTGCTCCTTGCCGTGCGCGTAGTGCGGGTCCAGTCCCAGTTCCTGCGGCCCGCCGCCGGGGAAATGCTTGATGGTCAAGGCAACCGCGCTGTCCTTGGTGACCGAGGTGCCGTTCTTGATCTTTTTGCCTTGCAGAGTTTGCACCAAGGTTTTGAGGATTTCGGCGTTAAGGTCGGCGTCTTGGGTGAAGGTTTCATGCACCCGATACCAGCGCGGTTCGGTGGACAGATCGGCCATGTAACCGTACATGCCGCGCAGGCCGATGGACTTCCACTCGACGCCCATGACCTCGGCGAACTGCTTGACCACCGCCATGTCGCCCGCAGTCGGCGGCTTGCCGGTCTTGGCCGATCGCGCGCCCAGCGCGGCGGCGGCGATGCCCGCTTCCTTCGGGAACGCGGTGAAGGCGCCCGCCGCTTCATTGATGCCGGCGCGAGCGTCCGGGTCGATGTGATTGCGGGCGTTGGATTTGAACACGGCGGGAATACCCAGGCGGGTCGCTTCCCGCATTTCTTGAATCGTGTTGGTCCAGGTCGCGGCTTCCAGCGGCGAGATTTGGGCTCCGGAAAAGCCGGTGGCCGGCTTGCCGTCCGGCGTGGCGGTCACCGGATTGCGAAAGATGAAACGGGACATCAGCTGGTTGTTGATGTAATCGGTGGCGTTGGTGGTGGCGCTGGTCCCGATTTTGCCACCCACCTCGGCGTTCAGGGTGTCGATCAGCATCATGCCCGCCTTTTCCTCCAGCGTCATCCGCGCGACCAGATCGTCGGTGCGCGCGTCGACGGACAGACGCCAGTCTTCGTAGGGATCTAGCCGGCCGTTTGAGTTCAAGTCTTTGAATTTAAGACGTTTGACGGTCAAAATTGGCTTGACGCGAGCGCTGATTTCCGGTCTTTTCGCGGACCGTTGGGGATGTTCTGAGGGAGGGGCCACGCCCGCCTGGGCGCGCGCGACGATAGTCGGTTGCACGCTTGCCAAGGCTAGGCTGATCGCGGCCGCCAAGGCCAGCTTTTTCAGACAAAACGGTGCGGTTGGAGCGGGTCCGGCGCTGGGTTGGTAAGCCTGTTCAGTTTTTTTCATCGGGGTTGTCCGTCGGTGGGTGGTTTCGACCGATACGCCGCAAGACCCTAAAAGTCCTCGACGGTCGGCGAAAGCGGTTGGGTGCCCGCGCGGGATAGTTCCGCCATTCAGCCCCTGCGGGCGTGGGCCTGAATGGCGGTCAGGGCGATGGTAAACACGATGTCGTCCACCAGCGCGCCGCGTGACAGATCGTTCACCGGCTTGCGCAAACCTTGCAGCATCGGGCCGAGCGAAACGACGTTGGCGCTGCGCTGCACGGCCTTGTAGGTGGTGTTGCCGGTGTTGAGATCGGGAAACACGAACACCGTGGCGCGTCCGGCGATCTTGGAGTCCGGCGCTTTCTGCTGGCCGACTTCGAGCACGGACGCGGCGTCGTACTGCAACGGGCCGTCGATCAACAAATCGGGGGCTTTGATCTTGGCCAGCGCGGTGGCCTCGCACACCTTGTCGACATCGGCTCCGGCGCCAGAACTGCCGGTGGAATAGCTGATCATGGCGACTTTGGGCTCGATGCCGAAATCCCGCGCGCTGGCGGCGCTTTGCAGCGCGATCTCGGCCAGCTCGGCGGCGCTGGGGTCGGGGTTGATGGCGCAGTCGCCGTAAACTAGCACTTGATCCGGCATCAGCATGAAGAACACCGAGGAGACGATGGATGAACCCGGCTCGGTCTTGATCAGTTGCAGGGCCGGGCGCACCGTGTTGGCGGTGGTGTGCGCCGCGCCGGAGACCAGTCCGTCGACCTCGTCCGCCGCCAGCATCAGAGTGCCGAGCACCACGTTATCTTGCAGCTGGTCGCGCGCCTGCGCGGGAGTCAGCCCCTTGCTCCGGCGCAGTTCGGTCAGGCGTTCCACATAGCGTTCGCGCGCTTGCTCTGGATCGATGATTTCCAAGGCGGCGGGCAGCGCGACGCCCTGAGCGGCGGCGGCCGTTTCGATGGCGGCGCGGTTGCCGAGCAGCACGCAGCGGGCAATTTTTTTCTCCGCGCAAATGGCGGCGGCGCGCAGCGTGCGCGGTTCGTCGCCCTCGGGCAGCACGATCCGTTGGTTGGCCGCGCGCGCCTGCTGGATCAGCCGGTAGCGGAACGCGGGCGGCGACATCTGAATCGAGGCGGGCATCCTGACGCTCTGGTTGAGCACGGTCGCCCAGAGGTGGTCCGCGACCACATCCATCACGGCGTTCATCCGCGCGCCGTCGTCGGCGGGCACCGCGCCCGGAAGGGTGTTGATGTGGGTGGCGGTGACGAAGCTGTCGTTGGCCACGCTGAGCACCGGCAGGCCGCTTTCGAAAGCGTGCGAGGCCAGTTCGCGGATGCGCCGGTCGATTTCCGAGCCGTGGGTCAACACCAGACCGGCCAGTTGCACCCCCTTGCTGGCGGCCAGCGCGGTCGCCAGCATCATGTCATCGCGGTCGCCCGCGCTCATCACCAACGCGCCGGGGGTGAGATGTTCGATCATTTCGGCGGCGGAGCGCGAGGCGATCACGGTTTCCAGCACCCGCCGGGTCGCCAGTTCGCCCTGAACCAGCACCCGGGCGTTGAGGTGGCGGGCCACATCCAGCGTGCGCGGGGCCAACAGCGCCGCGTGGTAAGGCGCCACCCCCCACAGCGTGAGATCGCCCAGCGCCTGACGGGCGGCTTCGGCATCGAAGCGCGCCGGCGCTTTATTGATGATGGCCCCGGCGATATGGCAGCCGACCTTGCTCATCCGCAGGGCCATATGGCTGATTTCCGCCACCGTGTGGCCCGACTTGGCGCTGGCGACCAAAATGATTTCGGCTTTCAAGCCGCGCGCGATTTCGGCGTTCAAACGCGGGGTGAACGGATGGATGGCGTCGGTGTGCATCCCTTCCACCACCAACACATCCACGCCTTCGGTGATGCTCATGCACAGGCTGACCACATCTTCCAACAGTTCCGGCTCGCGGCCGGCCGCCAAGCGGTCGTCGGTTTGGGCCAGCGGCATCGGGTCGGGCGCTTCGATCGCGCAAATCTCGCGGGCGAAGTGGACGGAGTGGTCGTTGGCCGGATCGTCCTGACCGATCGGTTTGACGAAACCAACTCGATAGCCTTGATGTTGCAGAGCGCGAACCAGGCCGAGAGCGACCGAGGTCAAACCGACGTTCTGGCGGGTCGGAATCAGGTGGAAAATCTGCATGACGGCGCTTGGAATGCTGACACGGCGATCTTGAATACGATCTTGCGGACCGGACCGGGGGAACCGACATGCAACCCTGGCATATGAACGTCTTCGGGCCACAGCAGCATGAAACAGCCTTCGGTCAGGGTCAGAAAATCGCCTTCGCCGCGCAGCACCGACAGGTCGCGCGGCTCGTCGTGCGATTCCAGCCGCATCCGATGCAGCGGGGCATAGCCGATCCGCTCCGCGCCCCGCGCGATGAACTGCAAATCGATGTAGCGGCGATGGGCTTCCCAAAAGCCCTCGCTCGGGGCCTTGGTGTGGTAGCTCTGGACCAGCGCGAACAGCGCATCGCCCGCCAAGTCATGGCGGCCTTCCGCCAGTGTTTCCAAATGGGCGGCGCGCAGGAACGCGAACGCCTGTTCGAATGAGGGCCCCAGCGCGGCGTAGCGGCCGGCGCGGTCGAGATGATCGACGATCATGAAAAACCCCGAATCGCGAGAGTAAAGGGAGGTGACGAAACGCGCCGACCCTCAAACCGACAACCGTTGAGCGCCTTGCCAGCGTTCGCCGGGTTCGAGTTGCCGCGGCGCGGCGATGAGCGCGGCCTCGACGCAGGCGAAGCGTCGGTAATCGTCCGGCTCCAGGTCGGGCATGGTCGCGCACTTGGCCGCCGGATTCCAAACCACCACCTCGGGAAAGCCGGTGGACTGGATCACGGTCGCGCGGCCCGGCTCGATCAAGCGCACCTCGTCGGGCGCGGCGAAGTAAATCCGGTTGACCTCGCCCTGAAAAACGAGGCGGGACGCGGTTTCCTGATGGTCGGTCCAGCCGGCCGCCGCGTCGCGATAGCGCAAGCCCGTCAATCCCTCGACGGCGGTCGTGGCGATATCGTCGATGCTGAAATAGGTGTGCAGCCCGCTGGTGAAGGAAAACGCTTCGGAACCGATATTGGTGATGGCGAGCATCACCGCCAACTGTGAACCGCCCACCGCGACGGTCAATTCCGCGAAAAAGGGATAATCCCAAAGCCGGCGGCTGTGCTCGGTATCGCCCAGCTGAAAGGCGGCGACCGCGTTGGCGCCTTCCAGCGTCGCGCCGGCGAATTTCCAGCGCATCAGCCGCGCCAAACCATGCAGCGGCAACGGCCCCATCGCCCCAAACTGCGGAAACACCACCGGAATGCCGCCGCGAATCGGCGCGTCTTCGCTAAATTGCGAGGCGTGACTCATAAACAGGCGTTCCGAGCCGCCGGCCGGAATCCAAGAGGTCACCTGCGCGCCGTGGAGATAGATTTCAGCCCGCGCGCCGTCTGGTGCGATCAGCTGCAGCTTGAGCAGGCCGCCAGCGCCCGCGATCGGAGCGGTTGGGATGTCTGCAAGGGGAGTGGTCATGCGGGATTTGCTCCTCTTGGCGTCAGCCGGCTGGCTTGTTTGGCCAGTTCGGTGACTGCGTTCCAGTCGCCCATCTCCATTGCGGCCTTGGGCGCGAGCCAGGAACCGCCGACGCAGGCCACGTTGGACAAGGCCAAAAAATCGGGTGCGTTGTCCGCCGACACGCCGCCGGTGGGACAGAACATCACGGCCGGAAACGGCCCGGCCAGCGCCCGTAACATGCCGATGCCACCCGCCTGCTGGGCGGGAAACAGCTTCAGCTGCTGGAATCCCGCCAGCCGGGCGGCGATCACGTCCGAAGGCGTCATCACGCCAGGCAACAACGGCAGGCCCGTTTGGCGGGCGGCGTCGATCAAACTCGGGGTCAGGCCGGGACTGACGCCGAAGCGCGCGCCGGCCGCCAGCGCGTTGGCAAAATCCTCGGGACGGGTAAGCGTGCCCGCGCCGACGATGGCGTCCGGCGCCTCGCGGGCGATGGCCCGAATCGCCTCCAGGGCGACTGGCGAGCGCAAGGTCACCTCCAGCACCCGCACCCCACCCGCGACCAGCGCCTTGGCCAGTGGAACCGCGTGCGCCAAATCTTCGATAACGATGACCGGAATCACTGGCCCGATGCGCATCACATCCAATACGTTCATGGTGTTGCTCTCTTAATTAGGTCACCAGCGGGCCTCAAGCCGTCCCCAGACCGAAGTAACGGTTGGC
>DJIW01000048.1:699-1072 GCA_002433805.1 Competibacteraceae bacterium UBA6584 | reverse complement strand
CCCAGACCGAAGTAACGGTTGGCGTTGCCGTAGCAAATTCCTTCCACCACTCGCTGCAATTGCGGCCAGTCTTGCGGGTATTCGCCGTTTTCCACCCAACCGCCGATCAGATTGCACAGAATCCGCCGGAAATACTCGTGGCGGGTATAGGACAGGAAGCTGCGCGAATCGGTGAGCATCCCGACGAACGCGCCGAGGTTGCCGAGGCTGGCCAGCGCCGTCATCTGGCGGATCATGCCGTCCCTCTGGTCGTTAAACCACCAGCCGGAACCGAACTGCATCTTGCCGATCACCCGCCCGTCCTGGAAATTGCCGATCATGGTGCCCAGCACTTCGTTATGGATTGGGTTAAGGCAGTACAGGAGGGTGCGCG
>DJIW01000048.1:0-537 GCA_002433805.1 Competibacteraceae bacterium UBA6584 | reverse complement strand
AAGGCAGTACAGGAGGGTGCGCGGTAGCAAATTATCGGCATCAAGTGCATCGAGATAGCGCGACAGCTTGGCGGCTATCAAGCCGTCGCTGATCGAATCCCAGCCGGTATCGGGGCCGAGCTGTTTAAACATTCGGGCGTTGTTGTTGCGTAGCGCGCTCATGTGCAACTGCATCGCCCAATCGCGCCGGGCGTACTCACGGCCCAGATGCAGCAGCACGGCGGTCTTGTACTGTTCGACTTCCTTCGGCGTCAGCGCCGCGCCCTCTAGCCGTCGCGCCAGAATGGCATCCAGCTCGGCGTCGGTCGCTTCCTCGTAAAACATGGCGATGTCGATGCCGTGATCGGACAGGCGACAACCGCGCTGGACGAAATAGTCCAAACGAGCGTCCAGCGCCTTGCGCACGTCGTCGAATCGGCTAATTTTGACGCCGCTGGCGGCGCTCAATTTGCCGAGGTAATCCGGGAAATCGGACCGGTCGATGTTGAACGAGCGGTCGGGCCGAAAGGTCGGCAAAACTTTGATTTTAAAGTTATT
>DJIW01000094.1 GCA_002433805.1 Competibacteraceae bacterium UBA6584 | reverse complement strand
GTACGTGGACGGCCTGATCGGGACGCTGTACCGCAAGTGTCCCGCCGAGACCTATTTCGTGATCACCGCCGATCACGGCGAATTGTTCGGCGAGGGAGGGTATTTCGGCCACGGCCCGATCATGCATGAAAAATGCTTTGAGGTGCCGTTCGTCGAGGGCCTTCGTCCGGCGCTGGCGGATGCCGGCGGTCTGTGAGCCCGCTTTCGATCCTCAATCAACCCCGACCGGACTCCCGCTGATGCCGACCTCAAGCCGCGACCCGCTGGCCCCGCTGTTTTTATTGGCTCCTTCCCGATCTTTCACCTCCTTGATTTGCGGGATTCTGGGCCAACATCCGCGACTTTATGGGCTGCCGGAACTCAATTTGTTCATGGCCGATACCCTGAATCATTTCTGGCGGGGCAGCGACGCCGACGGCGGCCGCAAGTCGATCTACTGGCCGATGATGCGCCACGGCCTGTTGCGGGCGGTCGCCCAGGTGTACGCGGGCGAGCAGACCATCGATAGCGTCGCCATGGCCTATCGCTGGATTCGGGTGCGGGCCGATCGGAGCACCGGCGAGGTGTACCGGGAGCTGGCACAGCGGCTGCAACCGTTGCAACTGGTGGAAAAAAGCCCAGGTTATATCCGCAAGCCGTTGTATTTAAATCGCTTGTTGGAGACCTTTCCCAACGCCCGTTTCATTCACCTGCTGCGCCATCCGCGCGGTCAGGCCGAGTCGATGTTCAAACTGCGCACCGGCAAGATGATGTTGCTGCTGCTCAATTCCATCGACTATTCCGGCCAGATCCCCGAACTGGACCCGCAGGTTTTCTGGTATGAATCCAATGCCACGATCTTGCGATTTCTCGAACGGGTGCCCGCCGAGAATTGGATGCGGGTGCGGGGGGAGGATTTCATCACCGATCTCGATGGATCGTTGCGCCAGGTGTGCGGCTGGTTGGGGCTTTCGTGCGGGCCGGACGATCTAGAGGCGATGAAACATCCGGAAGGGTCCCCGTTTTCGGGCGTGGGGCCGGCCACGGCGCGGCTGGGCAACGACATCAATTTTCTGCTGGACGCCCGGATTCGGCCCGCTCGGGCCAGCCGTCACCACCTCGACGGACCGTTGCCGTGGCGCACCGACGGCAAGGGCTTCAGCCCCAAGGTTCTCGCCTTGGCCAGCGAGTTGGGCTACCAGTGATCGATCCCCCTTCACTAACGACGAGCGAGCGAATATGAGTGCTGGAGATGATGTGGAAATCAGGCGCGCGCGCCTGCGCGCCTTGCGGGAGCGCTACCAGCAAGCGCCGTTGGAACCGGCGGTCGTCCACGAACCACCGGCGCGGGCGAGCGCCGAACGGCTGCCAGTGCCGGTGGGCCGGCGCGCGGGGGCGGCGAAGCAGCGAAGCGGACGACCGGCGGCGGGCGGGCTGTTGCAGCGGGTCGCCGCGTTTTTAAGCCAGGAAGGACCGGGCGCTCAATTCGTCTCCGGCACTCTGGTGCGCGAGGATCGGTTGGGGCAAGTGGTGCAGTTTCTCAAGCGGCGCGGGGCGGCCGACAACCAGCAAGCCCAGCGCGCGCGCGGCATCCTGAGCTATTTGACCGACTGCGCGCCGGGCGAGCGGGCGGTGGCGGGCGTCAGCATCGCCCGCGCGGTCGCGTTGCTGGAACGGGCGGGCGGGCGCCAGCCGCCAGACGGCGGGCTGACGGGTTTTGCCGGCGATCCGGGGATTATCGAGGGCGATGTAGTAGCCATTGAACCCCCGCCGGACCGGCAAGGAGACGAGACCGACAAGGTGATGGATTTGGTGGAACACGCGCGGCGTTTGAGCGAGGAACTGCTGGCGGTGCACCAGCAAATCGCCCAACGGCTCGAAGACCGCGGCGAGGCGCTGCCGTCAGCCGCAGGCGGACGAGCGAGCGTGAAAGCGGGTCGATCCGCTCCGACGCCGGCAACCGCTCCAGCGAAGAACAGCAACGAATGGTACATGGATTTTCTGGATTAACCGGTCATGAGGGCGGCAGAGCATGGTGGATAAAGAAAGCAATCGACCCTTCGGCCAGCAAGGCGCGCCGGATCTCGAGGGCGCGCGGGGCTTCGAGCCTGACGCGGCGTCGGACTGGGGCAAGGATCCTTTCAACAAGATCCCGATCTTGCGGCGCTTGCTGGAAAATCCGGAGATCCGAGAGACCTTGCTGGAGTGGTTGCAGCAAAACCGGCGCGGCCAGATCGCGGGCGGCGGGCCCAGCCTCGCCCCCGAACCGACCGGCGGCGTCGAGTACGGCTTCGGCCAGTTGCAGCGGCGCGAGGAGTGGGCCACCTCCAGCACCCTGGAAGAAGTGACCCGCTATTGCCAGCAGCTGCGCCACCGCGCCGATTGGATGGAGGCGACGCTGACCGAAACCCTCAAGGAGCTGGAGCGGATCGAACAAATCCGGCGGGCCATGGCCGACGAAGACGCCCGCCTTTCGGCCTCGCGGCGCTGAGGCTCTGATGACCGCGCCGCTCCCTTTTCGACCCGCGCCGGGTTCCGCCGATATCGCTATCGTCGGCATGGGGGTGTTGCTGCCCGGCGCGCGGGATCTGCGCGCCTATTGGTCCAATATCCTGAACGGACAGAACAGCATCCGCGAGATTCCGCCCGAGCGTTGGGATTGGCGGCTGTACTACGATCCCGATCCCAAAGCGCCCGACCGGATCTATTCGCGCTGGGGCGGTTTCATCGGCGAAATCCCGTTCGATCCCGCCCGCTACGGGCTGCCGCCGGTCGCGCTCGAAGCGATCGATCCCTTGCAGCTGCTGACCTTGGAATTGATCCGTCAAACCTTGGACGACGCGGGGCTCGATCCGGCGAAACTGGACCGGGAACGGGTGGCGGTGTTGCTGGGCGCGACCGGCGGCTTGGGCGATTTTTCCCTGGGTTACGGCGTGCGTTCGGCGTTACCCCAAGTCCCCGGCGACTCCGGCGAGGGGGAAGTCGCGCGCGGGCGGTTGCCGGAGTGGACCGAGGATTCATTTCCCGGTTTGTTGCTCAACGTGGCGGCCGGCCGGGTCGCCAACCGCTTCGATTTTGGCGGGATCAACGGCACGGTGGACGCCGCCTGCGCCTCGTCGCTGGCGGCGGTCTATCAGGCCGCCAACGAACTGCGGTTGGGCAAGTGCGATCTGGCGCTCGCCGGCGGCGTCGACATCATGCAATCGCCGTTCATGTATCTGTGTTTCGCCAAGACGCAAGCGCTGTCGCCGCGCGGCTGTTGCCAGACCTTCGACGAGCAATCGGACGGGATCGCCATTTCCGAGGGCTTGGCGGCGGTGGCGCTGAAGCGCCTCGCCGACGCCGAGCGGGATCGGGACCGCATCTACGCGGTCATTCGCGGGCTGGGCGGCTCCAGCGACGGCCGCGCCAAGGGCTTGACCGCCCCGCGTCCGGAAGGCCAGTTGCGCGCCTTGCGCCGGGCCTATGCCGAAGCCGGTTATTCGCCCGCCACCGTGGGATTTTGGGAGGCGCACGGCACCGGCACCGTGGCTGGCGACCGCGCCGAACTGGAGACTTTGGCGACCTTGCTCGCCGAGGCGGACGCGCCGCCGGCTAGTTGCGCGGTGGGGTCGGTCAAAACGCTGATCGGTCATGCCAAGGGCGCGGCGGGCGCGGCGGGCTTGGTCAAGGCCGCCTTGGCCTTGCACCATCGGGTGATCCCGCCGCACGTCGGCGTCAATCAGCCGTTGCCGCCGCTGCGCGATCCCAAAAGCCCGCTGATGCTCCATCCCAAGCCGCAGCCTTGGGTGCGCCCTCTCGAACGGCCCCGCCGCGCCTCGGTCAGCGCCTTCGGCTTCGGCGGCATCAACTTTCACGCGACGCTGGAAGAATACCGGCATCCCGAACCGGCCTCGGCGGATGTCCGATGGCCGGCGGAATTGTTGGTCTGGCGGACGGCGGATCGCGCCGGCCTGCTGCGGCAGTTGCGAGCGCTCAGCGATGCGCTGGCGGCGGGCGCGCAACCGCCGTTGGCCGATTTGGCCCATGCGCTGGCGCGGGCCGTGGAACCGGAAGGCGAGCGGCTGGCCATCGTCGCCGGCTCGCTCCCGCAATTGCTCGAACGGCTGGACGCGGCGCTGGCGCAATTGCCGGATGGGCGGATCGTCGCCCCAGGGGTCTATCACGCGGCGACGCCGCTGTTGGACGAACCCGGCGCGAAGCTGGCGCTGCTGTTTCCGGGCCAGGGCAGCCAGTATCCGGGCATGTTGCGCGAATTGGGGCTGTTTTTGCCCGAGCTGCGGGATGCGCTGGATCGCGCGGACGCGATCTTCGCCGCAACGCCGACCGGCAAACAGAACCCGCAAGCCCGCCTGAGCGCGTCGATCTATCCGCCGCAACGTTTTATCCGCGATGAGGCCAAAATCACCCAGGCCGTTTTGACCCGGACCGAAGTGGCCCAGCCCGCCTTGGGCGCGGTCATGGCCGGGCTGTGGGCGTGGCTCGCGCGTTTGGGGGTGAAGCCCGATGTGGCGGCGGGGCACAGTTACGGCGAATACGCCGCGCTCCACGCCGCTGGGGTGTGGCCGTTGGAGGACTTGCTGCAACTGTCCGAGGCGCGCGGCCGGTTTATCGTCGAAGCCGCCGCCGACGGCGAACTGGGGTCGATGTTGGCGGCGGCGGCGGAGCGGAGCAGGGTGGAAACGCTGCTGGCCGGCCTTCCCGGCATTACTTACGCCAATCATAACGGCCCCCGACAGCTGGTGCTGTCGGGTCGCCCGGCGGACCTGGAAACCGCCCGGCAACGTTTGGAGGCTGAAGGCGTCAGCGCCGCGCCGTTACCGGTGGCGGCGGCGTTTCATTCGCCGCTGGTGGCTCCGGCGCGGGAGCGGCTGGCGGATTTCATGGCGGCGGTGGAGTTCCGCGCGCCCGAGTTCAGCGTTTACGGCAACGCCGACGCCGGACCTTATCCGACGGACCCCGCCGCGATTCGCGCGCGCTTGAGCGAACATTTAGCCGCGCCGGTGCGGTTCATGGACGAGATACAAGCGCTGTACGCAGCGGGCGCGCGGGTGTTTTTGGAAGTCGGTCCCAAGGACGTTCTGAGCCGGTTGACCCGTCAGATTTTGGGCGCGCAACCGCATCTGGCCGTGGCGGCCGACGGCGCGGAGGGCGGATTGAACGGCGCGTTGCACGCTTTGGCGGCGCTGTGGTCGCAGGGAGCGCGGTTCGAGCCCGAGCGGCTGTTCGACGGACGGGCGGTCGCCGGACAGGAGATGGCGCGGCTGGTGGAAACCGCGCGGCCGACGCCGCCGTCCTCCCGCATCTGGCAGGTCAGCGGCGGCTATGCGCGCCGCGCCGACCAACCCGCCAAAACCGGCGGTCGCCCGCCGCCGGTCGCAAGCGTTCAGAGCCAGCGCCCGTCCGAAGCGGTTTCGGCCGAGGCGGGCGCGCTGCTTGACGCCGAACCAGCGGCGCTAGGTTTTTTCGATAAACCCGTGGGAGTCGCTATGTCACCCCCGATTCAGACACCGATCGATCCCTCGGCGGTTGCCGCGCCGGGGTCCGCCGCCTGGACCATGGATCAGGCGATGGCCGCTTATCAGGAGACCATGCGCCAGTTTTTGCACGTGCAGGAACGGGTGATGATGGCCTATTTCGCCGCCGGTCAGAGCGGCGCCGACGGCGGCGAGACCGCGCCGTTTTGGGCCGCCGCGCCGGCTTTGCCGCCCGCCGCGCCGGTCGCGTCAGCGGCGGCGCCCGCGCCCGCGTCGGTTCCCGCCGTCCCGGCTCCAGCACCGGCGGTCGCGCCCGCCTCCGCTATCGCGAAGGCCGCGCCGCCCGCGCCGGCTGACCCTCCGACAGCGATCCCCGATCTCAAGCCGCTGCTGTTGAAAATCGTCAGCGAGCGCACCGGCTATCCCGAGGACATGGTGGCCTTCGATCAAGATATCGAGGCGGATTTGGGCATCGATTCGATCAAGCGGGTCGAAATCCTCGGATTGTTCCGGCGGTCGCTGCCGGAACCGCTCGCGCAAGCTTTACGCGCCGAAATGGAACAGGTGGCGCGGCTGCCGACGTTTCAGCGGATCGTGGATTTTGTGCAAAACTGGCTCGACCGACAGCCCAAGTCCTTGGATCGGACGCCGGCGCGGGAGAATCCGCGCCCTTTTGAAGGAGCCGGGACAGACTCAATCGCCAGCGCCGATCTGTCCCGGCACGTTCTCCAGGCGCAACCCGAGCCGTTTCCAGCCGCTTTGAAGTTCACCGCGCCGCCGGGGTTGTATTTGTTGACCCCGGATGCATTGGGCGTCGCGGATTTGGTGAGCCAACGCTTGCGGCAAGCCGGCGCGCAGCCGCTGTTGCTGCCGGATGAAGTGCTGCGGGACGAAGCGCATTTGCGGTCTTGGTTGGGCCGGCGCGACAGGGGCCTTGAGGTCCGAGCGGTGCTCCATCTAGCGCCGCTGGGCCGCCCGCCGCTGGGGTCGGACGCCGCCTTCGCCGAATGGCGGGACCGGATCGAGCGGGAGGTGATCGCGCTGTTTCCGCTGATGCGGCTGCTGTATCCGGAATTGAACGAACGGGGCCGCCTGTTGACCGCGAGCGGAATGGGCGGTTATTTCGGGCGCGACTTCGAGGCCGGTCGGCCGACGGCAGGTTTTTCGGCGGCGGCCG
Organism: Competibacteraceae bacterium UBA6584; assembly: GCA_002433805.1. GTDB lineage: Bacteria > Pseudomonadota > Gammaproteobacteria > Competibacterales > Competibacteraceae > Competibacter_A. The sequence goes on along the minus strand of DJIW01000094.1, from coordinate 18,388 downwards.
GGTTGGTGGGATTGGTCAAAACCTTGAATCTGGAATGGAATCCGGAAAACAGTCCCGACGGCTTTTGCGGCAAGGCGGTGGATTTGGACCCGGACCAGCAGCCGGAATTGCTGGCGGACGCTGTGTTTCAAGAAGTGGCCGGGCCGGGCGAGCGGGTGGAGATCGGTTATCCCGACGGCGCGCGCACGGTTTTCAACACTCGCGCCGCGCCGCTGGCGACGGCGGCTCCCATCCGGCTGGAGCCGGCCGCTGACTGGGTGATTCTGGCGACCGGCGGCGCGCGCGGCATCACCGCCGAAGTGCTGTACGAACTGGCCCCGTACCGTCCCCGCTTGATCTTGGTCGGGCGAAGCGCGTTGGCGGAATCGGAGCCGGAAAGCTTGCGCGGACTCAACAGCGCCGCTCAGTTGCGCGGCTATTTTATCCGCTCGGCTAAGGGGCAGCCCGCGCGTCCCGCCGCCATCGAGCGCCAGATTCAGGCGGTGTTGCGCGCCCGCGAGGCCCGCGCCAATCTGACCGGACTGGCCCAAGCCGGCGCTCGCGTCGAGTACCGCGCGGCGAATGTCAGCGACGAGGCCGAGCTGACCGCTCTGTTGGACGATCTTTACCGCCTCCATGGCCGGATCGACGCCGTAATTCACGGCGCGGGCGTGCTGGAAGATCGACTGCTTCGGGATAAAACCGCCGACAGCGCGGCGCGGGTGATCGCCGCCAAGGCCGACAGCGCTTTTTTACTCGCCCGTCACGTGCGCCCGGAGACCTTGCGTTTCGTCGGCTTTTTTAGCTCGGTGGCCGGGCGCTGGGGCAATCGCGGACAGGCCGATTACGCGGTCGCCAACGAACTGGTCAACCGGCTGGCCTGGACGCTGCGCGCGCGCTGGGGCGAGCGGATTAAGATCGCGGCTTTCAACTGGGGACCGTGGGAAGCGGCCCGGCACAGCACGGGGATGGTGACGCCGGAAGTGCGCCAGCAATTCGCGGCGCGCGGGGTGGCGCTGACCGCGCCGGCCGCCGGCCGCCGCTTTTTCCTCGACGAACTGCGGCGCGGCTCCCCGGCTGAAGTGGAACTGATCGCCGGCGATTATCCCGAAGGGGCGCTGAGCGGGCGGGCGGTCGTCGAACTGGAGGCGGAGCGCGCGGCATGAGCGGATACCAGCGGGCGGACATCGCCATCGTCGGCATGGCGGGGCTGTTTCCCAAAGCGCCGGACGTGGCTGCCTTTTGGGCCAACATCCTCCATAAAGTGGACGCTATCGACGAGCCGCTGCCGGAGTGGGGCGGCGAGGTCTATTTCGATCCCGACAGCGAGGAGGCGACCCGCCTGTACATGAAGCGCGGCGGTTTTCTGCGGGAGCTGTCCCGCTTCAACCCGCAGCGTTTTGGCATCATTCCGGTTTCGATTGGCGGCGGCGAGCCGGATCAATTTCACGCGCTGGAACTGGCGCGTTCCGCCTTGCTGGACGCCGGTTTGCGGGAAAACGACTACGACCCCGAAACCGTCGGCATCATTCTGGGACACGGCAACCACCCCAACCGCGCCAACATGACCGGCGCGCAGCACGCCATCTTTCTCGACCAGCACGCGCACCTTCTCGAAACGCTGCTGCCCGGTTTCGACCGGGAACAGGCGAAGCGTTTGAAAGAGACGCTCAAGCGCCATTTGCCGCCGTTCGACGTGGACAATATCCCCGGTCTGGTTCCCAACATGATGACCGGCCGCATCGCCAACCGCTTGAACTTCATGGGGCCGAATTACGTGGTGGACGCCGCCTGCGCCTCCTCGCTGATCGCGGTGGAAGCGGCGATGCTGGAGTTGCGGCGGGGGCGGGTGGATGTGATGCTGACCGGCGGGATCAACACCTCGACCTCGCCCCTGGTATTTATGATCTTTTGCATGCTGGGCGCGCTGTCGCCCACCGCCAACATCCGGCCGTTTTCCGCCGGAGCCAACGGCACCATGCTCGGCGAAGGCGGCGGCGTGCTGGTGTTGAAACGGCTGGACGACGCCCGCCGCGACGGCAACCGGATTTACGCGATTTTGAAGGAAGTCGGCCAATCCTCCGACGGCAGGGCCAAGGGCTTGACCGCGCCCCGGCTGGAAGGCGAGTTGCTGGCGATGCGCCGCGCCTACCGCCAAGCCGGCTTGGAGCCGCACGATTTTGGCTTGATCGAAGCCCACGGCACCGGCATTCCGCTGGGCGATCAGACCGAAATTCAGGCCCTGTCGCAACTGCTGGGCGAGCGGCGGCGGCAGTTGCCCCATATCGCGCTGGGTTCGGTCAAATCGATGATCGGCCATTGCATTCCAGCGGCGGGCGTCGCGGGACTGATCAAGGCGTCGCTGGCGCTGCATCACAAAATCTTGCCGCCGACTTTGTGCGACGAAGTGAGCGCGGAACTGGGCTTGGAGCGGACGCCGCTCTACATCAACACTGAAACCCGCCCCTGGATTCACGGCCGCGGCGTTCCTCGGCGGGCGGCGGTCAACGCCTTCGGCTTCGGCGGGGTCAACAGCCACGCTTTGCTGGAAGAAGATCCGGACGGGCGCGAGGAACCGCTGTCGGCCTTTATACCGCCCCAAGCGCGGCGCGGCGGCGATCTGTTGGTGTTCGCCGCCCCAGATCGGGCGGGCTTGCAAGACCAGGCGCAACGGGCGGCCCAGCGCTTGCGGGAGCGGGCGGACGAGCCCCTGGCCGCGCTCGCCGCGACCTTATGGCGGGAGCGAGGCGCGGGTCCGGCGCGGCTGGCGGTCGTGGCCGAACAGCGCGAGGATGCGCTGCACAAGCTGGAACAGGCCGAAAAGAAGCTCGGCGAACCCGAGCGCAAACGCCATCAGCCGCGCGGCGGCATCTACCTCAATCACGAGCCGCTGGGCGGCAAGCTCGCCTTTCTATTCCCCGGCGAAAATTCTCAATACCCGAACATGCTGGCGGCCTTGGCCGTGGAATTCCCCGCCGTGCGACGCTGGTTCGATTTTCTGGACGGCCTGTTTTACGAAAGCCGCGATATCGCGCCGGGCGAGGCGATTTTCCCGCCGCCCAGCAGCTTGAGCGAGGCGGAATCCGCCCGAGTCGAGGAGCGGCTGGCCGGAATGGAATTGGGATCGGAATCGGTGTTTGTGGCCGGGCGGGCGATGGATGCGCTGCTGCGCCAGTTCGGCGTGCGGCCGGATTTCTTGCTCGGCCACAGCACCGGCGAGAACGGCGCGCTGATGGCCTCCGGCCTGTTTCGGTTGGATCGAACCGAACTGGCCGAGCTGATCCGGCGCATGAACTGCACTTATCGGGAACTGGAAGCGGCGGGCGCGCTGCCGCCCGGCGTGCTGCTGTCGGTGGGCGGGATCGCCTTGGAGCGGGTCCGGGCCTTGCTGGAGGCCGATCCATCGCTGTATCTCACCATGGATAATTGCGACAACCAATTCATTTTGTTCGGTCCGCAAGCTTCGATTGCGGCGGCGCACGAATCGCTCAGACGGGAGGGCGCGCTGTGCGTCCGGCTGCCGATGGGTTACGGCTACCACACGCCGCTGATGGAGCCGATGGCTCAAGCGTTTCATGGCTTGTTCGAGCAAGTGGCGGTGGGCGAGCCGGAGGGGACGCCGTATTCCTGCGTCAGCGCCGCGCCGTTTCCGCTGGAGCCGGACCCAGCGCGCGCCGCCGCCGCCGCGCAATACCGCTTGCCGGTGCGATTTCGCGAGAGCGTTCAACGCCTTCACGCCGACGGCGCGCGGCTGTTCGTGGAAGTGGGGCCGAGCCCGTATCTGACCGGCTTTGTCCGCGATAGCTTGAAACAGCGGCCGCATGTGGCGGTCGCCAGCGACGACCGCCGCCGCAACGATCTGACGCCGCTGCGGCATTTGTTGGCGGCGCTGTTCGTCAACGGCGCGGCGCTGGATTTAAGCCCGCTGTTGGGGACTCTGGCCGCAACCGAGCCGCCGTCGCCCTTTTTGTCCAGCGCCATCCCGATCATCCGGCTCGATGAGTCGGAACTGCAACCGCTGCGCGAGCGTTGGTCGAAGCGCATGCCGGCCGCTGTTCCACCGGCGCCGGTCGCGCCGCCCGTCGAACGCTCGGGGCCGGTTCCGGTCGAGCGGTCCGAGCCTCCCGCGACCGGCCAGCGCCGGCCGCTCGCCCTGCAACAGCATCTTGCGCTCATGCAAGAATTTCTCGGACAGCAGGAGCGGGTGATGACCGCGTGGTTGTCCCAGCGGCGGCGTTAGCCGGTTGATGGACCCTATCAACCCCGCATCCGGCATGCGCTTGCGATCGGATTTGGCGGTCCGCGAGATCGCGGATTCGCGGGATGGACGCCGCTATCAAATCCAAAATCCCGCGACTGGCGAGCAGTTCGAATTGGGCGAGGAGGAGTGGTTTTTGTGCGGCCAGCTCGGCGGGGCCGCCGACCCCGCCGCGATTCAAGCCGCCTTCACCGGCCGTTTCGGCATCGACATCGACCGTGAGTCGCTAGCCGCTTTTTACCGAGAAATGGAAACGCTCGGCTTGCTAACGGCGGCCGCTCCCCATCCTGACGGAGAGCGATCGCGGACGGCCTTGGAAGCCTTGGAGCCCGTGCCGGTGGATGACGCGCCGCCGGCCGAGGCGCGCGCCGCCCGCCACCGCCATTGGGCGTTGGGTAATCCCGAGAAACTGGCGGCGTGGCTGGCCCGGCGGCTGCGCGGATTGCGTTGGCTGGTCTGGGGCTTGATTCCGGGCCTGCCGCTGGCTTTGCTGATCTTGCTGCACCACCAACCGCTGTATTGGCGGGAAGTGAGCCAAGTCGGTCAATTCGGCTTTCATCTGCTGGTGAAACTGACCGTCGGCTTGTTTTGCGTGAACCTGTTGAGCCGGTTATTGCAAGCCGCGGCGTGCAGCCACTACGGCGGCCGGGTGGAGCAGTGGGGCATCCGGTTCGCGTTCGGCGTCATCCCGCGATTTTTCTTCAGCCAACGGCTGCGCGATCTGGCGCGGCGGGAACGGTTGTGGGTCATCGCCACCCCGTTGCTGGTCAAACTGGGTTTTTTCGTTTTCGGGATTCTGATCTGGCAGTTCAACCTGTACGGTCCCAACCGCCTGGGCGCCTACGGTTTCGTGCTGGGCCATCTGGCGCTGGGCGAGGTGCTGTTTTCGATCAATCCGCTGTGGCGGGCGACCGGCTACGCTTGGCTGACGACGTATCTGGAATTCCCTCGGCTGCGGGAGCGAGCGTTTACCGTGCTCCGCTTGAGCGGGCGCAACGCCCATCCGCTCAAGGCCCTGTCGGCGCGCGAGCGCTACGCCCTGCTGGCTTACGGCCTCGCAACCCTGGGTTATACCGTGCTGTTGTTCGGCGCGGTGCTGTTTATCGCCGCCGTGAGTCTAGAAGCGCGCTTTCAAGGCGTCGGGGTGTTGCTGTTTTTGATCCTGCTGGCCGCGTTCGCGACTTGGTTGCTCCCGCGCGCGCAAGCCCCGCTCGCGCCCGGTTCGAGGGCGGCTTCCCGGTCGCGTCCGCGCGTGTCCCGCCATCCGGTGGAACCCGCGATGGATGCCGGGCCGACGTCCGGAGTTCCGCCAACCGCCGAGCCGGCCGCCGCAAAAAAAAGCGGTTGGAAACGCTGGTGGCCGCGTTTGGCGCTGCTGGTTTTGATCGGTCTGCTGCTGTCGTTGCCCTATCCCTACGCGGTGACCGGCGGGGCGATTTTGTTGCCCAACCGGCGGGCGGAAGTTCACGCGACCGTGCCGGGCGTGGTCGACGAGATTTTGGTTCGGGAAAATCAAACGCTGGAACCGGGCGCGGTGCTGGCGCGGTTGAGCGATTGGAAGCCGCGCTACGATGTGGCCGCGACGCGCGCCGAGATCGAAAAGAAGCGCGACGAGTTGCAATTGCTGTTGGACGGCGCCAAGTCGGAAACGGTCGCGCTCGCCCAACAGCAGCTGGCGTTGGCCCAGGTCAAATCGACGGCGACCAAGAAGCTGCAAGATATGTTGGCGGTGGCCGCCAAGCAAGGCGTGGCCCCGGAACTGCGCTATGCCGAGGCGATGGGCAATGCCGAGATCGACAAAGCGGCGCTGGCGGTGGCGGGCGCGAACCTGCAATTGGTGAAAAGCGCGCCCCTGCCGTTGGAAGTTGCGATCAAGCGGGCCGAATTGCAACAACTAAACGAGCAACTGCGCTATTTCGAGCAGCAAGTGGAGGCCACTCGACTGCGCGCGCCGATTGCCGGGCGCGTGGTCACGCCGCGCCTGGATTTCAAGCAGGGCAGTTTTCTTAAGGAAGGCGATTTGTTTGCCACCTTGGAGGAAACTCGCCAAATCCGGGTTGAAGTCTGGGTGTCGGAAACCGATATCGGCGCGGTGCGGTTGGGCGCGCCGGTCAGATTGCGGGTTTGGGCGCACCCGCTGCATAATTTTCAGGGCGAAGTCAGCCTGATCGGCGGCATGACCGAACCGTTAGCCGACAACCCCAGCGCTCGGGCGGTGCGGGTCATCACCGTGGTCGATAACCCCGACGGTTTGCTGAAAGCGGAAATGACCGGCTACGCCAAGATCGCCGCCGGTCAAGAACCGGTCATCGCCGCCTTCACCCGGGCGTTGGTGCGGTTTGTCATGCTGGAAATGTGGTCGTGGCTGCCGTGAGAAGTAACCGACCGAGTTGACCATCTTCTTCAGCCAACCTCAGGGCTGCCGAGGCTGGTTTTTCAGCCAGTCCTCCGCCGCCGGAAACCGGGTCCAACCGGGCAGGATCGCCGACAGGCTGACTTCGCGCCATTTGGGATGGCGGGCCGGTTGGCGGAATTCATTGAAATGTTGAAACAAGGCGTTGGTGAAATTGGCGACCTTGCGATACCGTTGTGACTTGGCGTTCCAATGGTAGGCCGCCAATACCGCGCCGACGGCGATGGTTCTGATTTCCTGATCGGCCGGAACCAGCGTCGGATAGTCCTGAGCGCTCAAAGTGGCGGGAAGGTAGGTTTCCATCAGGTCGGGCGTGTACTGAACCGACAGAAAATGCAATTGGTCGGCCGCCGCGAGCTTCTCGAACAGCGCCGTGGGTTTTCCAGCCACATAAGCCAGCGCGCTGATTTCACCGCCTTTCAGCTTTTGCATCGCGGTGGCTTGATCGAAGTGCGTGGGCTCGACCGCGATCTTGAGCGTATCGAACAGCAGGCTGGCGGTGAGCGCCGTGCCGCTTCCCCTGACATCGAAATTCACTTTTTTGCCGGCCAAATCCGCCAGGGTTCCGACTTTCTCCGTGGCGATCAGATGGAATTCCTCATTGTATAGCTTGGTGATATAGCTGATTTTGTTTTCGAGGCGCTGGTCGCTTCGGTGGCGCTTAAAATATTCCAAAACATCGGATTGGACGATGGCCATGTCGACCCCCTTGAGATAAAGCAGGTCGTTGATGTTTTGCGCCGAGCCCTGGCCGACCATGGCGATGATGCGCAGATCGGGGCCATCGAGCACGGACGCCATATCCGAGGCGATTCGAATATAGGTGCCGCTGGCGCCGCCCGCAATGATGCCGAGCACGCTTCTGCCGGGGGGCGGACGGCGGGTGGAGTCGGTCAGGGAACCGTTTTGCGGATCGGGCGCGGCCGCAAGCGCCAGGGAAGCCATCAGCGTCAACCAACACCCCAAAAAACTCTGAACCAGCAGTTTCTTATTCATTCTCGCGATCCAATACGGGTTAAAAATCCAATTTTATCCATCCCCACCGTTCGGCGACGAAGATTTCGTGGGGTTTGAAGCGAATCTTATAAGACATCTTGTCGCACTGCTCGACCCAATAACCGAGGTAGAGCCATTGCAAGCCCAAGCGCCGCGCCTCGGCGATCTGCCAGAGGATGGCGTGGGTGCCCAGGCCGCGAGTTTTTTCGTCGGGATCGAAAAAGGTGTAAACGGCGGACAAGCCATTTTCCAAACGATCTATGACCGCGACCGCCACCAGCTGTCGGTCGCGCCGGAATTCACCCAGGCCGGTCGGGCTCCAGCGCGAGGTGATGAACGACCAATAGCTTTCGGGATTGTCGGGCTCCATGCCGCCGCCGGCATGGCGGATTCTGAGATAGCGGCCGAACAGTTCGAAGTGTTCTTGCTTGAATTCCGCGTCGATGACCCGGACGGCTAAATCCTGGTTTCGGTTCCAGATCCGTCGCTGCGCCCGGTTCGGCCGGAAGCGGTCCACCGGAATCCGCAGCGACCGGCAGGCCATGCAGCCCCGGCAGTGCGGTCGATAAACATGATCGCCGCTGCGCCGGAAGCCCAGTTCCGCGAGTCGGGTGTACAGCCGTTCGTCGGTCGCGGCCGGATCGGCGACCAGATTGCGCGCTTGCCGGCCCGGCAAATAGCTGCACGGATAGTCGGTGGTCAAGAACATCTGCAAATCGTACAGGGAATTTTGCGGGTTGCTCATGCGGGCGGGACCGACGCGACTTCAGTGAGCAGTTCGCTATCCAGCCGCCAGGGTCCGGCTTGGCCCGGCAGCGGGCAATAGCGTTGCAGCAACTCCAGAAAAACCCCGCGCGAGATGTCGACCGCCCCCATGCGCGCGAGATGTTCGGTGCGGACCTGGCAATCGATCAGAGCAAAATCCCAGCGCCGCAGCTGGGCGGCCAACAGCACCAGCGCCACTTTGGAGGCGTCGCTGATCAGGCTGAACATCGATTCGCCGTAAAACACCCGACCGACCGCCACGCCGTACAAACCGCCCGCCAACTGGCCCTCATGCCAGACTTCGAGAGAGTGGGCGTGGCCGAGGCGGTGCAAGCGGCAGTAGGCGCGATGCATTTCCGGCGTGATCCAGGTGCCTTGATCCACACCCCGAGGCGCGGCGCAAGCCGTCATGACCGCGGCGAAATCGGTGTCGGCGGTGGCGGTGAAGCGCCCCGCGCGCAAGGTCTTGCGCAGGCTGCGCGAGATTCTGACCCGCTCTGGAAACAGCACCAGTCGGGGGTCGGGCGACCACCATAAAATCGGTTGGCCGGGAGAATACCAAGGAAAAATACCGAGCCGGTACGCCCGCAGCAGCCGGCGCGGGTTCAAGCATCCGCCGGCCGCCAGCAAACCCTGGGGCTCGCGCAGCGCGCGGTCGGGATGGGGGAACGGCTGGCTGTCGTCACGCGGGTCCAGCCACGGCAGTCGCATCGAGCGTTACCTCGTCTCGATAAGGCGAATGTTGCAAAAGCGTTCGGGCGTAATCCCGCACCGCGGGCGTTTCCCGAGCCAGAAAGCCGGCGATGGCCCGCTGAAAACCGGGGTGGGCGATCCAATGCGCCGAGTGGGTGAGGGCCGGCAGAAAGCCGCGATAAATCTTGTGCTCGCCTTGCGCGCCCGGCTCGAAGCGTTGCAATCCCTGCCGGATGCAATATTCGAGACCCTGGTAATAACAGGCTTCGAAATGCAAGCTGTCGAACTCGGCCTCGCAACCCCAATGGCGGCCGTAGAGGGTGGTCTCGTCGCGAAAGCTGATCGCGCCGGCGACGTCTTTTCCCCGGCGGCTGGCCAGCACCAGCACCAGCCGTTCCCGCAAGGTGGCGGCAATTTCTAGAAAAAACGGCAGGGTGAGGGTAGGAACCCCTCCCAGGCGGTGAAAGGTGGAGCGATAAAAGCCGTGAACGGCGCGCCACTGCGCTTCATTGAGATCCTGGCCGTAAAGCAGCCGCAACTCCAAGCCGGCCTCGCGCACCAGCCGGCGTTCCCGCTGGATATTTTTGCGCCGCTTGGCGGTCAGCCCGTCCAGAAAATCCTGAAAGTCGCGATAGCCCCGGTTGCGCCAATGAAATTGACAGCCCAGCCGGTGGAGAAAGCCCCGTTCCCGCAACGGCTCCAATTCCTCGGAAATCGGAAACAGCCAGTGAACCGACGAGAACCGGTGGCGTCGGCTTTCTTCCAGCACGAATTCGACGATCGCATTCACCGTCTCGCGGGGGCGGGGCTGACCCGCCGCCAGCAGCAACCGGCGGCTGGCGGCGGGGGTATAGGGGATGGCGCTGACCAGTTTCGGATAATAATCGAGCCCTTGCTGCTGATAGGCGTGCGCCCAGTTCCAGTCGAAGACGAACTCGCCGTAGGAATTGAATTTCAGATAAAGCGGAGCCGCGCCGAGCAGCTTGCCCCCATCATCGCGAGCGACGACGTGCCAGGGCAGCCAGCCCGCTGCTTCACCAACGCACTGATGCCGTTCCAGAGCCGACAGAAATTCGTGGCTGAGAAAGGGATGGCGATCGGGCGCCAGCGCGTTCCACTCGGAAGCAGCGATGGTCTCCAGACTATCAAGACGTTGAATGCGCATGGTTTTTAGTGGAAAGAGAAGCGCTTGCAGCTCACTCGGCGCGCTGGTGGGACCGGCGGAACGCCAGGCTGAATGTAACACTGTTTAAGGCTGTGCTCCCACTAAAAATTATAGAGGGCGCCGGCGGGGGCTTCCAAAGGATCGCCCGCTATAATTTGGGCTTTATCGATTCGGTTTGACTCCGGCGGACCGGCGGTCGCTTCCGGCTTCCACGGAGTTTAGACTGCCGATCTCGAAAGGGTTCGCCCTTCACCGGAACGCTTCGGAATGGGACAATACCCGCATGGCCTCCAATCGCCGCGACTCTCTGGCGGACCTCCGCCGACGGTTGCCCAACTCCACCGCGAACTCATCGAATAGGACTGAATTTTGGCGCAGGCACATCGCATCAAACCGGAGCAGCCCGCGATCCGGGCCGGCATCTTTCGTTTTCTTAAGGGAACCTTGCAAGAAATCATTTTCTGGCTGGTGGTGGTGATCGCCCTGGGGATGATCCTCGCGCTGGCCAGCTTTCATATCGATGACCCGGCCTGGACGCATACGGCCAACGTCGCCAAGATGCACAATCTGGTCGGAACGGCCGGGGCGTGGTTTGCCGATATCAATTTGTATTTTTTCGGTTATCCCGCCTATTGGCTGCCCTTGAGCCTGCTGTTTGCGGCATGGCGCTTGTTCAGGAAAGGCTCGCTGTTGCAGCTGGACGCCGAAATCGTCCTGTTTCGGGTGCTGGGCTTTGCGGTGGCCTTGGCGATGGGGTGCGGGTTGGCCGCGTTGCACCTGCGGCCGCTGCCGGGCACGGTGCCCGGCGCGGGTTCAGCGGGCGGGCTCATGGGCGCGCAGGTGGGCCAGTTTTTGACGCAAGCTTTCGGTTATGCCTGGGGCAATCTGTTCATGATCGCGCTGTTGCTCGCCGGCGTGACCTTAAGCACCGGTTTTTCGTGGCTTAAATTGGTGGATTGGATCGGAAACACGGTGCTTCGTTCGGCGGATAAGCTCAAAAGCCCCGAGAAACCTCCGCGCCGGGGCAGGCCGTCCACAGGGAAGGCCGGCGGCGATGCTCGCCCGAAAGCGGCGGCCGCGCCCGATCAGCCAGCGAGAACCAAGCCGAAATCCGGCAACGGGCCGGAACGGTCGATGGCGGCGGGCTTGAGCAGCATCGCCGCGATGACGCGGGCGTGGTGGCGGGAGCGCCGCGAGAGGCGTGAAGCGACCGAGGCGGATGCGCGCGGGGCCGCGTCCGCCGAGCCGGCGTCAGACTCTGACGCCGGCTCGGGCGTTGCGGTGACCGGCGGTTGGCAGGGCGGTCGGATCGAACCGGTTTTGGATCTGGGGCGCGAGCGGAAAGGGCGCGGCGGCGCGCGCCATGAACCTTCCAAGCGCGCGGCCGAAGCGCCCCCGTCCGTCTCTCCCGACCTGACTTTGGTGCCCAGCAAATTTTCCGCCCCCGGCGCGGCGAGCCGTCAGCCCTTGGCCGTATCCGAGCCCTTGCCGAGCGCTTCCGGCGAGTCCGCGCATCAGCTGCTGTGGACGGCCGATGTCGATTATGAAACCGAGGCTTCGAACGATCCGATGCGCCCGAAGGCGGCATCCGTCAAAATCCGTCCGGCGGCTCCGGCGGCGGGTCGGCCGACGCCGCCTGGGCTGTCGGAGACCGGGGCTTTACCCGCGCTGGATTTGCTCGACCAGCCACCGCCCAGGACGGCGGGTTACTCCCTAGACACCCTTCAGGACATGTCCCGGCAGGTGGAGGTTTTGCTCAAGAGTTTCGGGGTTGATGCCCGGGTGGTGGCCGTGGAGCCTGGGCCGGTCATTACCCGCTTCGAAGTCGATCCCGCGCCGGGCGTCAAGGTCAGCCAGATCAGCAACCTGGCCAAGGATCTGGCGCGCGGCCTGTCGGTCATCAGCGTGCGGGTCGTGGAGGTGATCCCCGGCAAATCCTTTATCGGGTTGGAAATTCCGAACCGGCACCGCGAAACCGTCTATCTTCGCGAGGTGCTGGAAGCGCCGGTCTACGCGCAATCTCCGGCCGCGCTCACCCTGGCGCTGGGGATGGATATCGGCGGCAATCCGGTGGTGGCCAATCTAGCCCGGATGCCGCACCTGCTGGTGGCGGGCACCACGGGTTCCGGCAAGTCGGTGGCGATCAACGCCATGTTGCTCAGCTTGCTGTACAAAGCGCCGCCGTCCGAGGTCCGGTTAATTCTGGTCGATCCGAAGATGCTGGAACTGTCGATGTATGAAGATATCCCGCATCTGCTCACTCCGGTGGTGACGGATATGAAGGAAGCGGCTAACGCCTTGCGCTGGTGCGTCGGCGAGATGGACCGGCGCTACCGGCTGATGGCGGCGCTGAAGGTTCGAAACATCGCCGGTTTCAACCGCAAGGTGTCGGACGCGCTGGAAGAAGGCGAAGGATTGCCCGATCCCTTGTGGAAGCCAGAGGCGTTCGAGAGCGAATGTCCGCTGTTGGAGCCGCTGCCGTTTATCGTGGTGGTGATCGACGAGCTGGCCGACATGATGATGATCGTCGGCAAGAAGGTGGAAGAGCTGATCGCCCGGCTGGCGCAAAAAGCGCGCGCTTCCGGCATCCACTTGATTCTGGCGACCCAGCGGCCGTCGGTCGATGTGATCACCGGCCTGATCAAGGCGAATATCCCCACTCGCATCGCCTTCCAAGTGTCCTCGAAAGTCGATTCCCGCACCATTCTGGATCAAATGGGGGCGGAGCAGTTGCTGGGCCACGGCGACATGCTGTATCTGCCGCCCGGGACCGGTCTGCCGCAACGGGTGCACGGCGCGTTTGTGGACGATCAGGAAGTCAATCGGGTGGTGGATTTTCTTCGAGAAACCGGCGCGCCGGACTATATCGAGGACGTGTTGGTCGAGCCGCGCGAGGAGGCCGAGCCGGGCGAGGAAGGCGAAAACGGCGGTCGCGGCGGCGAGAGCGATCCTTTGTACGATGAGGCGGTGCGGATCGTCGTCGAATCGCGGCGGGCCTCGGTCTCGGGGGTGCAGCGCCGGTTGCGGATCGGCTACAACCGGGCGGCGCGGCTGGTCGAGGAAATGGAGGCGGCCGGCGTGGTCGGTCCGTTGCAATCCAACGGCAGCCGCGAGGTATTGGCTCCCGCGCCACCGTGATGGTGATTGCGGAGGGGGCGCAGTCAGGAGACTCAATCCCCCCTCCGCAGCCGCCTCCACAAGCTTCTCCTGCTTCCGCGCCGGGAGTCACGCGGCCGGTTCGGTCGCTCATCCCGGCGCATGGGGGTTTTCGCTTAATGGCTGACCGCGACTTTCTTGCCTTTCTTCTGGCCGATCGCCTTTAGCATCTCGGTAAACCACGGCGTGTCGATGTTGAACGGTTTGCCGCCCTTGATGCGCGGGAATTCGATGGCGCGCAACACCCCGCCCTGATCTTCGTCGTGGCCGATCACGCCCGATTCGCCGCGCATCGCGCATTCGACGGCGAGGTCGGCGCACGATTTGATCAGGCGCAGATCCTCGATGTTGGCGGCCGAGGCGCGCGAGAAGTAGCCGGATTTTTGGATCAGGGTCTTTTCCGAACCGATCATCTGGGCGAACTGTTCGCCGAACCATTTGCCGGGATTGACGGCGTCGAGCTTGATGTGGCCGAAGGCGTCGCACGGCACCTCTTGGCCCTTGGATTGCATTTCGGCGATGATGGCGTCCACCCCCGCGCCTTCGGAAACGAAAATGTTGAGGCAGTCCACCTTGTCCATGGCGGCGCGCAAGCGCTTGGCCTCGGCGGCGATGTCGACTTGCATTTCCGGGACGAACACGGCGTGGACCTCGAAAGCGGAACGGTCCAAACCCAGGCCGGGCAGCCAGTCGGTGCGGTCGAGCAGCTTGCGGTATTCGCGCGCGGTGGCGGCGGTGAGCCAGCCGCAGTTGCGGCCCATGACTTCGTGGATGATCAACATGCGCGGGTTGGCGTTGTTTTCCGCGACCACGTTTTGAAAGAAGCGCGCCCCTTGTTCGGCGGCGGTCCACGCGCCCAGCGATTGCCGGATCGGGTAAACATCGTTATCGACGGTCTTGGGCAGGCCGATCACGGTGAGGCCGTAGTTGTTTTTCGCCAGGAAGGCGGCGAGGTCGGCGGCGGCGGTGTTGGTGTCGTCGCCCCCGATGGTGTGCAGCACGTCCACGCCGTCCTTGACCAATTGATCGGCGGCGACTTTCTGCGGGTCCGCGCCATCTTTGACCAGGCCGCGCTTGACGCAATCCTTAACGTTGGTGAGTTTGACCCGGCTGTTGCCGATGGGCGAGCCGCCGAAGGTGTGCAACAACCCGGCCTTTTCGCGAATTTCCGGCGTCACTTTGTAGGAATCGCCGAGCAGCAGGCCTTTGTAACCGCTGCGGTAACAGATGATCTCGATGCTGGGATCGATCTCGGTGTAGCGCTCGATGAGGCCGCCGATGGCCGAACTGAGGCAGGGGGCCAAACCGCCCGCGGTGAGGATTGCGACTTTCTTAGGCTTGCTCATGGTTGCCGTTAACCTTGATTGGGAGTGAAGGGAAGACTGAAAAGCCGGGAATATAAACTAAAAGCGTAGGAGGAATTTTGGCTCGGAGCAACGCGGGCGGATAACAGGATAGCGCCTCGGTTCGAAAATGGGCGGTTTTGAAACTCTTTTTGGCCAAGACTCCAAACCGCGCGAAATTTCAAACCGAGGCATCGCCCAACCGCGCGGAAATGACGAATCATCAAAAAGTCTGAAACAACCGCCCGGCGCGCGGTCTATGCTGGAGATTCCGAAAATGAGGAAAGCATATGCTGATGCGTTTGTTGGTGGTTCTGATGTTGAGCTTGTTCGCGGCGCTGCCGGTCGGAGCGACCCCCGCGCAGGTGCAGCGTTATTTCGAGGGTCTTCGCTCGTTGCGGGCGGAGTTCACCCAACGGGTTTACGACGAGAAAGCGCGAGTGGTGCAAAGCTCCAGCGGGCAAATGTGGATGCAAAAGCCCGGAAAATTTCGCTGGAGCTACCAAACCCCTTCCAAGCAGATCATCGTCGCCGACGGCGAGCGGCTGTGGTCTTACGATGTCGATCTGGCGCAGATCACGGTTCGCAAGTTGGATAAGGCGCTCGGTTCGACCCCGCTGTCGCTGCTGAGCGGCGCGGCTCCCATCGAGGACGCTTTTACCGTCGGCGGCGAGCGCATTCAAGACGGATTGAACTGGTACGACCTCACGCCCAAACAACCGCAACCCGAATTTCGGTTGCTGCGGGTGGCGTTCAAAGGCGAGCTGCTGGTGAGTTTGGAATTGGAAGATGGCTTCGGCCAACGCACGCGCTTGGATTTTCAAAAGCTGGAGCGCAATCCCGAGCTTGATGCCGATTTATTGAAATTCGCGCCGCCGGCGGGCGTGGACGTGGTCGGCGATTCAGGCTGAGAGCGCCGCTTGGCGGAGACGATGGAGACATCGCGCACGATGGAAGCGACGGAAGCGGCCGCCGACGCGCGCCGGCCGCTGGCCGACCGCCTGCGGCCGCGCCGGCTGGATGAGTTCGTCGGTCAAGCGCATCTGCTCGCGCCGGGCAAACCGCTGCGGGCGGCCATCGAGCGCGGCCAACCGCATTCCATGGTGCTGTGGGGACCGCCCGGCGCCGGTAAAACCACGTTGGCCGAACTGCTGGCGGGCGCTTGTCAGGCCGAATTTATCCGCTTGTCGGCGGTCATGGCGGGCGTGCGCGAGGTACGCGCGGCGGTGGAGCGGGCGCAAGCGCTTTGGCGCGAGTGCCAGCGGCGCACGATCCTGTTCGTGGACGAGGTCCACCGCTTCAACAAAGGCCAGCAGGATGCTTTTCTGCCTTATGTGGAGGACGGCACGCTGACGTTTGTCGGAGCCACCACGGAAAATCCCGGTTTCGCGCTCAATAACGCCTTGCTGTCACGAGTGCGGGTCTACGTGTTGAACAGTTTGGATGCGCCCGCCCTCGAACAGGTGCTGGCGCGGGCGCTCGACGATGCCGAACGGGGTTTGGGCGGACGCTGGACGCTGTCGGAGCCGGCGCGGGCGCGGTTGGCTCAAGCCGCCGACGGCGATGCGCGCCGCGTCTTGATCTGGCTGGAACTGGCCGCGGAACTGGCGGATGCTCAAGGCATAACGCTGGAGACGGCATTGCCGGAGGCCGTGGGCCAAGGCGCGGGGCGGCGCTTCGACCGGGGCGGCGATCTGTTTTACGACCAGATATCCGCCTTGCATAAAGCCGTTCGCGGCAGCGGCCCGGACGCGGCGCTCTACTGGTTGGCGCGGCTGCTGGACGGCGGTTGCGATCCGCTCTACATCGCCCGACGGGTGGCGCGGATGGCCAGCGAGGACATCGGCAACGCCGATCCCCGCGCCCTGCAACTGGCGTTGAACGCTTGGGAGGCGCAAGAGCGCATGGGCAGTCCCGAAGGCGAGCTGGCGATCGCCCAAGCCGTGGTCTATCTGGCGGTGGCGCCCAAAAGCAACGCGGTGGATGCCGCGTTCGCGGCGGCCCGGCGCGATGTCGGGCGCTACGGCACGCTGGAGGTGCCGGCGCACCTGCGCAACGCGCCCACCGCCCTGGCGCGCGAATTGGGTCATGCCGAGGGCTACCGCTACGCCCACGACGAACCGAACGCTTACGCCGCCGGCGAATGCTATTTTCCGCCGGAGTTGAAAAACGCGCGCTATTACCAGCCGACCACCAACGGATTGGAAGGGCGCATCGGCGAAAAACTGGAGCGGTTGCGGGAATGGGACCGGTGCGCCGGGCGGCGGCGTTATCCTTGAAGCGGGGCGGGGCGGCCGGAAGTGTTAACGGCGCAAGTACGCCAGTTCCTTGGGCAAGGCGATATTATTGCCGAAATGATCCTCGCCGTAGCCGGATTCCGCCAGCAGCGCAAGATCGCTCAAGACCCGTTTGTCGCCGATAAAGGTGATGTTTAAATCGGTGCGGATATCGATCTGGCCGGTCGCTTGCAGCTTGGCTATTTCCTTGGTGACCGTTTCCAGCAGAAGGCCGTCTTTGCTGAATTCATCCGAAAATTGCAGCGGCTGCTGGTAGACGACGATTTTGCCCTGTTCGGCCAGCTTGATCACGATGTCGAGCACGGCCGCCCTGATTTGACTGTCGTCTAGCGCTCCTTCCGGCAGGGACTGCCGGCCGATTTCCGATACCAGCCAGCGCCGTTTTTGGGCGTTGATCTTTTCGTTGGCCCTGAAAATATCCATCGGCGAGCCGGCGTCGTAGGACTGTCCGTCCAGTTCCATCACCACCAGGCTGCCGTAGTGTTGCACGATGCGCGCGATCAAGGTCGAGGGGCGAACGTGAAAGCCGCGGTAGGACGGCACCGGCGCTTCGATCCGGCCGATTTCGGCATAGCGCCTGAGCATGGTGTGGCAAAAACAGCGGCCGTATTTCAGATAAAGACCGGAAAAGGCGATGGAATAATTCATCATCATCGCCAGCAATGTCCCCGGCGCGATCACCGGCCGACGGCGCAACGCCGAATCGCCGGTGTGCTCGTTGAGGTGGCGCTCGTAGTAATGCACCAGGTAAGTCGCGATTTCCAGCAAGTGAAAGACAATGCTGATGTGACCGCGCAAGGTGGGCAGATTGGGGTCCAGCGACTCGATCGCGGTTTCCGAAACGTAGGTGTCGTAGAGCGATTGAAGGCAATGAAAGCGGACTTTTAGATAGCGAAGGGTATCCTCGCTGATCGGGTCGGGGAAACAGGTCGCGTAATCCTTGGGCTCGACGTTTTCGGCGGTATTTAACACTTCGCTGTCGGCGGCGAGGTTCAAGTAGGCGGTCGCCAAATAAGTAACTGTTTCATCAGCATTCTTTATTTTGCGCATCGCCCGGTCATGCGGCAGGCGGCCCGGCGGCAGGTGTTCGATATAGTGTTCGGAAGGAAGGTGATCGACGGGGAGGGAGAAGCCGAGACGGTTGGCTTGCGCCAGCAGCCAGGTCGCCGCCCTGACCAAGACATCGGCCGTCAGATCCAGGGACTGGAGGGTGGCGGCCGCAAAGTCGCGTTCGACCGGCAACAGCCGATAAGAGGGTAGCGAGTGATGGATGTGAAGCAGTTCGTAACTGACTTCCGCAAACAGTTTGATCGTTGCGACCAG
>DJIW01000090.1:25447-26490 GCA_002433805.1 Competibacteraceae bacterium UBA6584 | reverse complement strand
AGCATGTTTTTTGATACCGTCATCCTGCTGCAAACGGTCCACACCGTTTTTTGGGGCAAGGGCGCGCATTAGGCACAGCGAATTCCCGCTCACTTGACCCGCATTCCCGGCGCCGCGCCGCTATCGGGCGCAAGCAGGTAAATTCCGCTGGCGTCGCCAGCAGCCAAAATCATCCCTTCGGAAACGCCGAAACGCATTTTTCGCGGCGCGAGATTGGCGACCATGACCGTCATCCGGCCTTCCAGATCTTCGGGCGCATAAGCCGATTTGATGCCGGCGAACACTTGGCGGGTTTCGCCGCCGAGTTCCAGTTCCAACCGCACCAGCTTGTCCGCGCCAGCGACGGCTTCGGCCTTGACGATCCGCGCCACGCGCAAGTCCAGCTTGGCGAAGTCGTCGATGGTGATGCTCGGGCCGATCGGCTCCGCCGCCAGCGGCCCCGGCTTGGCTGGTGTTTCAGTGACGGCGACACCTTCTTTGGATTCTTCGACCATGGCTTTAATCTGCGTCATTTCAACTCGTTGGATCAAAGGCTTGAATTCGGCAATCGCCTGACCGAGCAGCGGCGCGTCCAGATCCGCCCAGCGCAGCGGCGGTATTTTCAGAAATTCTTCGACTTGCCCGGCGATGCCCGGCAATACGGGTTTGAGGTAGATCATCAAAACCCTAAACAGATTGAGCCCCATGCTGCAAACCGCTTGAACGTCAGTCTCCGCTTCGGGCTGTTTGGCCAGCGCCCAGGGCTTTTTCTCGTCGATGTACTGATTGGCCCGGTCGGCCAGCGCCATGATCTCGCGCATCGCCCGGCCGAACTCCCGCCCTTCGTAAGCCTGGGCGATAGAGTCGCCAGCGGCGACGAATTCCGCATAAAGCTTCGCTTCGGCCAGTTGTTCGGCCAGGCGGCCCTCGAAGCGGCGGGTGATGAAGCCGGCGCAGCGGCTGGCGATGTTGACCAGCTTGCCGACCAGATCGCTGTTGACCCGCTGCGCGAAGTCCTCGAAATTCAAATCCAGATCGTCGATGCCGTCGTTCAGTTTGCTGGC
>DJIW01000090.1:0-25289 GCA_002433805.1 Competibacteraceae bacterium UBA6584 | reverse complement strand
TCATGTGTCGTTCTACAATGCCGTCGTTCAGTTTGCTGGCGAAGTAATAACGCAAATACTCCGGTCGCAAATGGTGGAGATAGGTCCGGGCCTTGATGAAGGTGCCGCGCGATTTCGACATCTTCTGGCCGTCCACGGTCAGGAAGCCGTGACAGTTGACGGCGGTCGGCCTGCGGAAGCCGGCTCCGGTCAGCTCCGCCGGCCAAAAGAGGATGTGGAAGTAGGCGATGTCCTTGCCGATGAAGTGATGCACCTCGGCGGTGCTGTCGGGTTTCCAGAAGTCGTCGAATTGCAGGCCGGAGCGGTCGCAGTAGTGTTGAAAGCTGGCCATGTAGCCGATCGGGGCGTCCAGCCAGACGTAGAAGTATTTGCCGGGCGCGTCGGGAATTTCGAAGCCCCAATACGGCGCGTCGCGCGAGATGTCCCATTCCTGCAGGCCGGCGGTGAACCATTCATCCAGCTTGTTGGCCATTTGCGGCTGGATCGATCCGCTGGCGATCCAGTCTTTCAGCAGGATTTCGAAATCGGCCAGCTTAAAAAAGAAATGCAGCGATTCCTTGGTGATCGGTGTCGCGCCGGACACGACCGAGCGGGGATTTTTTAAATCGGTCGGCGAGTAGGTCGCGCCGCAGTTTTCGCAACTGTCGCCGTATTGGTCCAGCGCGCCGCAGCGCGGGCATTCGCCCTTGATGAAGCGGTCCGGCAGGAACATGTGCCTTTCCGGATCGTAGGCTTGGGTGATGATCCGGCGGCTGATGTGGCCGGCCTGATCCAGGCGGCGATAGATCAATTCAGCGTAATGACGGCATTCCGGCGAATGGGTGGAATAATAGTTGTCAAATTCGATCAGGAAATCGGCAAAATCGGCGCGGTGTTCGCCCCAGATGCGGTCGATGAGCTGTTGGGGGCTCAGGCCATCCTGCTCGGCGCGCAGCATGATCGGCGTGCCGTGAGCGTCATCCGCGCAAACGTAGTAGCATTCGTGGCCGCGCAGCTTTTGAAAGCGGACCCAGATGTCGGTCTGAATGTATTCCACCAAGTGGCCGATGTGAATCGGGCCGTTGGCGTAGGGCAGGGCGCTGGTGACGAGAATGCGGCGGATCGGCGGGTTGCTCATGGCGCGGACAGTTGCGGTCGCTCGGAAAGGCCGCTACGTTAGCAGCATCCGCTAGCGCTGTCATCCGTCGACAGGCCCGCGAGGAGCGCCGCCGGCGCGCGATGGCCGATGCGAGGCGGTGACGGTCCGCTCGGGGCGTTCCCCTATTTAAGTAAGGATTGTACCAGCGGCGCGCCCGGCGAGAGCGGGGCCGCCGGGCGTCCGAAATCGACTACTCCCAGACAACGAGGAATTGAGCTATGACCGCGGTCACGCGCGCCGATGTGGAAACCGCCCTCAAGGGCTATGTGGACCCTTATCTGGATCAGGATTTGATCGCCGCCAAGTGCGTCAAGGCGATCCAAATCGACGGTTCCCGCCTGACTTTGGATATCGAATTGGGTTATCCGGCCGCCGGATACCGAGACACGCTAACCGCCGCGCTGCGCGAGCGGCTGGCGGCGTTGCCGGCGATTTCGTCGGTCGAGATCAAGCTGGAGAGCAAGATCGTCGCCCACGAAGTGCAGAAAGGCTTGAAGCCGTTGCCGGGGGTCAAGAACATCATCGCGGTGGCGTCGGGCAAGGGCGGCGTCGGCAAATCGACCACGGCGGTCAATCTGGCGCTGGCGCTGAGCGCCGAGGGCGCGACGGTGGGGGTGTTGGACGCCGACATCTACGGACCCAGCCAGCCGCGGATGTTGGGGTCTAACGATCGGCCGGAATCGCCAGATGGAAAATCGCTCAACCCGGTGCTCAGCCACGGCATTCAATCCATGTCCATCGGTTATCTGATCGAAGAGGAGACGCCGATGGTCTGGCGCGGGCCGATGGTGACGCAAGCGCTGGAGCAACTGCTGCGCGATACCCGCTGGCAAGATTTGGACTATTTGGTGATCGACCTTCCGCCCGGCACCGGCGACACGCAGTTGACCCTGTCGCAGAAGGTGCCGGTCAGCGGCGCGGTTATCGTCACCACCCCGCAAGATATCGCCTTGCTGGATGCGCGTCGGGGTTTAAAAATGTTCGAGAAGGTGGAAGTGCCGGTGCTCGGCGTGGTCGAGAACATGAGCATCCATATTTGTTCGAACTGCGGCCAC
Source organism: Competibacteraceae bacterium UBA6584 (assembly GCA_002433805.1). GTDB lineage: Bacteria > Pseudomonadota > Gammaproteobacteria > Competibacterales > Competibacteraceae > Competibacter_A. The sequence continues at coordinate 23,096 of DJIW01000090.1, read as the reverse complement.
GAGGAACACATTTTTGGTGAAGGCGGCGGGCAGCGGATGGCCGAGCAGTACAGCGTGCCTTTTCTCGGCTCGTTGCCGTTGGATATCCGCATCCGCGAGGAAACCGACAACGGTCGACCGACGGTCGTCGCGGAGCCGGACAGCCGGATCGCCGGCTTGTACCGCGACATCGCCCGCCGCGCCGCCGCCCGGCTGTCGCTCCAGGCGAAGAATTACAGCCACAAGTTTCCCAACATCATCATTCAGAATACATAAAGTTTTTTCGTTCTATGCTTAGGTGGGTCTCATCAGACCTTGACCGTTTTTGATCCTCTTTTTGCTGAGGGAGTCTTAATGAAAAAGCTGATTCAAGTGGGTTTATTGGCCTTCTTCGTCGGTGGCGCCGTCGCTTTGCCAATTCAAGAAGCCGAAGCCGCGACCCGCTGCCGCGACGTTTATAGCCGCGGCGTCCACAAGCGGATTTGCACTACTACCACAAGGCCCGCTTATCGCTATCGGACCGTGTGTCGGAATTATTGGCGTCACGGCGTCAAATATCGCAGTTGTCAGCGGGTCAGAGTGTATCGTTGACCGCTTCAGCAGCGCGGTTTCGGCCGCGCTTTTAGTTTTGGTTGGAGGAAAACGTCAGTGCGCTTGTGCGACCGCGACATCGAACGTTGTCTGGACGAGGGTAAAATTTGTATCGAGCCGCGCCCCGCGTCCGGTCGGATCAACGGGGTGAGCGTGGATTTGCACTTGGGCAGCCGCTTCCGAGTATTCAACGATCACGCCGCGCCCTATATCGATCTCAGCGGTCCCCGAGAGGCGGTCGACAAGGCCATCAATCGGATCATGAGCAAGGAGATCGAGATCGGTCCGGAGGAGGCATTTTTCATCCATCCCGGCGAACTGGCGCTGGCGGCCACCGCCGAGACCGTCACCGTGCCGGACGATCTGGTCGGCTGGCTGGACGGCCGTTCCAGTTTGGCCCGCTTGGGCTTGATGGTGCACGTCACCGCGCATCGCATTGATCCCGGTTGGAGCGGTTCCATCGTGTTGGAATGTTATAACAGCGGCAAGCTGCCGCTGGCCCTGCGGCCCGGCATGGCGATTTGCGCGATCAGTTTCGAGACCTTGACCCATCCCGCCATCCGTCCTTATTCCAAGCGTCAGGACGCCAAATACAAGCATCAAAGCGGGCCGACGCCGAGCCGGATCGGCGGCGATGAACCTCGCGACCGAGGGCATTCATCCGATTAAGTCAAATCGGTAAGCTCCAGCGGATTTTCCAGCGGCCGGCCGTCGAACCGCACCCGTTCGCCCTCCAATCCCAGCCGCCCTTGCGCAAACCAGCGGATCGCTTGCGGGTACAAGCGATGTTCCTGTTCAAGCACCCGCGCCCCCAGGGTATCGGGATCATCGCCCGGCAGCACCGGCACCCGCGCTTGAACGATGATCGGCCCGCCGTCCAATTCGGCGGTGACGAAATGGATGCTCGCGCCATGCTCGGTTTCGCCGGCGGCGATGGCTCGTTCGTGGGTGTGCAGGCCCCGAAATTTTGGCAATAGCGACGGGTGAATGTTGAGCAACCGGCCCCGGTAATGATCGGTAAAACTGGGAGTCAGCACCCGCATGAAACCCGCCAGAACCACCAAATCGGGTTGATGGCGGTCGATCAATTCGACCAGCGCCGCTTCGAAGCCAGGTCGGTCGGAAAATGCTTTGTGGTCCAACTCCAGCGCTGGAACGCCGGCTCGGCGCGCCCGTTCCAGACCTTGAACGCCGGGCCGATTGCTGATGACGGCGGCGATGTCCACCGGCAGCTCGCCGCTGGCGGCTTGATCCAAAATCGCTTGCAGGTTGCTGCCTCGCCCGGAAATCAGCACCACTAACCGGATTTTACGGGCCTCGTTCATGGATAAAACTCCACGATGGGTTCGCCCTCGCCAGCCGTGATTTCCCCCAGCCGCCAAACCGTTTCACCCGAGGCGCGCAATAGCTCCAGCGCCGTATCGACGGCATCCGGCGCGACGCAGACCACCAGGCCGACGCCACAGTTAAAGGTGCGCCACATCTCGGCGTCGGCCACATTGCCGCGTTGTTGCAACCATTGAAAAATGGCCGGTCGCCGCCAGCTGGCGACGTTAAGCGTCGCCTTGGCATCCGCCGGCAACACGCGCGGCAGATTCTCGGTCAAGCCCCCGCCGGTGATGTGGGCGATGGCGTGAACCTCCACCTGTTCCAGCAAGCGCAACATCGGTTTAACGTAGATGCGGGTCGGAGCCAGCAGCGCTTCGCCGAGGGTGGCGCCGGCAAACGCTTGGTCGAGAGCTTCGCCGCCGACCGACAGAATCTTGCGGATCAGCGAATAGCCGTTGGAATGCGGGCCGGAGGAAGCCAGTCCGAGCAAGACATCGCCGACCTGGACCCGGCTGGGGTCGATGATCTTGGCTTTCTCGACCACGCCGACGCAAAAGCCCGCCAAGTCGTAATCGCCCGCCTGATACAGCCCCGGCATTTCGGCGGTTTCGCCGCCCACCAGCGCCGCGCCGGCCTGCTCGCAGCCATCGGCGATCCCCTTGATCACCGTCGCTGCGACCTCGACATCCAGTTTGCCGGTGGCGTAATAATCCAGAAAGAACAACGGCTCGGCTCCGACCACCAACACATCGTTGACGCACATCGCCACCAGGTCGATGCCGATGGTATCGTGTCGGTTCAGCTCCAGCGCCAGTTTCAGTTTGGTGCCCACGCCGTCGGTCCCGGAGACCAGCACGGGTTGACGGTAGCGGTCCAGCGGCAACTCGAACAGCGCGCCGAAACCGCCCAAGCCGCCCAGCACGCCGGGCCGGCGCGTGCGCCGCGCGTGCGGCTTGATGCGGTCCACCAGCCGGTTGCCGGCGTCGATGTCCACGCCGGCGTCGCGGTAGCTGAGCGTGGGGCGTTGCGAGGGGTGCTCGTTCACGGATGGGGCCTCGTTTGGGGCCGGCTTCGCGCCAGCGGGATTTAAAGTTGTGTTATCTTACCGCATTTAATTTTGAAGCTAGGGAACCGCCGTGATCGCTGAGTCTTACAATCCGCAAGTTATTGAAGCGGAAGCGCAATGTTATTGGAACGAGCGACGGGCCTTCGCCGCGCGCGAGGAGCCGGGCCGCGAGAAATATTACTGCCTGTGCATGTTCCCTTATCCCAGCGGGCGGCTGCACATGGGGCACGTCCGCAATTACACCATCGGCGATGTGATCGCCCGCTACCAGCGGATGCTGGGCAAGAACGTGTTGCAGCCGATGGGCTGGGACGCTTTCGGTCTGCCCGCCGAAAACGCCGCGATGGCGGGGGGCGTGGCCCCGGCGCAATGGACCTACGACAACATCGCCTACATGAAAAAGCAGCTCCAGTCGCTGGGCTTCGCGCTGGACTGGGACCGCGAACTCGCCACCTGCCAGCCGGAGTATTACCGCTGGAATCAATGGTTGTTCTTGCGGATGCTGGAGCAAGGCGTCGTTTATTTGAAGACCGGCGTGGTGAACTGGGACCCGGTGGATCAAACCGTGCTGGCCAACGAACAGGTGATCGACGGGCGCGGCTGGCGCACCGGCGCGCTGGTCGAAAAGCGTGAGATCCCGATGTATTACATGGCGATCACCCGCTATGCCGAGGAACTGCTAACTGAAATTGACAAGCTGCCCGGCTGGCCGGAGCAGGTCAAGCTGATGCAGAAAAACTGGATCGGCAAAAGTCACGGCGTCCGGATCGGCTTCCCCTATCAACTTCCGCCGTCTGCTGGAAAAACGGCGGATGACGGAAGCGAGCCCAACATACTGTGGGTCTTTACCACCCGCGCCGACACCCTGTTGGGCGCGACCTACGTCGCCGTGGCCGCCGAACATCCGCTGGCGCTGCGCGCGGCCGAGGGCAACCCGCGGCTCGCCGCCTTTATTGAGGAATGCCGGCGCGGCGGCGTCACCGAGGCCGAACTGGCGACCCAGGAAAAAAAGGGGATGTCCACGGGGCTGACCGTCACCCATCCGCTCACCGACGAACCGCTGCCGCTGTGGGTCGCCAACTACGTGTTAATGGGCTACGGCGAAGGCGCGGTGATGGCGGTGCCCGCGCACGACGAGCGCGATTTTGCCTTCGCCCATCAATTCGGCTTGCCGATCAAGCCGGTGATCCGCACCCGCGCCGGCGATACAACGCCCGCGCCGTGGCAGGACGCCTACGCCGATTACGGCGTCTGCATCAACTCCGGCAAATACGACGGCCTCGATTTCGAGCAGGCGGTGGATGCCATCGCCGGCGATTTGAGCGTCAGGGATCTGGGTGAGAAGAAAGTCATTTGGCGGTTGCGCGACTGGGGTATTTCCCGGCAACGTTACTGGGGCACCCCCATCCCGATGGTCCATTGCGCCGCGTGCGGCGCGGTTCCGGTGCCGGACGAACAGTTGCCGGTGGTGCTGCCGGAGCATCTGGTGCCGGACGGCTCCGGCAACCCGCTCAACAAGCATCCGGAATTTTTGAATTGCCCCTGTCCGCAATGCGGCAAGCCGGCGCGGCGCGAAACCGACACCATGGACACCTTCGTGGACTCGTCCTGGTATTTCTTCCGCTACGGCGCGCCCGGCGCGAACGCGATGGTGGATCGGCGAGCCGATTACTGGATGCCGGTCGATCAATACATCGGCGGCATCGAACACGCCATCCTGCACCTGCTGTATTCGCGATTTTGGACCAAGGTCATGCGGGATTTGGGCCTGACCAAGGTGTCCGAGCCGTTCGCCAATTTGCTGACGCAAGGCATGGTGCTGAACCACATTTTTTTCCGCAAGGGCGAAAAGGGCGGCATCAGCTACTATCCGCCCGCCGAAGTGGACATGAGCCGCGACGAGCACGGCCGGGTGGCGAGCGTCACGGCGGTCGCGGACGGCCGGCCGGTCGAGTACGGCGGGATCGGCACCATGTCCAAGTCCCGCAAGAACGGCGTGGACCCGCAGACCCTGATCGAGCAGTACGGGGCCGACACCGCCCGGCTGTTCATGATGTTCGCCGCGCCGCCGGAACAGGCGTTGGAATGGTCCGATACCGGCGTGGCCGGGGCCTATCGTTTCTTGCGGCGGCTGTGGGTTTACGCCGCCGAGCAACAGCACGCGATCCGCGCCGCTGGCGAGGTGGATCCCACCGCGCTGGATGAGCCGCTGCGCGCCGCGCGCCGCGACATTCATGAAGCGTTGCGGCAAGCCTTGTTCGACTTCGGCCGCCACCAGTTCAATACCGTCGTTTCCGGCGGCATGAAAATGCTGAACGCGCTGGCGCGGACCGACGCGGACGGCGCGGCGGCCGACGCGGTGCGCCGGGAAGGGTTGAGCCTGCTGCTGCGCTTGCTGTCGCCGATCGTCCCGCACATCGCGCATACCCTTTGGCGGAACTTGGGCTACGGCGACGATATTCTGAACGCCGGATGGCCGAAGCCCGACGACGCGGCGTTGGCGCGGTCGCTGGTGACGTTGGTGGTCCAGGTTAACGGCAAGCTGCGCGGTCAAATCGACGTGCCGGTGGATGCCGACCGGGCCGCCATCGAACAGGCCGCGCAAGCCGAACCGAACGTGCAACGCTTCGTCGAAGGCCGGCCGGTGCGCAAGATCGTGGTGGTTCCGGGCAAGTTGGTCAACGTGGTTTGCTGAGGAAACCGCCATGCGTTGGATTGTTGCAAACGGTTTGGGATGGGTCGCGCTGCTGCTGGCGGGCTGTGGGTTTCAACTGCGCGGGCCGGTGCAACTCGCGCCGGAGCTGCGGGTGATTTACGTGCAAAGCCAGCTGGCGATTGGAACGCCGCCGGGCGTGCTGAGCCGCAAGCTGCCGGTGGTGCTGGCGCGTAACGGTGTCACCGTCACCCGCGATCCCTCGCAGGCGACGGCGGTCCTCACCATCCTGAACGAAGGCGGCGGCCGGCGCGCCATGGCCGCCGACCGTCTTGATATCAAACGAGAATATTCCCTGGTCTACAGCGCGGCTTACGACGTCAAGCGCCCTGACGGCCAAGTCTTGATCGGCGCCGAGGGCGTCAGCGCCAACCGCGCCGTGCTGTTCGATGAAAACCGGGTGCTCGGTTTTGAGGCGGCGCAAGAATCGCTGACGGAGAGCATGGCCGAGGATATGGCCTGGCAAATCGTCCGCCGCTTGCAGGCCGTCAAGTCTTGAGGCTGCGTCCCGATCAGTTGGCCGAGCATCTGCGTAGAACCCTGGCGCGGCTGTATCTGGTGTTTGGCGAGGAGCCGTTGCAGGCGTTGGAAGCGGCGGACGCCATCCGCGCCGCCGCGCGCGCGCGCGGCCATGCCGAGCGGGAATGCCTGACCGTCGAAGCCGGCTTTGACTGGAGCGCGCTGGCCCAACGGGCGGCCAGCCTGTCGCTGTTCGCCGAGCGACGCTTGCTGGAATTACGGCTGGGCAACGCCAAACCGGGCGACGCCGGCGCGCGGGCCTTGGAAGCCTATGCCGCCCGTCCGGCCGAAGACGCCGTGCTGTTGATGACCGCCGGCAAGCTCGATTGGACCGCGCAGAAAAGCCGCTGGTTTTTGACGCTGGAGCAGGCAGGCGTCGCGGTGGCGGCGCTGCCGGTGGAGCCGCGACAGTTGCCGGGCTGGATCGAACGCCGGCTGCGGGAACGCGGTCTGAAGGCCGCGCCCGAGGTGGCGGCGCTATTGGCCGAGCGGGTCGAAGGCAACCTGCTCGCCGCCGCGCAGGACATCGAAAAGCTGGCGCTGTTGGTCGAGGGTTCGGAACTCACGGCCGAGGCCGTGCTGGCGGCGGTGGACGACAGCGCCCGCTACAGCATCTATGATTTTGTGGACGCCGGTCTTCTGGGGCAACCGGAGCGGACGGCGCGGATTTTGAACGGCTTGCGCGAGGAAGGTGTCGAACCGCTGTTGATCAATTGGGCGCTGCATCAGGAAATCCGCCGGCTGGTTTCTCTGGCCTTCGCCAAGGAACGGGGGCGGTCGCTGGAGGCTGCCTTGACCGAGCAAAAAATCTGGGAAAAACGCAAACCCTTGCTCCGTCAGGCGTCGCAACGGTTGAGCGCGGCGGACTGTCGGGTTTTGTTGCGCGCTTGCGCCCGCGCCGACCGAACGATCAAGGGGGTCGAAGCCGGTTCGCCGTGGGATGAACTACGAGCGAACGGATTACGGTTGGCGGGTGTGGAACTCTTGTCCGACAAGATACAGTCGACTTGAGCGTTCTATTGCTTTGTATTTTTTAGGAGATCTATATGGTAAGGACTTTTCTTATGACGATGTTATTGATGTTTTTCTCATTGTCTCTACAAGCGGCGAATGACGAGGATATAAACGCTGATCTAACTAAGCTCAATATTGTAGATAGTTCAATGTCTTATTCAGAACCTGATGGAAAAAGAGTGGTGACTGTCCTTGGAACATTGAAAAATACTAATCCTTTCCCGGTTGATGAATTAATTATTGAGGCTCGATTTTTCGATTCGCAAAAGAAATTGGTTGATGTCATTACACAGCCGCTGTATCAGGTAATAGTGCCGATTTCGAAAGAGGTTGGTTTTAGACTAAAAGGTTCTGCCGATAAACTCAAAGAATCTTATGATAGTTATAATGTTCAGGTGGTGTATGCAGAGCAGCATTTTGTCAATCAACCCAATAAAAGAAAAGGGGTTTGGACTGAGCTTTTAATAAGCTTTCTGCCATTGTTGCTGTTAATTTTGGTTTACGTTTTCTATATGAGAAAGTGTATGGGTAAAAGTTCTCCTCAAATGAAAATACTTCCTCTTATGGAACGGCAAATTGATATTCTGGAGCAAACTCGTGTGATCGCTTCTCAAAATGTTGCAATGATGGAGCGTATAGCGATTGCTGCTGAAAAAGTTTCATCTGAGAAAAACTGAATCTTTGATGCGATGATCGTTTCTGAGACCTTAGGCTGATTCCTGGTATTCGACAAGTAAGGTTAGGTAGCGATGAATATATCTGCTGACTCCGCCGATGCAATTGGCCGCTACATGACCGAAGTCGGCCAGCGTGCCCGCGCTGCTTCGCGCGTCGTCGGCCAAGCCGAAACGCGGAGCAAGGATGCCGCCTTGCACGCCATCGCCGACGCGCTGGAAGCGGCCGAGGCGAGCTTGCGCGCGGCCAACCAACTGGACATGGACGCCGGTCGCGCCTCCGGTCTGGAGCCGGCGCTGCTCGACCGGCTGGAATTGACCCCCAAAGGCGTTCATGGGATGGCGCAAGGCTTGCGAGAAGTCGCCGCCCAGCCCGACCCCGTGGGCGAAATCACCGATCTCAAATACCGGCCGTCCGGAATTCAGGTCGGGCGGATGCGGGTGCCGTTGGGCGTCATCGGCATCATCTACGAATCGCGCCCGAACGTGACCGCCGACGCCGCCGCGCTGTGCCTGAAAGCCGGCAATGCCGCCATCCTGCGCGGCGGCTCCGAGGCGCTCAACTCCAACCGCGCCATCGCCGCCTGCATCCAAAAAGGCTTGGCCGCAGCCCAGTTGCCGAGCGATGCGGTGCAAGTGATCGACACCGCCGACCGCGCCGCCGTCGGCGAGCTGATCCGGATGGCGGAATATGTCGATGTGATCGTGCCGCGCGGCGGCAAGGGCCTGATCGAACGGATCAGCCGCGAGGCGCGGGTACCGGTGATCAAGCACCTCGACGGCGTCTGTCACGTCTATATCGACGACCGCGCCGACATCGACAAGGCGGCGGCGGTGGCCTACAACGCCAAAACCCAGCGTTATGGGACCTGCTGCACCATGGAAACGCTGCTGGTGGCGGAAGGGATCGCCGAGCGGGCGCTGCCGCTGCTGGGCCGGATGTATCAGGACGCCGGTGTGGAACTGCGCGGCTGCGCCCGCGTCCGCGACCTCATTCCCGGCGTCAAGATCGCCACCGAGGACGATTGGTACGCGGAATATCTCGCCCCCATCCTGGCGATCCGGGTGGTGAGAGACATCGAGGAAGCCATGAACCATATCGCGGTTTACGGGTCCGCCCACACCGACGCTATCGTGACCGAGGATTACAGCCGGGCGCGGCGCTTCCTGCGCGAGGTCGATTCCAGTTCGGTGATGGTGAACGCCTCAACCCGGTTCGCCGACGGCGGCGAATACGGTTTGGGCGCGGAAATCGGCATCAGCACCGACAAACTGCACGCGCGCGGCCCGGTCGGAGTCGAAGGTTTGACCACTCAGAAATTCGTGGTGTTGGGCGATGGCCACGTGCGTCGTTGAAATCGCCCTACCGCCATTGACCCGCCGTCGGCCTGATCGGGGGCGGGCTTGATGCCGCCAGCGTCGCGCCCGGTCGGCGTGCTGGGGGGGACTTTCGATCCCATTCATTACGGCCATCTGCGCCCGGCGTTGGAAGTGTTGGAACTTCTGGATCTGGCCGAAGTCCGTTTCATTCCCTGCCGGATTCCGGCCCATCGCGATACGCCCTCGATCAGCGCCGAGCAGCGTCTGGAGTTGGTGCGGCTGGCGACGGCGGGACAGCCGAGTTTTGTCGCCGACGACCGGGAACTGCGCCGGCCGGGGCCGTCGTACATGGTGGACACCTTGGCCTCGTTGCGCGAGGAAATCGGCGTCGCGCCCTTGTGCCTGATCGTCGGCGGCGACGCCTTTCGCGAGCTGCACACCTGGCGGCGCTGGCAAGAATTGACCGATCTCGCCCATCTGGTGGTCATGCAGCGGCCCGGCGCGTCGCAAGCGCTGCTGCCACCGGCGCTGGAGGATTTCATCGCCCCGCGCGTGATCCAGGAGCCGGCGGCTTTGCGCGGGCAACCGGCCGGTCGGGTGCTGTTCCAACCGGTCACCCAATTGGCCATTTCCGCCACTCAGATTCGCCGGCTGCTGGCGCAAGGTCAGTCGATCCGCTATCTGCTGCCGGAGGCGGCGCTGGCTTATATCCACGACCGGGCGCTCTACCGGTCGGATGCTTCTCCCACGAGCGCTACTTGATAAGGAAAAACCGGAGTCCATGCAACTTGAAGATTTGCGGAAAATTGTCGTCGACGCCCTGGAGGAATTGAAAGCCCAGGACATCAAGGTGCTCGACGTGCGCGGCGTCGCCAGCTTCACCGATCTGATGGTCGTCGCCAGCGGCACCTCCACCCGCCACGTCAAATCGGTGGCCGACAAAGTGATCGAGAAAGCCGGTCAAGCCGGAATCAAGCCGCTGGGCGTCGAGGGCGAGCGAGAAGCCGAATGGGTGCTGGTCGATTTGAACGACATCATCGTCCACGTCATGCTGCCCCAGACCCGCGACTTCTACAATCTGGAAAAGTTATGGTCTTTGCATGAACGCAGCAGCGCCGGCCGCACCGCGGGCGGCTGACGGCCGGCGGCCGGCGCATGAAAATTCATTTGCTGGCGATCGGCACGCGGATGCCGGATTGGATCAAGGCCGGCTATGCCGAGTATGCGACGCGGTTGCCGCGCGAGTGCGCGTTGAATCTGATCGAAATCCCCGCCGGCAAGCGGACCCCCAGCGCCGATGCGGCCCGCGCGTTGCGCGAGGAGGGCGAACGCTTGGCGGCGGCGATTCCGGCCGGTTCCTATTCCATCGCCTTGGATGAACGCGGATCGCAATGGAGTACGGCGGAACTGGCCGAACACTTGACCGGCTGGCTGCGAGACGGCCGCGATTTGAGCCTGCTGGTCGGCGGTCCCGACGGTCTGGACGCGCCGTGCCGGACCCGCGCCGACCGGCTGTGGTCGCTCTCAAGGCTCACCCTGCCGCATCCGCTGGTGCGGGTGCTGGTCGCCGAACAGCTGTATCGGGCCTGGAGTGTGTTGCGAAACCATCCCTACCATCGCGCCTGACATGTCCCCCGTCCGACTTTATCTCGCTTCCGCCTCGCCCCGCCGCCGCCAACTGCTGCGCCAGATCGGCGTCGGCTATCGCCTGCTGGCGGTCGCGGTGGACGAAACACCGCTGGCCGAGGAGCCGCCGGCGGCCTACGTCGCCCGCCTGGCGCTGGCCAAGGCCCAGGCTGGAGTCGCGGCGACGCGCGGCCGGCGCGCGGCTTGGCCGGTGCTGGGCGCGGATACGTCGGTGGTGGCGGACGGCGTGATTCTCGGCAAACCCCGCGACCGCGCCGAAGGGCTGGCGATGCTGGAGCGGCTGTCGGGCCGCGAACATGCGGTGCTGAGCGCGGTGGCCCTGGCGACCCCCAGCCGCCAGGCGGTCAAGGTCCAGGAAAGTCGGGTCCGCTTTCGCGAGGTGTCGCCGGCGGAGCGCGCCGCCTATTGGGACTGCGGCGAACCGGCGGACAAGGCCGGCGGTTACGGCATTCAGGGCCGGGCGGCGGCCTTCATCGCCGAGTTGCGCGGCAGCTACTCCGGCGTAATGGGGTTGCCGCTGTTTGAAACCGCCGAACTGCTGCGGGAGTTCGGCATGCCGCTTTGGCCACTTCCAACCTTCTGACAGGGATCGCAACCGTATGAGCACGCGCGCCGAAGGCGGCACCGGCGACGAAATTCTGATCAACGTCACGCCACGGGAAACCCGGGTCGCCGTGGTCGAGAACGGCGTCTTGCAGGAAATTCTGATCGAACGGGCCGAAAAGCGCGGTCTGGTCGGCAACATCTACCAGGGCCGGGTGTGTCGGGTGCTGCCCGGCATGGAAGCGGCCTTTGTGGACATCGGGCTCGATCGGGCGGCTTTTTTGCACGTATCCGACATCCGGCCCGAAACCGGGTCCGAGTCCGGCAACGGCGGCGAGCGCTTGCCCGCCATCACCGATCTGGTGCGCGAGGGCCAGGATCGCGTGGTGCAGGTCATCAAGGACCCTATCGGCACCAAGGGCGCGCGGCTGACCACCCACATCACCTTGCCGTCGCGCTTTTTGGTGTTCCTGGCCGATTCCGAGGTGGCCGGCGTGTCGGTCAAGATCGACGGCGAACGCGAACGCCAGCGCTTGAAAGAGGTGGTCAACGCCTTCCGCACCGAGTACGGCGGCGGCTACATCGTGCGCACCGCCGCCGAGGGCGCGGAATCCTGGGCGCTGCGGGCCGACATGCAGTTTTTGCAGCGGTTGTGGGCGTCGATTCAAGAGCGCATCGCGCACGCCGGCGGCATCGCCACGCTGTATGAAGACCTGCCGCTGGCGTTGCGGGTGCTGCGCGATTTCGTCGGCGACAGCGTGGAAAAGGTGCGGATCGACTCGCGGGAAAGCTGCCAGCGGATGCTCGAATTTGCCGATAAGTTCGTGCCGGAGATGGTCCCGCGCCTCGAACATTACCCCGGCGAGCGGCCGATTTTCGAGCTGTACGGCATCGAGGACGAAATCCAGCGGGCGCTGGGCAAGAAGGTGCCGCTCAAATCCGGCGGCTATCTGATCGTCGATCAGACCGAGGCGATGACCACCATCGATGTCAACACCGGCGCTTACGTCGGCCACCGCAATCTGGAAGAAACCATTTTCAAGACCAATTTGGAGGCGGCGGCCGCCATCGCCCGCCAGCTGCGGCTGCGCAACCTGGGCGGCATCATCATCCTCGATTTCATCGACATGGTCAGCGAGGAGCACCAGCAAGCGGTGTTGAGAGCCTTGGAGAAGCATTTGGAAAAGGACCGGGCCAAGAGCCACATCTCTCAGGTGTCGCCGCTGGGCCTGGTGGAAATGACCCGCAAGCGCACCCGCGAGAGTCTGGAGCAAATCCTGTGCGAGCCCTGCCCGCTGTGCGACGGCCGGGGATCGATCAAAACCGCCGAAACCGTCTGCTATGAGATCTTTCGCGAGCTGCTGCGCGAAACCCGCCAGTATTCGCCCCGGCGGTTCGTGGTGCTGGCCGCGCCGGACGTGGTGGATGCGATGCTGGATCAGGAATCCCACAGCGTGGCGCAACTGGAGGCGTTCATCGGCATTCCCATCAAGTTTCAGGCGGAAGCGCTGTACACCCGCGAGCAATACGACGTGGTGTTGATGTGAACTGGCATCCGCGCGGCCTGCCCCGGCGGCTGTTGCGCTGGTCGCGCCGGCTGCTGCTGGGACTGGTGCTGGCGGCGCTGGCGCTGGCCGCTTTCGCCCAGTGGTGGCTGCTGCCGCGCCTCGACGATTACCGCGACGAGCTGGCGGCGGCCTTGAGCGATTATCTGCATCGGCCGGTGCGGATTGAGAAAATGACGGCGGTCCGGGACGGCTGGCGGCTCGGGTTGCGCTTGCAAGGGGTCAGCTTGTACGAACCCGAGCGCGATGCGGCCCTGGCGCATTTTGCCCGAGCGGCGATCAGCCTGGATTTGTGGCGCTCTTTGCGCGAGCGGCGGCCGGTGCCGGACCGCATCCGCCTGGAGGGCGTCAATCTGACGCTGGAGCAGGGGCCGGACGGCCTGCCGCGCCTCTCGGACGACGGCGGGGAGATCGCCGCCGCTTCGACCTTGCCGGAGGTCGGCCGCTGGCTGTTTTCCCTGCCGAGGCTGGAGATCGTGGGCGAGCGGCTGGCGCTGCGTCGGCCTGACGGCGCGGATTTGCAACTTTTGAATCCCTATTTCCAGCTCCAGCAAGTCGCCGGCGGCCAACAGCTCACCTTCGCCGCCGAACTGCCGGCCGGCTTCGGGGAGCGGCTGCAATTGGACATCGAGCATCGCGTCGATCCTGCCGCCGCCAAGGACGGGCAGGGGACGTTTCGGTTTCGGGCCGACCGGTTGGATTTGGCGCGTTGGCCGCTGCCGCTGGCTTTCGAAGCCGGTCACGCGGCGCTGGAGATCGACGGGGATTGGCAAGAGTGGCGGCCGCTGCGCTGGGAAGGCCGGTTGCGCCTCAAGCAAGCGGCCTTGAAAGCAGAGCCGCGTTCCGCCCTGCTCAAGCCGTGGCTGGCCCGACTACCGGACGGCGAACTTCGTTTCGATTGGCGGCGGCTGGACGGCGGTTGGCGGCTCGCGGGCGGCGGCCGCTTCAGCGACGGCAAGGGCCAAGTCGCCGCCCAGCCCAGTTTTATCTTGGACCGGACCGTTGAAGGTTGGCGCGGTCAGGCGCGCGATCTGCGGGCGCAGGATCTGATGGCGTGGGTCACGCCTTGGCTGGACGAACCGGCGCGCCGCTGGTTGGTCCCGCTCGATCCGCGCGGCGAATTGCCGCTAATCGAATTTCAAGCGGCCCCCGACGGCGCGGATTATCTCGCCACGGTCCATTTGCGCGATCTGGCCTGTCAGCCGGTCCGCAAACTCCCCTGCTTCGACAACGTAAACGGTCTGTTGGAGCTTGGGCCCCGACAAGGCCAGCTCAAGCTGGACAGTCGCCGGGTGCGGGTCGATACCGCCGGCCTGATGCGCGCGCCGTTCACGCTCGACACCCTAAGCGGCGCGGTGAGCTGGCGGCGTTCGCAGGACGGAATTCGCCTGGAAAGCGACGGTTTGTCGGTCGCCAATCCCGATCTCAGCGGCCGGTTCTGGGGCAGCGTGAGCGTGCCCGACGCCGGGGAACCGGTGCTGGACATCAAGGGCGCTTATCAGAATGTCCGAGCCGATCAGGCGAAACGGTACTTGCCGGTGGCCGTGATTCCGCCCGAGGCGGTGGCTTGGTTGGACCGCGCGCTGGTCGGCGGCCGGGTGGTGGCGGGGGAGGTCGTGTTTCGAGGGCCGCCGGCCCGCTTTCCGTTCGATGGCGGCGAAGGCTTGTTCGAGACCCAATTTCGGGTCGAGAACGCCATCGTGGACTACATGCCCGGTTGGCCGCGATTGGAACGGGGGCGGACCGTGGTAACGTTCCGCAATCGCGGTTTGTGGGTCGAGGCCGACTCAGGACGGCTGCGCGACGGCGAGCTGGAAAAATTGGAGGTCGCGATCGAAGATCTGGATCGGGTCGTGGTGCGGGTGAAGGGACGGGCCAAGGGCAGCGGCGCGAGCATGTGGCGGGTTTTGGAAGACAGTCCTGCCGGTCAGGCGTTGGGCGAGGATTTGCCGGCCTTGGTCATCGAGGGCCTTGCGACGCTCGATCTGGACTTGACGGTTCCGCTGGACGCGCGACCCACTCAGATCCGGGGGCGGGTCGGATTGTTGGATAACGCGATCACGGTCGGCGACGCCAAGCTCGATCTCGAACGCTTGCGCGGCGAGGTGCGTTTTACCGAAAGCACCATCGACGCGAAAAACGTCCAAACGCGGTTCTCGGGTCAGCCGGTTCTGCTCGACCTGGATTTGACCGGCTCCGAAGGCGCGCGGGAATTACGGGCGCGGGCGCGCGGCCGTTTGGACTTGTCCGAGGTGCTGGCGGAGCCGACTGGCTTCCTTAAAGCCTACGTCAGCGGCAAGAGCGACTGGGAAGCGGTGTTGACGGTTCCGACCCACCGCCGGGAGCGGCCGAACGCGCCGCCCTTCAGCTTGAATCTCAGTTCGAATTTGCGCGGGACTTCCATCGGCTTGCCCGCGCCGTTTGCCAAGGCCGCCGCCGAAGCCCGACCGATCAAGCTCGGCGTCCGACCCGCCGTCAGGGAGGCCAAGTTGAACCTGGATCTGGAATACGGCTCGCAAATCCGGGCGGCGGTGGAATTAAGCGAGTTTCCGCGCCAGCCGCGCTTCGAGCGCGGCGAGTTGCGCATCAACGCCGGCGCGGCGAAAGTGCCGGAGCAACCGGGGTTGGCGGTCGTGGCCAATTTAACGCGGTGGAGCCCTGAGCTTCCCGCCGGGCAGACCAACGGCAAAGCCGCCGGCGGCGCGGCGGCCAAGCGCCGGAGCGCCGCGAGCGAGGCCGGAGCGAGTGCCCCCGACGGGCCCGCCCGGTGGTTGCGCGCGGTCGATGCTCGCGTTGAGGAGTTGGTGATCGGCGGTCGGTCGCTGGGCCGGATCGAGGCGCGCGCGCGCCGGCAAGCGGACGGCTTGGCGATCGAGTGCGCGGGAGAAGCGCTATCGGGTGAAATCGCCCTGCCGGATCAACCGACGTTGCAACACCCGGTGACGGTCGCCTTGAAGCGGCTTAAGGTCGGTGGCGCGGTCGAGCCGCCGTCGGAGCGCGCGGCGGCTTTTGGGGACTTGAACCCGCGCGGGTTGCCGCCGCTGGCCGTGACCGTCGCTGATTTGCGCTGGGAGGATATCGCGCTCGGCCGGCTGCGCTTGAACGTCGCGCCGCGCCCGAACGGCATCCATCTGAACGACATCCGGCTGGATTCCGACCAGCAGCGGATCGAGGCCAGCGGCGAGTGGTCGGACGGGGAGGCGGGCCGCTTCTCCAAGCTCAAGGCGACTTTGCGCGGCCGATCCTTGGGGGAAACTCTGGCCAGTTTCGGCTATCCCGGCAGCGGGGTCGAACGCGGGGAGACCCAGGCGGAACTGGCGGTCGAGTGGAAGGCGGCGTTGCCCGATTTCGCGCTCGAACGTTTGGACGGCGTGTTGAAGCTCCAAGTCGGATCGGGTCAGCTGCGCGACATCAAGCCGGGTCTGGGGCGGCTGATCGGGATGTTGAACATGCAGAATCTCACCCGCCGGCTCAGTTTCGATTTCAGCGACCTGTTTCAACCGGGCATGAGTTTCGATCGAATTTCCGGCGAATTCTCCTTCCGGCACGGCAGCGCCTTCACCGACGATTTGCTGATCGAAGCGCCGGCCGCCCGAATCGAAATTCGCGGCCGGACGGGCTTGCGCGCGCGCGACTACGATCAGATCATCACGGTTTTGCCCAACGTCGGCGGCGCGTTGCCGGTGGCGGGGGCGCTCGCCGGCGGGCCGGCGCTCGGGGCGGCGGTGTTCGTCGCCGAACGATTGCTGCAGAAAGACATCGAACAAGCCACCCGCTACCGCTATGCGTTGAAGGGCTCCTGGGATAACCCGGCGATAGAGCCGCTGCAACGCCCGCCCGAGCAGAACCCGGCGAAAGGCTTCGCCAGCGACAACTGAACGAGGTTTGACGAGATGACGATTCTGGCCGCCATTCAGATGGTTTCCGGTCCCAGCGTCGCCGAGAATTTGGCCGCCGCCGCCGAACTGCTCGGCCAGGCCGCCGCCGGTGGGGCGCAATTCGCGGTCCTGCCGGAGAATTTTGCGTTGATGGGGCTTCGGGAAAGCGACAAGCTGGACGCGCGCGAAACCGAGGGCGACGGGCCGATTCAGGCGTTTCTGGCCGGACAGGCGGCCCGGCACCGGTTGTGGCTGGCGGGCGGCACCCTTCCGTTGCGGACCGCCGGCGATGAAGGGCGGGTGCGGGCGGCGTGCCTGCTGTTCGACGATCTCGGCCGATCGGTCGCCCGCTACGACAAAGTGCATTTATTCGACGTTCAGGTCATTGGCAGCGCCGAGCGGTACGCCGAATCGGCCACCATCGAGCCGGGCGAGCGCTACGTGGTCGCCGACACGCCGTTGGGCCGGCTCGGGCTGGCGGTATGTTACGATCTGCGCTTTCCGGAACAATTTCGCGCCATGGCGGGGCAAGAGCTGACGGCCGTGGCCTTGCCGGCGGCCTTTACCGCCGCCACTGGCAAGGCGCATTGGGAAACGCTGCTCAGGGCTCGCGCCATCGAAAATCAGTGTTACGTGGTGGCCTCGGCCCAGGGCGGCCGCCACGCCAACGGCCGCGAAACCCACGGCGACAGCATGATCGTGGATCCGTGGGGCGATATTCTCCAAAGGCTGCCGCAAGGGCCTGGCGTGGTGCTGGCCGAGCTGGATCGAGAGCGGCTGCGCCAGATCCGGCGGCAGTTCCCGGTGCTGCAACACCGCGTGTCCGCGACGCTTTGAGAACTTGACGATAGCTTTCGCGCTGGAGCGCGGGCCCTTTCCGCGCTTCGGCCACTTTTGAGAACCGTATGACGCTAGATTCCCTCACGCTCGCCCGCCAGCAGTTATTGGTCCCCGCCGGCCTCGGCGAGGACGATTTGCAGCGGACCTTATCTTGTCTGTTGGGCCACGCTATCGACGGCGGCGATTTATATTTCCAACTCCGCCGCGCCGAGTCCTGGTCGTTGGAGGACGGTGAGGTCAAGCAAGCCAGCCATGCGATCCAGCAAGGGGTCGGGGTGCGGGCGGTGAGCGGCGAAAAAACCGGCTTTGCCTATTCCGACGAGATCGTGCCGCCGGCGCTGCTGGAGGCCGCGACCGCCGCCCGCGCCATCGCCCGCCACGGCGGCGACCGTCCGCCGCAAGCGTGGCGGACCGGCGGCCGTCCCGCGCTGTATCAGCCGCTCGATCCCTTGGAAACCCTGTCGGCCGAGGGCAAGATCAAACTGCTGGAGCAGGTCGACGCCGAGGCCCGCCGCCAGGACCCGCGCGTCACCCAGGTGATGGTCAGTCTGGCCGCCACCCACGACACCGTGCTGGTGGCCGGCAGCGACGGCACGCTGGCCGGCGATGTGCGACCGCTGGTGCGGTTGAGCGTCACGGTCATCGTCGAGCAGCAGGGCCGGCGCGAACAAGGCGGCTCCGGCGGCGGCGGCCGGGTCGGCTACGGTTGGTTTTTGGAGGAGGAGCGCGCGCTTTGGCACGCGCGGGAGGCGGTGCGGCTGGCGCTGGTCAATCTGGAGGCGGTCGCCGCCCCGGCCGGAACCTTGACCGTGGTGCTGGGACCGGGCTGGCCGGGCATTTTGCTGCACGAGGCCATCGGTCACGGCCTGGAAGGCGATTTCAACCGCAAGGGCACCTCGGCCTTCAGTGGGCGGATCGGCGAGCGGGTGGCCTCACCGCTGTGCACGGTGGTGGACGACGGCACCCTGGCCGACCGGCGCGGCTCGCTCAACATCGACGACGAAGGCACGCCGACCCAATGCACCACCTTGATCGAGCGCGGGGTATTGAAAGGCTATCTGCAAGACAAGCTCAACGCCCGCCTGATGAAAACCGCCCCGACCGGCAACGGCCGGCGCGAATCCTACGCTCACTTGCCGCTACCGCGCATGACCAACACCTATCTGCTGGCGGGCGAGAGCGATCCGGCCGAGATCGTGGCGTCGGTGGAACGCGGCCTCTACGCGGTCAATTTCGGCGGCGGCCAGGTCGACATCACCTCCGGCAAATTCGTGTTTTCCGCCAGCGAAGCCTATTTGATCGAAAACGGCCGAGTGACGCGACCGGTCAGGGGCGCGACCCTGATCGGTAACGGCCCGGATGTGTTGAGCCAGGTTTCGATGGTCGGCAACGATCTGAAGCTCGACGCCGGGGTCGGCACCTGCGGCAAGGACGGCCAGAGCGTGCCGGTCGGCGTCGGTCAGCCGACCTTGAAAATTGATGCGTTAACCGTCGGCGGCACCCAAGCCTGAGCCGTCCTTCTTCCCTGACCGGTACCTTTTCCGCCCCTCATGTCCGAAGCCATCGCCCGCACCGCCGCGCCGCTGCCCGCGCGGGATCAGCTCGAAACTTTGGTCGCCGACATCCTCGGCGAAGCGCGCCGGCAAGGCGCGACCGCCGCCGAGGCGGCGGTTAGCTTCAGCAGCGCCTTGTCGGTCACCGTGCGGCTCGGCGAGGTGGATACCTTGGAGCACCACCGCCAGCGCGGCCTGGGTGTGACGGTTTATATCGGTCAAAGCCGGGGCTCGGCCAGCACCGCCGACTGGCGGCCGGAGGCGATTCGGGATACGGTGAAAAGCGCGGTCGCCATCGCCCGCCACACCGCCGCCGACCCGCATGCCGGGCTGGCCGATCCCGCGCGGATGGCGCGCGAGACTCCCGAACTCGATCTTTACCACCCTTGGCCGCTGTCGGCCGAGGACGCCATCGTGCTGGCCCGCGAGTGCGAGGCGGCGGCGCTGGCCCACGATCCGCGCATCCGCAATTCCGAGGGCGCGAGCGTCGCGACTCATTCCGGCCTGGTGATTTACGGCAACTCCAACGGCTTTTACGGCGGCTATCCGACCACCCGCCATTCGCTGAGCTGTTCGGTGATCGCTCGGGACGACAGCGGGATGCAACGCGATCACTGGTACACGCTAGCCCGCGACCGGGCGGAGCTGGAGGAGCCGGCGGCGGTCGGACGGGAAGCGGCGCGGCGGGCGCTGCGCCAGTTGGGCGGCCGCCAACTGACGACGCGGCAAGTTCCAGTGTTGTTCGCGCCGGAACTGGCGCGCGGCTTGATCGGCCATTTTACCGCCGCCGTCCGCGGCGGGGCGTTGTACCGCAAGGCATCCTTCCTGCTGGGACGGTTGGGCTCGGCGGTTTTCCCCCCGTTCGTGAACCTGCGCGAACGGCCCCATCTGCCCAAGGGTTTGGCCAGCGCGCCGTTCGACAATGAAGGCGTGGCGACCGTCGACCGCGATTTGGTCAGCGGCGGCGTGTTGCAAGGCTACGTGCTGGACAGCTATTCGGCCCGGCGCTTGGGCATGGACACCACCGGCAACGCCGGCGGCATCCACAACCTGATCGTCGAACCGGGACCGTGCGATCAGGCCGCGCTGCTGCGTCAGCTGGGCACTGGCTTGTGGGTGACTCATTTATTGGGCCACAGCGTCAATTTGGTCACCGGCGATTACTCTCGCGGCGCGTCGGGATTTTGGGTGGAAAACGGGACGCTGGCGTATCCGGTCGAACAGATCACCATCGCCGGCAATCTCAATGAAATGTTCAAGCAGATCGTCGCGGTCGGCAACGATGTGGACGCGCGCAGCGGCATCCGCTGCGGTTCCCTGCTGGTGGAGCGGATGACGGTGGCGGGGGAGTGAGCGGCCGCCGCGCCTCGCGCGAGTCGATTCCGACACAGCAACTGTCAATCGAGGCGTTGGGCGGCCTTTATCCAGACGTCAGTCGCCGTGCGCCATTACGGCGGTGGACGCCAGCAGAGCGGGCAGTCCCGCGTCGCTTCAACGAGGATTTGAGTGCGACCTAAAGCGATGGCTGAGGGATGCTATTTTGCATAGAGGATCATTTGGGTACAGCGAAACAGCGCAATCTTGCGGCCGGTGGCCTCATCGCTCACCACCGCGTCCCAAACCTGAGTGTTCTTACCCAAGTGCTGGGCGGTGGCGACGCAGAGGATATTCCCTTCCTTGACCGTGGCCAGATGATTGCTTTTGAGTTCGATGGTGGTGAACGATTGCGCGCTCTCCGGTAGGTGGGCGAACGTGGCGTAGCCGCAGGTCGTGTCCGCCAGCGCCACCACGCTGGCCGCGTGCAAAAATTCATTCGGCGCGATATGGAGTTTTTTGAGGGGCATCCGGCTCGCGAGCGTGCGCGGAGCCAGCTCCGTCATCTCGATGCCCAGATACCCAGGCAAATATTCATTGCCGCGTTCGTTGAGCGCGGCAATCGAAATCTCGGGGCGAAGAACACTCATCGCGTAGCTCCTTTCAATCACAGAATGGATAGGCGGCTGGACTCTGTTCGTCACGCCGCCGCAGCTCGAACCACCGGCGCTTCCCGAATCGGCAAGTTGACCAGGGCGGCGAGGGCGGCCAAGACCATGTCGGCGTACCACATCCAGCCATAGTCGCCGAACCGGGTGATCGCCAAGCCGCCCAGATAAGCGCCAAAGAAACCGCCGATCTGATGCGACAGCAACGTCATGCCAAACAGAGTGGCCAGATAGCGGACTCCGAACAGCTTGCCGACGATGGCGGCGGTCGGCGGCACCGTCGCCAGCCAGGTGAAGCCCAGACCCGCCGCAAAGACATAATAGATGAGTTGGGTTTTGGGCATGAGCAAGTACCACGCGATCAACAGGGCGCGCGATCCATACATGAAGGCGAGGACATATTTGCTGCGATACTTAGCCACGCACGAACCGGCATAAAGGCTGCCAAAAATGTTGGCGAGGCCGATGATGGCTAACGACCAACTGGCGACAGCGGGCGGCAAGCCGCATAGCTGCACTTCGCCCGGCAAATGCGTCACCAAAAAGGCGATATGGAACCCGCAGGTAAAAAAGCCGGCGTGCAGGAGTAAATAACTCCGATCCTTCAATGAGTTGCCAACAGCATTGAGCACGCTCGAAGCCGCTTCGCCGTGCTTGACCGACGTTGTGGCCGGCCGGATCAACGGGCCGACGAGCGGCAGGGCGGCCAAGGTCACTAACGCCATGGCCCACATCGTCCCCATCCACCCGATGGACTGAATCAGTTTTTGCACGATGGGCGCAAACACGAACTGACCGAATGAGCCGCCGGCGTTAATAACGCCCGCCGCCGAACCGTGCGCCACCGCCGGCAAGCGTTGGGCCGCCGCGCCGATCAGCACGGAAAAGCTGCCGGCTCCCGATCCCATGGCCGACAGCAAGCCCAGCGAGACGATCAGGCCAAAGCCCGAGCTCATGAACGGTGTGATCGCGCTGCCCAGCGCCATGATCAGCAAACCGCCGATCAAGACGGCGCGGGGTCCGAAACGGTCGGCAAAGCCGCCGGCAATCGGCTGGATCGCCCCCCAGGTGAATTGGCCGACGGCCAGCGCCAAACTGATCGTGGCGATACTCAATCCGGTCGAGACCATCAGCGGGTTGACGAACAACCCCAGCGACTGGCGCACCCCCATCGTGACCATCAAAATTCCAGCCGCCGCCAGCGTCGTTCCCAGAACCTCAGGTTTTCTCAAAGAATCAAACATATTCGTCCGAGCCCCGGATAATCGCCTTTAAGCGGTTGTTACTGTAATGTTAATAATCAAGCTGATATAGCCCATAATTAACGTCATGACCGTCAACTTATGATTGACAGAGGCAGTGGCTAAGCAGTTGGCAAAGCGTCATGAAGGTGGTGGAAACCGGCAGCATGGCGGCGGTCCGCCGTCTTGATTGCACCCGCGCACGTCAGCAAGCAAATTCACGAATTGGAACGCATTTTCGGTGCGCGGCGGCTGGATCGATCCACCCGCAAGCTCAGCCTGACACCTTGCGGCGACGTATTTTACCAGCACGCGCGGCGCACCCTGGAAGCCGTCGACGCGGCCGTAGGCCATGCGGTATCGACTACGCCGTTTGCTGAGTGGGGGTTTCCCGCTTTCGCAGCAAAAAGTAATAGCGCTTTTCTTCCTCGCGGGCTTCCAATAAGGTGTGTCCCATCTGCTGGCTGAAGACCGTGAAGTCGCGGACCGATTCGGGGTCGGTGGCGCTGACGCGCAAGATCTGCCCGTCGCGCAGGCCGGCGAGCGCTTTCTTGGCTTTTAAAATCGGCAGCGGACAATTAAGGCCGGACGTGTCGAGTTCGAGATCGAAAACGCGCATGGCGGCGGGGCTCGGTCGTGGAT
>DJIW01000120.1 GCA_002433805.1 Competibacteraceae bacterium UBA6584 | reverse complement strand
GGTAGACGCGCTAGGTTCAGGTCTTAGTTGGGGTAACCCAGTGGAGGTTCAAGTCCTCTCTTCGGCACCAGATTTCCAGAAGGCCCGGCCATCGCCGGGCCTTTTTGCTTTTGGGGCCTCACGCCGCGAACGGGTCCCGCAACACGATGGTGTCGTCCCGATCCGGTCCGGTGGAGACGAGGGCGATCGGTTTTTCGGTTAATTCTTCAAGTCGCCTTAGATACGCCAGGGCATTAGCGGGCAATTCTCGGTAGCGCCGCACCCCCGCCGTGGGCTGCCGCCAGCCGGGTAATTCCTCGTAAATCGGTTGGCAAGCGGCCAGCGCCTCGGCGCCTGGCGGCGCGTAATCGAGCCGTTCGTCCCCCCGGCGATAACCCACGCACACTTGAATCCGCTCCAGACCGTCTAGCACATCCAGCTTGGTGACGCACAAACCGGAGACGCTGTTGTTTAACACCGAACGCCGCAACACCGCCGCGTCAAACCAGCCGCACCGCCGGCGGCGGCCGGTGGTCGAGCCGAACTCGTGACCGCGCTCGGCCAAATAGTCGCCGGTGGCGTCGGACAGTTCGGTCGGAAACGGTCCGCCTCCGACTCGGGTGGTATAGGCCTTGGTGATTCCCAGCACGTAATCCAGATAGCGCGGCCCCAAACCGGTGCCGGTGGCCGCCCCGCCCGCCGTGGTGTTGGAGGAGGTGACATACGGGTAAGTGCCGTGGTCGATATCCAGCATCGCCCCTTGCGCGCCTTCGAATAGCACATTACCGCCGCGCCGGACATGACCGTCCAACAACGCGGTGACATCCGCCACCAGCGGGCGCAGGCGCTCGGCCATCTCCAAGGTTTCCGCAAGCGTTTGCTGATGATCGACCGGCTCGGCCTGAAAATAATGGCGCAACACGAAATTGTGGTAGTCCATCACCTCGCTTAACTTGGCGGCGAAGCCTTCTCGATCCAGGATATCGCCCAACCGCACCGCCCGCCGCGCCGCCTTGTCTTCGTAAGCCGGACCGATGCCGCGACCGGTGGTGCCGATGGCCCGCGCGCCGCGCTTTTTTTCGCGCGCTTGATCGAGCGCCACGTGGTAAGGCAGGATCAGGGGGCAAGCTTCGCTGAGCCGCAACCGCTCCCGCACCGCCACGCCGCGACTTTCAAGACGGTCGATCTCGGCCAACAGCGCCGAGGGCGAAAGCACCACGCCATTGCCGATCAGGCAATCCACGCCCGCGCGCAGGATGCCGGAGGGGATCAGATGCAAGACGGTCTTCTCGCCGTCGATGACCAGGGTATGGCCCGCGTTGTGGCCGCCCTGAAACCGTACGACCGCCGCCGCGTTTTCAGTGAGCAGATCGACGACCTTACCCTTGCCCTCGTCGCCCCACTGCGCGCCGATGACGACCACGTTCTTACCCATGTCCGCTCCCGAGAGTGGCTTAGTTATTCCGACCGCGCGCGGCCGCCGTTATCCGCCGCCGTGACGGCCCAATCCCCGTTTTGGCGCGCCAGCACCCGGTCGCATCCCAACAGCCGGGGGGTTTCCGCCGCGCCGGGCAACGCCCGCACGACTCGCTCGCCGCGACTGCGCAGCGCCTGGACTTTCCGCTCCAAAGCGGGATCGTCCAGGGACGGCGCATAAATACCCCGCGCGGGCTCCTCCGGCGCCGGACTCAGCGCCAATAAAGTCGCCAGATCGGTGCTGAAGCCCGTGGCCGGCCGCGCCCGTCCGAACACCTGGCCGATTTCATCGTAACGTCCGCCCTGGGCGATCGCCTGACCTTGACCCGGCAGGTACGTCGAAAACACCGCCCCGGTATGATAGTGATAACCGCGCAATTCGGCTAAATCGATGTGCACCGGCAACTCCGGCCAACAACGCCGCAGCCCCGCGACCAAGCGCCGCAACGTCTCCAACGCTTCAACGATGATTGCTCCCTGGTGGGCCAACAAGGCTTGCGCCTCGTCCAACACCTCCAAACCGCCGTTCAATTCGGCCAGCCGCGACAGCAACCGATCGTGGGGCGGGGCGAGTCCCCAACCGGCCAAACATTCGCGGATTTCGGGTAACGCTTTGCGTTGCAGCACCTCGAACAACACCCCTTCCCGCGCCCGATCCAAGCCGGCTTGGCGGACGAGCTCGCGGAAGATCGCGACGTGACCCAAATCGAGATGCACGTCAGCGACCCGCGCCGCCGCCAGGGTCTCCAACATCAAATTCAGGACTTCCAGATCGCTTTCATGGCCGCGATGGCCGTAGAGCTCGACGCCTGCCTGATAGGGGCTGCGGGAACCGCCGAATCCGTCGCCGCGCGTGCGCAGCACCGTGCCCATGTAGCACAGCCTCGCCGGCCCCTCGCGCTTGAGCAAATGGGCGTCGATCCTCGCCACCTGCGGGGTCATGTCGGCGCGGACCCCCATCATCCGACCGCTCAATTGATCGGTCAGCTTGAAGGTTTGCAGTTCGAGGTCGTTGCCGGTCCCGGTCAACAGCGATTCCAGAAATTCGATCAGCGGTGGGACCACCAATTCGTAGCCCCAACTCGAATACAAATCGAGCAGCTTGCGCCGCAAGCGCTCCAGACGGCCGGCGGCGGGCGGTAGAATTTCCTCGATGCCTTCGGGCAATAACCAGCGATCTTCGGGCGTCATAAGGGATCGATGATGGCTTCGGAAAGAATGCGCGGGGGAGCGTCAGCGAAAAAAATACAGCATCACCAAACCCAAAGCCATGCTGCCCAAGCCGGTCAAGCGCAGCAGCCGGTCGTCCAACTGGGCCATTCGCAACAAGGTCTGACGCGAGGCGCGCGGGTTGAGAAAAGGCAAAATACCCTCGAAAACCAACATCAAACCGAAGGCCGCCAGTAATTCATCCCACATGGCGGCCCACGGCGACCGGCGGGCGAGCGCGCGTTTCCCCTCGGCCTAGGCCCATCATTGCGCCTTGTTGAAATAACGGAACAGCTGAGAATCGGGCTTGAGCACCAGCACGTCATCCCGACCGGAAAAACTCTGCCGGTAGGCCGCCAGACTGCGGTGGAAACTGTAGAAATCCTGATCCTTGCCGTAAGCGCGGGCATAAATTTCGGTCGCCTGCGCGTCGCCCTCGCCGCGCTGGCGCTCGGCGTCGCGGTAGGCTTCGGCCAACAGCACGGTGCTTTGCCGGTCGGCGTCGGCGCGGATGCGTTCGGCGGCCTCGCCGCCGCGCGAGCGGAAGTCCTTGGCCACCCGCAGCCGCTCGGCCTTCATCCGGCTGAACACCGAATTGCTGACATCGGGCGGCAAATCGATTCGCTTGATCCGAACATCCACCGAGGCGATCCCCAAAAAGGTCGCCTGCTCCTTGAGCAGCCGGCCCAGCGTCTCCATGATTTGATCGCGGTCGCCGGAGACCACTTCCTGAATGGTGCGCTTGCTGAACTCGCTGCGCAGACCGTCCTTGACGATCTGATCGAGCCGGACGTTGGCCTGGGTCGGATCGCCGCCCACGGTGGTGTAAAACAGCCGCACGTCCTCGATCCGCCACATGGCGAAGGAATCGACGATGACGTTTTTCTTTTCGGCGGTCAGAAACCGCTCCGGTTCGGTATCCAGGGTTTGCAAGCGGCGGTCGAACTTGAGCACGTTGTTGACCAACGGCCATTTCCAGTGCAAGCCCGGCTTGTAGTTGGCCTGCACGATTTCGCCCAATTGGAACCGGATGGCGGTTTGCGTTTCGTGCACGGTGAACAAGGACATGGCCAGCAGCACCGCCACCGCCCCTAAAACCCCGAGCACGACGTTACGGGACAGAGCCATCAGCGCACCTCCCGGCCGCGGTTGAGATCGCGCAAGCGCGTGGCCGTCGACCCACCCTCTACCGAGGGCGCGGAGGGCGGGGTCTCGACCGCCGGACCGTTGGCGGAAGGCGCGCCGCCGGGGGCCGCTTCCGCGGCCTTGAGCAGGCGATCCAGCGGCAAATACAACAAGTTGTTGCTCCCCTGCGCGTCTAGCAGAACCTTGCTGGTGCGCGAGAGCACCGTTTCCAAGGTTTCCAGATACAAGCGCTCGCGAGTCACCGCCGGCGCTTTTTGATAAGCCGCCAGCAATTGATCGAACCGGCTGGCTTCGCCCTGAGCCTGGGCGATCACCTGCTCTTTGTAGGCCGAGGCCTCTTGCAAGCGCCGCGCCGATTGTCCGCGCGCCCTGGGAATGATTTCGTTGGCGTAGGCTTCGGCCTCGTTCTTCAGCCGCTGCTCGTCCTCGCGGGCTTTAATCGCGTCGCCGAAAGCATCTTGAACCTCATCCGGCGGCTGAGCGTCCTGAAGTACCACCGTGATGATTTGCAAACCGATGCCCTTGCTGCTGTCGCCGGCGCCCTGCAAATCGGCGGTTTTTTCGCCTTTCGGCGCGCTCTTGATCAGCGGCGGCTCGGTCGTTTTCTGAGGAGCGCCGCTCTCGCCGGCCAATTGCAGCGCGCCGGGAGGATAGTTGTCGAGCACTCGCTGGCTTAGGGATTTGATGTCGGCCACGATGTCGCTGCGGCCTTCGGTCAACACGAAGTCCATGGTGCTTTTGCCGATGGTTTCGCGCGCGGCGCTTTCCACGACATGCACCAGAACGCTTTCCGAATCGAGCACGTTGAACAGATAAGCGCGGGGGTCCTTGACCTGATACTGCACCGCCAAGCGTACGTCCACGATGTTTTCATCCTGCGTGAGCATCAGCGCTTCCTTCGGCACCGAGCGCACGCCCGGCTGCTGGCGGTTGCCGCCGCCGCCGGAGCGGTAGCCGATCTCCCGAAAACGCCGCTGTTCGATGTTGACGATCTCGACCCGATCAATCGGAAAAATCCGCAAGTGCGGGCCGGGCAGCGTGGTTTTCAGATATTGGCCAAAACGCAACACCACGCCGCGCGTGCCTTCGTCCACGATGTAGATGCTGGCGATCAACCAACCGACCACCGCGATCAGACCGATGACCGCGCCGATCCCGGCGAAGCCGGGGCCGGAACCGGACGAATCCGGCCGACCGCCGCCGTTGCCGCGCCGGCCGCCGAACAACGCGCCGAACTTGGCCGTCAGCTTGCGGATGACTTCATCGAGATCGGGCGGTCCTTGATCGCGGCCGCCCCCGCTCCAGGGATCGCGGTTGCCGCCTCCCGGTTCATTCCAGGCCATGTCGTACCTCAAACTGAGTCTTTTGAACGTTCAATCCTGTTTATACCGTGGGGCTTTCAAACCCCGAACGCACCCATTCCGCGCGCAGGCCGTAACGCCGGTATAAGAGGTCCACATTACCGCGCGAGGTGCGCGCTTCGATCAACCATTCGCCCGCCGGTCCGCTCTGCTCCGCCACAACCGCCCCCAAACTGAACAGGCGCGCCCGCAGCCGAGACGCCGAAGGCGGCAAGCACAACCAACCGTGCAAAGCCTCGCCCCGCAGCCGTTCCGCCAGCGCCGCCCTCAGCAAGTCCAAACCCGCGCCGGTCGCCGCCGACAGCCAAACCGCCCGCGGCCGACCGTCGCTGTCTCGCTCCAGGCGCGCGGGTTCTCCGCTCAAATCAATTTTATTGAAGACTTGCAGGCGGGGCACCGACCGCGCCCCGATCTCTTCCAATACCGTTTCGACTTGCGCGATGACCGCGTTTCGGTCTGGATGGCTGGCGTCGATGATGTGCAGCAGCAAACTGGCCTCGCAGGTTTCCCGCAAGGT
>DJIW01000119.1 GCA_002433805.1 Competibacteraceae bacterium UBA6584 | reverse complement strand
TCTGAGTGAAATTGTATTGATTGACGTCGATGACGTAAGGCGATTCGCTCATCGTTGGTTTTCCACAAAAGCCGCGCCAGCCGGCGACGGCGAGTCAAACAAGATAAAGGCTTGGCGATGCAAAATAGAAAATCGGACCTACAACTCCGCTGCCGTCAGCGTTCCAGATAAGGCAGTTTATCCGGTTTGCCGTCCCATTCGGCCGCGTCGGGCGGGGCATCCTTCTTGGCGGTAATCACCGGCCAGGTCTTGGACAACTCGACATTAAGGGCCAAAAAATGGTCTTGATCGGACGGCAGGTCGTCCTCGGAAAAGATGGCGTGCGCCGGACACTCCGGTTCGCATAAGGTGCAGTCGATGCACTCGTCGGGATCGATGACCAGAAAATTCGGTCCCTCGTGGAAGCAGTCCACCGGACAGACTTCCACGCAGTCGGTGTACTTGCATTTAATGCAATTTTCGGTAACGACGAACGTCATGAAAAACCCCCTGCAAGTGAAACTCAGGGGCGCTATCTTACCCGCGATTAACCGAGTTGGGCACTGGAAAATAGCGGGCGCTCGATTCCGCTGATCCGAGTCGGCCGCGAGGCTGGCGGGTCGCCACCTTAGTTCGAGCGGCTGTTTTTACGGGTGTCGAGCAGCGTTTTCAAATTGGCGAACGGATTGTGGGTGGCGCCGCCCCGTTGGGCGCCCGCGCTCCCGCCGCCGGCGTTCAGTCGGGCTTCTTCGTAACGTTGGTGCTCGTTATCGTGGCAGTAAAGACAAAGCAGTTCCCAGTTGCTGCCGTCCGGGGGGTTGTGGTCGTGATTGTGGTCGCGGTGGTGGACCGTCAGTTCGTGCAGGTTCAGGCGGTTGAATTCACGGGCGCAACGCCCGCAAATCCATGGGTAAAGTTTTAAAGCCTGCTCGCGGTAGTCGCGCTCGCGTTGTTCCCGGTTGCGCCGGGCGGCGGCTACAACCTGATCCAATTGGCCTCCACCGGCTGAAGGAGGTTTGGCTTTCATGGCTTTGACTCCAAGGGTTGTCAGATAGCGTTTCCAAGCGCCGCAAAGGCCGCCAGATCCAAGGTCTCGGCCCGAGCGCCCGCATCGACGCCCGCCGATTCGATCTGTCCGGCGTCTAACAGGCCGCTCAGGGCATTGCGCAGGGTCTTGCGGCGTTGTGAAAACGCCCGCCGCACCACTTCCGCAAACCGCCGCTGGTCGCGGACCGCCACCGGGAATGTTTCACGTGGAACCAAACGCACCACGGCCGATCGGACCTTGGGCGGCGGTCGGAAGGACTCCGGGCCGACCTCGAATAACGCTTCCACCTGACAGCGGTATTGCAGCATCACCGACAGACGGCCGTAGGCGTCCTCGCCTGGGGCTGCCGCCATGCGTTCCACCACTTCCTGTTGCAGCATGAAGTGAAGATCGCGCACGTGATCGGCTTGGTCCAGCACGTGAAACAGCAGCGGCGTGGAAATGTTGTAAGGCAAGTTGCCCGCCATTCGCAAGCGCGGGCCATCGCCTTGTAGCGCGGCGAAATCAAAGGTTAGAGCGTCGGCATGGTGAATCCGCAACTCACCCGCGCCCGCGCAGCGCGCGCGCAGCGGTTCCAGCAAATCGCGATCCAGCTCCACGACGTCCAACTCGCCCGCGACTTGCAGCAGCGGACGGGTCAAAGCGCCTAAGCCCGGACCGATCTCGACCAGCCGCTCGCCGGCTTTGGGTCGGATCGCCGCAACGATGCGGTCGATAACGTCCGCATCGTGTAGAAAGTGTTGGCCAAACCGTTTGCGCGGGCGGTGCGGCCGTTCGCTTGCGGTCACGGAGCCTGATCGGCGCTCATGGCGTTTCCGTCGCGGGCGTTTCGGTGGCGGGCGCGCTCGCCGCCGGATCGAGACGGATTTCCACATAGGCTTCGTTGCGCAAGCGTCGCATCAGCAACTCCCATTCCTCATCGGACCGTCGCCGCAGCAGCGCTTCGCGGGCGCGGGCTCGCTCCATTTGCGGCGAAGGACGCGCTTGCCGGCGTTCGAGCACTTGCACGATGTGCCAGCCAAAGGGCGTTTTGAAAGGCGTGCTGATCTGATTGGGCTGCAAGGCGTTCATCGCTTGCTCGAATTGAGGGACCATCATGCCCGGCGCCACCCAACCCAAGTCGCCCCCGCGCGCGCCGGAAGTGGCGTCGTCGGAATTGGCCTTGGCCAGCGTCTCGAAATCCTCACCGCCTCGGATTCGCTCGCTCAATTGTTCCAGCCGTCGGCGGGCTTCATCGTCGGACAACTGCGCGGAGGCTTGCAGCAGGATATGTCGGGCGCGGGTCTCGGTGATCGTCGCGGGTGGGTTCGTCGATGCGGTGGGCCGCGCGCGCGCGGGCGCTTCGCCTCCACCCCTGACCTCCAACAGTTTGACGATGTGAAAGCCGCTGGGGCTGCGGATCGGCTCGCTGTATTGGCCAGGCCGAAGTTTTGGAACCACCGGCGCGAACACGGTCGGCAATTGTTCGAGGCTTCGCCAGCCCAGATCACCGCCTTCCAAAGCTTGCGGGCCGCCGGATTCGCTGACCGCCAGTTGTTGAAAATCCGCGCCCTTGCGCAATCGCGCTAGCATTTCACCAGCCCGCCGCCGCGCGGCTTCGATTTGCTGGGGCGAGGGGCCTTCCGGCAAGGCGATCAGAATATGGGCGATATGAAATTGACTCGCGCCGCCACCGCCGCCGGCTTCCTCGGCGCCGAGACCGAAGCCGCCTTGATTGGCGAGTTGGGCCTGCAGGCTTTCCACATCCTGTTCGGAGACTTGAAGTTGGCTGTCCACCAGTTTCTGGCGCAGCCTTGCCCCCATGATTTCCCGGCGCACATCATCGCGAAATTTAGCGTAAGGGATGCCGTCTTTTTCGACGGTCTGGCGCATTTGACTGAGGGTCATCTTATTGTTGCGGGCGAGCGTTTCGATGGCCGTGTTCAAGGTTGCATCATCGACGGTGATACCGTTGCGTTCCGCCGCGCGGGCCTGCAGCCGGGCCAAGATCATCCGTTCCAAAACCTGATGTTCCAGCGCCGGGCGCGGCGGGATCGGCACTTTCCGCTGCCGCAACTGCCGTTCGATCAGCCCGATGCCTTCATTCAACTCTCGGCGGGTGATCACATCGTCGTTCACCACCGCCACGATGGCATCCAGCGCGCTTCCGGGCGCTTCCGGGCCGGGGCCGAACACCAATTGCGCCGATCCGGAAACGGGCGCGGCGGATGCTAGCAAGCAGAGCGTCAAGGAATAGAGCAACTTTTTCATTGGAATATCGGGGATGAAAGCTAATTACGGAACGTTTGATAACCGAGGATGGAGTTTTGCAATAAGGCTTCCAGTCCGGTGCCCAGGCGCGACAAACCTTTCAACTCCAATTCCATGTAAAAAGCGGTTTGCGCGTCGGTCGCGGCGGGGGTGTTGCGGTACTGGCGCGCCACCGCGCGCACCGCCCAACAACAATCCTCATATTCCACGCCGGCCAGGGTTTCTAGATTGCGGTCGAGATTCAAAGCCTGATTCCAACGCGCCATGACGCGCCATTGCGAGTTCAACGGCCACAGCAGCGACACATCGGCGGAGTGGATTTGATCGCCCAGATCGAAGCCGGGCTGATCGCGGTCGATCAAATAGGATACGTTGATCAACTGGCGAGAATTGGCGTAATAGCGCACGTCGAACGCGGTGCGCAGCACGTCGCTGTTATCGGGCTCCAATTGCACGCCGCCTTGCAGCGACCAGCGGGAGGACAGATTCACTTGGCCTTGGGTAATCAGCCCGGAGTTGGCGGCGGTTTCAGGGGGATCGGCGGGATTCAGGGTGACCCGGCGGTCCTCGAAGTACTGGATTTGGCCGATGCTGGCGCGCAGCCGCTCGCGGCCGCTGGCCCCGTCGATCAGGCGGGTGGTCAGGGCGGCGGTCAATTGGTTGGCGTCGCCCAGCCGGTCCGCGCCGGTAAAGCGGTTGCGACGGAACAGCCAATCGTGATCGCGATCCATCAAGCCGCTGTCGAAGATCGGAATATCGTCCTGATTGCGATAGGGTACGTATAGATAGAACAGTTGCGGCTCCAGCGTTTGGATGCCCCCGGCGGCGATACCCAGCCAATCGGCTTGAAGCGGCCGTTCAAAGATCAGGCCGCTGTCCACGCTGGCGGTGGGCGCGGCCCGCGAGGGCGCGTCGTTGGCGCCGGGCTTGGCATCGTCGAGTTGGTAAGCGGTATAGCGAAATCCGGCCTGCGGTTTGAGATACCCGCCCGGCCGCTCCAGGGTCCAGCCCACGGTCGGCCACACATCCACCCGGGTGCCGGTCACTACATCGGTTTGCTGGAAATTGACCAGTTCACCCCGCAGCTGGTAATTCAAGCCGCTCGGGCCGGAAGGCCAGTCTCCGGCGAACAGCAACTGCGGCATCCGTTGATACGGTTTTCCGCTCAGGGCGAACAGGGCGGGGTTGAGGATTTGATAACCTTGAACCCGCGCTAGCGCTTGCCACCAATCGCCGAAGTAGCGGGCTTCAAGATGCCGTTCGAGGTAATTGGCCGTCAGGAAATCGAGGTTGTTGCTCAAATCCTGAAGGTAGCGGTCGTCCGAGACGTATTCATAGCGCAGATCGGTGTAGAGATTGGCCAGCGGCGCGGCGCGGTTTGAAATGTTGAACGACCCGCGATCGCCGCCGAAATGACGGTCGTCAGGCAGGTACTCCAGACTGATCTGGCCTCGGGTCTTGGGGCTTAGAAAGCGGTATTCCAAACCCAATAAAGCCCCGCGCTTGCTCATCACGCGCGGCGTGACCGTCATGTCTTGGTCCGGCGCGATATTCCAGTAATAGGGAAGCGCCAGATCGAGGCCGGTGGCGCTGGTGCTGCCCACGCGCGGGAACAGAAAACCCGATTGGCGTTCGTCGTTGAGCGGAAACGACAGATAAGGCAAATACAATACCGGCACCCCCCACAACGCGAACGTCAGATCGCGGGCCGTGCCGCGACCGCTGACGCTGTCCAGCGTCAGCTTGTGGGCGCGAAGCTCCCACGCCTCGCGGCCGCGCGCGCAGGTGGAATAGCTGGCGTCCCCCAACTGACTCTGGCGCTTGTTCCGATCCAGCCGGATTTCGTCGGCGGAGCCTTGGGCGCCGCGTTCCGGCAAATAATAATCGACTTCCCTGAACCAGCCGGTTTCCGCGTTCAAGTCCACTTCCGCTTGCTTGCCGCGCAGCGCTTGACGGGAATCGCCGTAGACGAAGGGGGTTTCGATTCGGGCGCGGTTGGTCGAGCGGTCGAGGGTCATGCGCTCGGCGCGCAAACGTTGCCCGCCGCGACTGAGCCTGACGTCGCCTTCCAGCAGTGACTGGTTCGAGGACG
Source organism: Competibacteraceae bacterium UBA6584 (assembly GCA_002433805.1). GTDB lineage: Bacteria > Pseudomonadota > Gammaproteobacteria > Competibacterales > Competibacteraceae > Competibacter_A. The sequence continues at coordinate 15,640 of DJIW01000119.1, read as the reverse complement.
ATTCGACTCGGCCGGCCTCGACTTGGATCGCGGCTTGCTCTGGCGGCGACATTTTGGGATCGAGCGGAAGGATTTCTTGCATCAGCTCATCGGCTTCGCAGCGGATCCAGTCGCTGGCGGAAGGCGGCGGCGGCTTGGCCTGCGCCGCGCTGGTCGATCCAAGCGCCAAAGCCGTGCAAGTCGCTAAAATGGCTAAACGAAAGTAGGGAGTCACGGAACAGGATTTAACGTTGCTGAAAGTTCTTAACATCGCATAGATTGAGGGTTGCTGCAATCACACCCGGACGGAGCCTTTTTTTGTGAACGACCGACAGAATCTTTTGCTGGACTGGTTGACCGCCGTGCTGCCAGCCGCGCCGGAGCGCATCGCGCCGGCGTCCAGCGACGCCAGTTTCCGCCGTTATTTTCGAGTTTGGTACGACAGCCAGACCCGCATCGTCATGGACGCGCCGCCGGATAAGGAGGACTGCCGGCCCTTTGTCGCCATCGCCCGCGCCTTGCGCGAGCTGGGCTTGAACGCGCCCGAGGTGCTGGCCGCCGATCTCGATCGCGGCTTGCTGCTGCTGACCGATCTCGGCGACCGGCAATACCTGGCCGAACTGAACGAGGCGAGCGTTCCCGGTTTGTACGCCGACGCGCTGGAGGCGCTGGCTCGCTTGCAAGTCGGCGGCGATCCCACCTCGCCGCTGTTGCCGCCTTACGACGCCGAACTGTTGCATCGGGAGATGGAGCTATTTCGGGAATGGTTTCTCGGGCGTCAACTCGGTCTTACGCTACGCGAGGACGAACATCACACCCTGGATCAGACCTTCGCGCTGTTGGCCGCCAGCGCGTTGGAGCAGCCCCGCGTCTGGGTGCATCGCGATTATCACTCCCGCAATCTGATGGTGATCGAGCCGGACAATCCCGGCGTGCTCGATTTTCAGGATGCGGTGGTGGGGGCGGTGACCTACGATTTGGTGTCCTTGCTGCGCGATTGTTATATCGCCTGGCCGCGAGAGCGGGTCGAGGGCTGGGCCTTGACGCATCGGGCGGCTTTGCGGGCGGAGGGGATGAGCGGTCTGGAGGATGAGCAGCAGTATCTGCGGTGGTTCGATCTGATGGGCGTTCAGCGCCATCTCAAGGCCACCGGCATTTTCGCCCGCTTGAACCTGCGGGACGGCAAGCCGGGCTACCTGCGGGATATCCCGCGAACCCTGGGGTATGTTTTGGCGGTGGCGGAGCGTTATTCGGACTTGCAAGAGCTGCGGAATCTGCTGCTCGCGCATCGGATCGAGCGCTGGGAACCGGCGTCGTGAGAGCGATGATTCTAGCCGCCGGGCGCGGTGAACGAATGCGCCCGCTGACCGATCACACTCCAAAGCCCTTGCTGCTCGTGGCCGGCAAGCCCTTGATCGTCCACCATCTGGAGGCGTTGCGAGAAGCCGGTTTCCGCGAGATCGTCATCAACACCGGCCATCTGGGCGACCAATTGCCGACCGCCTTGGGCGATGGCCGAGCCTGGGATGTTCGGATCGCGTATTCGCCGGAACCGCCGGACGCCTTGGAGACTGGCGGCGGCATTTTTCAAGCCTTGCCGTTGCTGGGACCGGAACCGTTTCTGGTGGTCAACGGCGATGTGTGGACCGATTATCGGTTCGCGCGCGCGCCCATCGCGCCCGCCGGGCTGGCGCATCTGGTGCTGGTGGACAATCCTCCGCATCATCCCGAGGGAGATTTCCGGCTGACCGACGAAGGGCGGGTGGAAGAGGCCGAGGCGCGGCGGCTGACCTTCAGCGGTCTTAGCGTGTTGCGGCCCGAATTATTTGCCGGCCGCGCGCCGGGACGGTTCCCGTTGGGGCCGCTGCTGCGTCGGGCGATGGCTGATCGTCAGGTGGGCGGCGAGTATTACGCCGGCCGGTGGCGGGACATCGGCACGCCGCAACGGCTGGCGGAACTGGATCGAGAATTGCGACAGCAAACCACCATGGGGTTTTCATGAGAACCAGAACGTTATTGGCGAATTTGGCGCGTTGCGCCTCGGTAATCGGCTTGGTCGGCGCGATGGCCGCGCCGTTGGCGGCCGCGCCGTCGGCCTTGCCCTTGGCGTTGAAGCGAGTCCTCCTCTCCAGCGGCGGCGTGGGTTATTTTGAGTACGAGGCGCAAGTGGAAGGCGCGGCCGAACTGACCTTGGAAGCGCCTTTAAGCCAAATGGACGATATTTTGAAAAGCCTCATCGTCTACGACGAGGTGGGCGCGGTCAGCCACATTACCTTGCCGGGCAAGGAATCGCTCGATCAGATTTTCCGCGATCTGCCCTTTGGCGCGGCCGCCTTGAATTCGACGGTGGAGCTGCTGAACGCCTTACAGGGCGCGGAGGTCGAGATTAAAGGCGGCAGCGCGCTGCGGGGGCGTCTGCTCAAGGTGACGGCGGAAACCGCGCTGCTGCCGGATAAGCTCGGCAGCGTCACCCGCCATCGCATCGCCGTCATGACGCCGCAGGGCTTGCAGCAGGCGATGCTGGAAGAGGTAGAGGCGCTGCGCTTCACCGATCCGACCTTGCAGGAGCAGTTGCAAAAGGCCCTCTCCGCCATCAGCGAACACCGCGCCCACCATCGCCGCACCTTGCGCCTGCAAGTCAATGGCGAGGGGAAGCGTAAGGTGCGCGCCGGCTATGTGGTGGAAGCGCCGCTGTGGAAGACCAGTTACCGTCTGAGCCTAAGCGCCGGCGCGCAAGCCGATGCTCCGGCGCCCAGCCGGTTACAGGGATGGGCGCTGTTGGAAAACATGAGCGGGCAGGATTGGGAAGGCGTGGAACTGACGCTGGCCTCCGGCAATCCGGTTACCTTCCGGCAAGCGTTGTATCAAGCCTACTTCGTCAAGCGCCCGGAAGTGCCGATTGAAGTGTTGGGACGGGTGTTGCCGCGCTTGGATACCGGCACGGTCGCCGCGCAAGCCGCTCCCGCCCCCACGCCTCCGCCTTTCGCCGCCATGGCCCCGCAGGAAGAAGCCGATAAACAGTCGAACGCCGCTGAAGCGAGGGCAGGGCGAGCGTATGGCAAAAGCCTGTACGCTGCTGACGGAGTGGCCTCGACCGCTCAACTGGAACCGGCCGCCGGTCAGGAAGGCGTCGAGCAAGTCTTGTTCACGCTGCCCGCGCCGGTCAGCGTCAAGAACGGTTACGCCGTGCTGTTGCCCATCGCCGACCGCGCCGTGCCGACCTTGCGGGTTAGCTTGTACCAACCCGAGACCCAGGAACGCCATCCGCTGGCCTCGGTGCAGTTGACCAACGACACCGTAACCAGCTTGCCGCCAGGGGCGATCACCATTTACGAACAGTCCAGCTATCTAGGCGACGGCCGCCTGTCCGCATTGCCGGTCGGCGACAAGCGGCTGGTCAGCTTCGCGGTCGACACCAAGATCAACGTCAACCGCAATGACCAACAAACCAGCGCGGTGAGCAAAGGCAAGATCAGCGGCGGCATGTTTTACTCGACCCGGATGGATACGACGACGACGACATACCGGATCAAGAGCCTGCATCCGGATGATCGGCTGCTGTGGATCGAGCATCCCCACCAAGGCGATTGGAAGCTGGTTTCGCCGGACGCGACGGCGGTGGAAATGACGCCAGAAGCCTATCGCATCCCACAGGTGTTGAAGAAAAACGCCGAGACTGAATTACCTGTGGTATTCCAATACGCTCAGGAGGAAGTGCTGGCCCTGACCGACCTCAGCGCCGATCAGATCATGGTCTATGCCGGCTCCAGCCAGTTGGACGAACCCTTGAAACAGGCCTTCGCCAAGCTCGGTGAAGCGCGTGGCCAAATGGATCGCTTAAAGAAGGAAATCGAGCAATTGGAGCAGCAGCGCCAAGCCCTGTTCAAGGATCAAGAACGGTTGCGCGAGAATCTCGGCCGCGTGCCCGCCAACAGCGATCTCGCCAAGCGTTACCTAAAAACGCTCGACACCCAGGAAAATACTCTCGAAGCCTCGCACGCGAGCTTGCAACAGAAAACCGCCGAACTGGAGAAGCTGCGGCAGCAGTTCGAACAAAAAGTCCAGGCGCTCACGCTGTAACGGCGCGCGCGGCGGCGCGGATTCAGAGGAATCAAACCGCGCCGTCCGCGCCCGCGCGCCTTACATCTTGTGACGGATATCCTGGCCTTCGATGATGTAGATCACATACTCGGCGAGGTTGCGAGCGCGTTCGGCCACCCGCTTCAGCGCTTTGAGGGCGATCGCCGCATCGATCACGGTCGCGGCCGCGAGTGCGCCATCCAGCGCGCTGGCGCTCAGCGATTGTAGAATCGCTTGGAACAGCGGATCGGTTTCATCTTCGGCGCTCACCAGCGTCCAGGCCTGCTCCACATCCAAGCGGCTCAAGCTGTCGAGCGCGCTGTGGATCCGCTGGCTGGCGATGGCGGCCAATCGGTCCACTCCGTCTGGAACGCCGCCTGGCAAACCGACGCCTCGCTGGTGAATCGCCTGGGTTTTCTCGGCGATGGTCTTCGCCTCGTCGCCGATCCGTTCCAAATCATTAACCGCTTTATTCAGCGACATCACCAACCGCAAATCGGTGCTCATCGGCTGTCGGCGGCTGAGAAAACGCACGCAGCTTCGGTCGATTTCCATATCCCAACGGTTGACCTCCCGATCTCCGATGATCACCTCCAAAGCCGCCTCGGCGTCGCCCGCCTGAAAAACCGCGACCGCGCGGCTGACCTGCCGTTCCACCGCCTGGCCCATCTCCAGCACCAAATTGACCAATTGCTGGATTTCCACATCGAAACGTTTGACGGTATGTTGGCTGCTGGCGAAAGCCATGGGTCGCGCTCCTCCGGTTGAGATTTAGCCGCCGGTTTCCGATGAGACGGCCGGTATGGTGCTGATTTGCGTCATGGTGCTTTCAATCCAGTCTTCCACCTGCCGGTTCAACTCCTGCGGTGAAGGGCCGACGCTATCAATCAAGGGACCAAACACCACATCGACGGTTCCGGGGCGCTTGAGAAAGCCGCGTCGGGGCCAAAATTCTCCAGCGTTGAGCGCCACCGGCAACACCGGATAGCCGCTGTGAGCCGCCAGCACCGCCCCGCCCATGCCGTAGCGGTTGCGCGCGCCGGGCGCGGTTCGGGTCCCTTCGGGAAAAATCAACACCCACTGACCTTGGCGTAAATGTTCCACGCCCTTGCGGATGACTTGCTTGGCGGCCGAGGCGCCGGTCCGACGGTTGATCGCGATGGGTTGCAGCAAGGCCAGCGCCCACCCAAACAGCGGCAACCACAGCAGCTCCCGTTTCACCACCCAGGCCAGCGGCGGCAAATATTGATGCAGAAACAGCGTCTCCCAAGTCGACTGATGTTTGGCCATCACGATGGCCGGCTGTTCGGGAATGTGTTCGACGCCGCTCAAGCGATAGCCGATCCCGCAGGTCACTTTCAACCACCAGATGTTAAATTTGGTCCAGAGTTGGGAGATCCGATAGCGATAGATAAACGGAAGTGGAAAGCACAATACGACGGCGAGGCCAATGATCGCGACGGAGACAATCATGCCGGTCGAAAACAATAGAGAACGCAGAAATAAGTTCATGACGGCTGAAAATGGCGGGCTGGCTTGAAATAATAGGAGGGGGCCATCGCGACCATCGTCAGCCGCTCCGGGCGATCACGAAATCGGCCGCCGTGGCTAAATCGTCGAAGACCTCGACATTGGCGCAAATCGCCGATTCCCGCCGCAACGTTTCGACGCCTTTGCCGGTCCGAACCAGTAACGGCCGGGCGTTGGCGGCCCGCGCCGCTCGAATGTCGCGGGCGCTGTCGCCGACCACCGGTACTCCCGTCAGACCGCATTTCAAGCGCTTGCCAATTTCCATCAACATGCCGGGATTCGGTTTGCGGTACGGGTTGGCCTCGTCGACATCCGGGCAAAAAAACACCGCGTCAATCGAGCCGCCGATTTCCTGCGCCATCCGATACATCTTGCGGTGGATTAAGTTGAGGGTATGCAAATCGAACAATCCTCGACCAACGCCGGATTGATTGGTGGCGATCACGACCCGATAACCGGCATGATTGAGGCGGGCAATCGCTTCGAGACTGCCTGGAATCGGCACCCATTCATCCGGCGATTTGATAAAGTTTGCGGAGTCTTCGTTGATGACGCCGTCGCGGTCCAGAATAATCAATTTCATGGGTCAAGCTTATTGAAAGGGCCGACAGTCACGATCCGGGCGAGGGCGACACGAGATCGGTTCCAGGTCAAAGCCAACTGCTGAAGAACTCACGCCGCGCCTTCAAGGCGATGTTCCACGTGAAACCTGTTCCAACAAAGCGCCGCTTTGATTCGGCCGTTGCAATGGATGTTTCACGTGGAACATGTCGGTTGGACCTTCACTCTTGCAGGCGCGAGAAGTCCGCCACGCGCAGAAATAAACTGCTCAGTTCGTTCAACAAGGCAAGGCGGTTGTCGCGCAAGGCGGGATCGTCGACCATGACCATGACGCCATCGAAAAAAGCGTCCACCGGTTCGCGCAGCCCGGCCAACCGGTTGAGCGCCTCGCCATAAAGACCGGTTTCCATGAGCGGCGCGACCTCGGAGGCCAATTCCGCCAAGCGGCCGGCCAGGGCCTGTTCCGGTTCTTCGGCCAGCAGCGCGGGTTGGATCTGGAAGGGCACCACCGTTTGGACTTTCTTGAGGATATTGCGGATGCGTTTGTTGGCGGCGGTCAAGCTCGCCGCTTCCGGCAACGTCCGAAAGGCGTCAACGGCGCGAACCCGACGGTCGAAATCCAAGGGCCGGACCGGTTGGCATTCCAGCACCGCTTCGACGGTGTCGGGTCGCGCGTCGCGCTCCAGATAATAACCGCGCAAGCGCTCCATCATGAATTCAAAAACGGGTTGAACCACTTGATCGGCCCGAACCACCGGCTCGAAGCCGGCGGCGGCGCGTTCCAGCGCGGCCCACAAATCTAAGTCCAACTCGCCTTCGATCAGAATGCGCAGCACGCCCAGGGCGGCCCGGCGCAAGGCGAACGGGTCCTTGGCCCCGGAAGGCGGTTGGCCGATGGCGAAAATACCGATGAGGGTGTCCAGTCGGTCGGCCAAGGCCAAGGCGCGGCCGGTGGCGGTGGCGGGCAGTCTATCGCCGGCGAAGCGGGGTAAGTATTGTTCTTCCTGAGCTTGAGCGACTTCGGGCGGCTCGCCGTCGTATAGCGCGTAATACCGGCCCATGATGCCTTGTAGTTCCGGAAACTCCTGCACCATTTGCGTCAGCAGATCGCATTTGGCCAAGCGCGCCGCCCGTTCGGCCCATTCCGGATTGCCGCGCGCGCGCTCGGCGATCAACCGCGCCAGCGCCGCTGCCCGGTCGCTCTTGTCGGCCAAGGTGCCCAGCTTTTGCTGGAACACGACCTGTTCGAGCGCGGCTTGCCGGGCCGCCAGCGGCTGCTTGCGATCCTGTTTCCAGAAAAATTCGGCGTCGCTGAAGCGCGGCCGGATCACCCGTTCATTGCCGGCGCGGACTTGAGCGGGATCGCGACTTTCCAGATTGGTCATGGTGATAAAGTGCGGCAACAGCTTGCCGTGGGCGTCCACCACTGGAAAATAGCGCTGGTTGTCCTGCATGGTGCTGATCAGCGCCTCGGAGGGGACTTCCAGGAAACGCTGCTCGAAATTGCCGGCCAAGGCGACCGGCCATTCCACCAAGGCCGCTACCTCATCGAGTAGTTCCGGCTTGATGACCGACGTTCCGTTCAGCCCGGCCGCCACGCGCTCGGCCTGGGTTCGAATGGCGTCGCGTCGCTCGTCGAAATCGGCGATTACCTTGGCCTCGGCCAGTTGCCGCGCATAGTCAGCCGGCGCGTGAAGCCGGATCGGGTCCGGATGATGAAAGCGGTGGCCGCGCGTTTCCCGACCGGTTTGAATGCCCATGATGGTCGCCGGGATTAACTCGTCGCCAAACAGCAACACCGCCCAATGCACCGGCCGCACGAATTCATCGTCGCGGTCGCCCCAGCGCATCCGCTTGGGAATCGGCAAGCCGGCGAGCGCGGCCTCGACGATGCCGGGAATCAGCTGGGCGGTGGGCGCGCCCGGTTCGGTGCTGACATGAATCAGCCAAGCGCCTTTGTCGGTTTCCAACCGCTGCAGCGCATCGACGCTCACACCGCAAGAACGGGCGAAACCTTCAGCGGCCTTGGTCGGTCGGCCATCGGAACCGAAAGCAGCGCCGAGCGCCGGGCCCCGCCGCTCCGACTGACGGTCCGGCTGTTGCGCGGGCAGTTGAGCGATCAGCGCCGCCAGACGGCGCGGGGTGGCGAACCGCCGGATCGCCGGATCGGGGAATCCCGCTTTTTCCAAGCCTTGACGGATGCCTTGCTCAAAGGCCGCAGCCAAATCGAACAAGGCTTTGGGCGGCAGTTCCTCGGTGCCGATTTCGATCAAAAGATCGCGGGTCTCAGGCATGAGCGGCCTCCTGGCTCGCGGCGGCGCGGGCGCGCATCGGGAAGCCGAGCGCGGCGCGGGCGTCGTAATAGGCTTGGGCCACCGCCCGCGCCAGCGTGCGCACCCGCAGGATATAACGCTGGCGCTCGGTCACCGAAATCGCCTTGCGCGCATCCAGCAAATTGAAGGTGTGCGAGGCTTTCAAGGTCATTTCGTACGCCGGAAGCGGCAAGCCGAGTTCGATCAGCCGCTTGCTTTCCGCTTCGCAGGTGTCGAACCAACCGAACAGGGCAGCGGTGTCGGCGTGTTCGAAGTTGTAGGTGGACATTTCCACTTCGTTCTGGTGGAACACATCGCCGTACGTCACCCGACCGAGCGGGCCATCGGTCCACAGCAGGTCGAACACGCTTTCCGCGCCTTGCAAATACATGGCGATCCGTTCCAGGCCGTAGGTGATCTCGCCGGTGACCGGTCTGCAATCCAGGCCGCCGACTTGCTGAAAATAGGTGAATTGGGTGATTTCCATACCGTTGAGCCACACCTCCCAACCCAGCCCCCACGCGCCGAGAGTGGGCGATTCCCAGTTGTCCTCGACAAAGCGGATATCGTGGATCAGCGGATCGAGGCCCAATTCCCGCAAGGAACCGAGATACAGTTCCTGGAGTTCCAGCGGCGAGGGTTTGATGACCACCTGATATTGATAATAGTGCTGGAGACGGTTGGGATTTTCGCCGTAGCGGCCGTCGGTGGGACGGCGCGAGGGTTGAACGTAGGCGGCGCTCCACGGTTCTGGCCCGATCGCCCGTAAAAACGTGGCGGGATGAAAGGTCCCCGCGCCTACTTCCATATCGTAAGGTTGCAGCAGCACGCAGCCCTGACGGGCCCAATACTCTTGCAGGCCCAAAATCAGCCCTTGGAACGTTGAAACATCGCGCACGAGCGCCTCCGAAATCCGAAGGGGACGGCAAGGCCGCCCCCAGAGTGTGTTCTTGAAGCAATGGCGGTCAAGTATAGCTTGGCGACCCGCTGCGATCACCCTAGGATGCAGCGTTGCTGGATCAAGTAAACCGTCCTCACCCTAAACCGACGCTGAAGGTTTCACGTGAAACCTTCAGCGCCTAAACTGAGGTCGGTAAAGCGGCGCGAGTCCATCTGGCTTCGGCGTCCGAGCGTGGCACCAACGGAGAACAACCATGCGCTGTCCCGACTGCAAGCACAACCAACGTTACCGCGACGGCACCCGCTGCGGCAAATGCGGCTATCAGTTCGTCCTGCGCAAAAGAACCGACACGATCAGCGATTACACGCTGCGCCAGATCATCAAACGGCTGTCGGATCAGGGGCAGTACAGTTTCACCGCCACCCAACTGGAGTTGGAGCTTTGTCGTTACTGGCGGCGCAAGATTACCCAAGCGCTGATCGGCGGCATAGCATTCGCCAGTTTGGTCGCGGCGGTCGTGATTTTTTTGGCGCACGGCTGGGGTATCGCCAGCGTCGTGTTCATTCTGTTAGTGCTGTTGGCGGTTTGGCGGACCCAACGCAAGAAAATAGTGTTGCCGCTGGCCAAGGCCCGCAAACTGCTGAAACGCTACCGACAGACGCATCCCATCGCCGAATTGGCCGACGGACAGGCATTTTTGCAACAGACGCCAACGGAAAATCCCGAAGATGCGCGCTACGCGCCCGAACGAATTTTGGTGGTGGAGCGCGATGATTTGGTGGATATGCTGGTCCGCAACCGCTTTCACGCCCACCATAAAACCGCCATCATCAGCCGTTCGGGCTATCCGAGGCACGTAGCGGAGGCGTGCCGGAATTTCCTGCGCCAACATCCCAACATCCCCGTTCAACTGCTTCATGATGCCTCGTTGACCGGTTTCAACCTCAAGGCGCAACTCGAATCGGACCCACAGTGGCCGCTGGCGGGCCAACGATTGGTCGATATCGGGGTTTCTCCGGAAGTGGTGAAAAATGGCGCGCGCTTGCCGTGGCTGCCTCAGCGCGGCCGGCAAAGCAAGGGCTCGCTGAGCGCCCGCCACCAACAAATGCTGAATGCCGGTTATCGGGTTCCGGTCGATTTTCTAGCCCCTAAAGCGTTCTTGAATCTGTTGGGCGCGGCGGTGATCGGCGGCCTTCTGCTGCTGCCCGCTCCGGATGCCGTCGGCCTCGAAGTCGGCGTCGAAGTCGACGATTTCGGCTGAGCGAACGCCACGGCGCAAGTGCCGCTATGTCATGTTTGTTTGGTTATTGTGGGCCGCCGGCGGACGGGTTGCTGGAGCGGATGGCGGCGTTGCTGGCGCACCGTTGCCCCTTGGGTTGGGAGCGCGCGGGAAGCCTGCTTGCAACCGGTGAAACGGTGGAGATCGGACACGGTCTGACGGGCTGGAATCAGCAACGCCAGCTCGCCCGCCAAAACGGTCATCTGTTGGGTTATGCGGGCGTGCTGTTCGGTGCCGATCACCCGGCAATCCAGCGCGAACTCGAGAATCCCGCGGATCGCTTGCTGGCCGCGCTGGTGCCAACGCCCGCCATTGAGCCCGCGCTCGAACGCTTGACCGGCGCGTTCGTCCTCGCCTTGAGTCAAGCGGATGCGGTTTTTTTGGCGCGCGATTCCGCCGGCGTCAAAGTGCTGTACTGGACCGTGCGGCAAGGTCGGTTATTGTTCGCCAGTGAAATCAAAGCGCTGTTCGCCGATCCCGCGTTGCCGCGCCGGTTGCGGGCCGGCGCGCTGCCGGAATATTTAACGTTCAGCTTCGTGCCGGGCATCGGCACCATGTTCGAAGGCATCGAGGAATTGCAGCCCGGCTCCGTCCTGCGCTTCCATCGCGGACAGGCCAGCGTGCGCCGGCATTTCCGCTTCGAGGCGTTGGAAGCGGAAGCATCAGGCGCGGTTGACGATTATCCGGCCCTGGTGCGCGAGGCGTTGGAACAGTCGGTGGCGGACTGTTTGGCGGTCAATCCAAACCGGCTTCCCGCGATGTTTCTGTCGGGCGGCATCGATTCCAGCGCGGTGCTGGCCGTCGCCGCCAGACAGCGGCCCGAAGCCCGATTCCCGACTTTCTCGGTGCATTTCGGCGAGGAATACCAGCGGGAAAACGATTTCGTGCAATTGATGGTGGATCGCTATCGGACCGATCACCGCTGGTTGGAAATTCGTCCCGCCCATTTCGTCGAACGGTTGCGAGACATCATTTGGCGGCTGGATGACCCCATCGGCGATCCGGTGACGGTTCCCAACTACCTGCTGGCGCAAGCGGCGGCCCAAGTCGCTGAGATCGTATTGAACGGGGAGGGCGGCGATCCCTGTTTCGGTGGTCCGAAGAATCTGCCGATGTTGCTCGCCCGATTGTACGGGCCCTTGCCTGGCGAACCCGCCGAGGGCTGGCTGGAGCGCAATTATCTGAAAGCCTTCCAGCGCTGCTATCAAGATCTCGACGTGCTGCTAGACCCCGCCTTGCGGCGCGAGGCGGGCGGCGACGAGGCGCTGGTGAGCGTGCTGGAGCCGTTTTTCCACAGCGCGCGGCCCCGCGATTTTCTCAACAAACTGATGGCCATGAACATCCGGCTCAAGGGCGCGAATCTGATTTTGGTCAAGGTGGAAAAGATGACGGCGGCGAACGGGGTGCTGGCGCTGCCGCCGCTGTTCTCCCGCCGGATCATCGAAACCAGCCTGATGTGTCCGCCGGGGACCAAATTGGAAGGCGCGGTCGAAAAAAGCGTGCTCAAGAAGGCGGTGCGCGACATCGTGCCGGAACCCATCGTCGCCCGGCCCAAGGTGGGCATGATGGTGCCGGTGCGCTTTTGGTTTCAGGGCGATTTGCGCCGCTACGGCGAGCGCTTGCTGTCTCGAAAAAACCTTCGACGCTGCGGCTTTTTCGATCCTGATTACGTCCAGCGGTTGCTGAAGTACGAGATGGAGGGCGTGCCCGGCTTGCGGCATGGCTTGAAGCTGTGGATGCTCGTCACCTTTCTATTATGGTACGAGCAGATGGTCGATGCGCCGCTGCCGATCCAACCCGCGCCGCCGGTGCGCTCCAGGGACTGAGGGATCAGGAGGCGGGAATCACGGTGCGGTTGATCATCGGATGATCGTCGTCGCGGGGTCCGAAATCGCTGTCGGGGTGCCAGGCGATCACGTCCAAGGAGTCCGCTTCGGTGAAAAAGGAATGCAGGCAGCCGGTCGGAATATACCAGCCCATGCCCGGCGAGAGTGGATAAATACCGTCGGGCGTGCGGCATTCACCGGTTCCGCGCAGGATGACCCCGATGCGGATCGAGGGATGGGTGTGCGGCGTTTGATCGGTGCGCGGCGGGATATGGAGATGGTTCAAGCAAGGATCGCCCACGCGCGGCGGACAGATCAGCAGCGTGTCGCTACAACCGTCGATATAACGCAAGCGGCCCGCCGTTTCCAGCGGGCCGCCGATGTGGCGCAAGCCGCGATAACCGGTCAAGGTGATCGCCAAACCGCCGCCGCCGCGCACTTCGCCGCCGTCGGGCAGCACGAAAAACATGCCGGCGCGCAAGGTGAACGGGCCGGTTTCCGCGTCGGCCAATTGGGTTTGGCCGACCGTGACCATGCCGTAAGCCGTCGTCTCAGCAGGCAAATTTAACGGCGTGCCAGTCCAGCCCCAAATTTGGATCGGATCCAAGTCCAGCAATAACCCCGGACGGATTGCGAGCGGAACGAAGCGCAAACCACCGTCGGTCATGGGCTCAAGACAGCCGCGCCAGCCGCTGGTGCAGCGGGCTCGACCGGGGGAAATGCGCGCGCAGAAAATCCATCTGATCGGCCAGCACCCGCTTGCCTTGCAGGTAAACATACTCGGCGTGATTGGGCGTGAACGGGATCGCCAGCAACTGCATTCCGGACTGCTCGGGCGTCTTGCCGCCCTTGCGGTGGTTGCACGGCTTGCAGGCGGTGACGACGTTGTTCCAATGGTCCACGCCGCCCTGGACGATCGGCCGGACGTGGTCGCGCGACAGATCGCGGACGTGGAACGCCTCCCCGCAATACAAGCAGGTGTTGCAGTCGCGCCGGAACAGCGAGGCGTTCGACAGCGGCGGCACGTAGTCGTCGCGCGCGCGCAGCCGGGCGTAAGCGCCACCTTGCGTGGCGATGATCGAATTGACCACGATCACGCTGCGCAGGCCGCTGCGGGCGTTGATCCCGCCGCGCACCGTGTACAATTCCGTCCCGCAGGTGTAGGCCACCTGCTCGGCATGGTACAAACGCACCGCCTGCTGGTAGTCAACCCACTCCAGTGGCATTCCGGTTACGTCCGTGTGTAAAACTTGCTGCTCCAAGCCGTTCATAATTCACCTAAGCCTGATTCCTTATTAAATTAATTCTTGAGCTATTTTCTTCAGAAACCGTGAGGCTTTGTCAACGGCGCGTCCCTGCATCGCCGCCGGCGAGGGCGCGGAAACCCGAACGGGGGCTGGCTTATTTCGCCGTTATCTTTAAGCGGGCCGAAGTCTAAGCTACTATTCTAACAGTATCGTGCGTTATCCGCCGACGACGCGCGTGTCCGACCACACAAACCTAGCGTCTCCACGAGGCTTAACACAAGCCTTTTTTCGTTCCTGCATCCGGGCTAGGCGGGAGTCCGGCAGATATAACAAAATCAGGAGGACAACCTCATGCCTGTTCGTATGGCCGTCCCGAAAGAAATTATTTCGGGGGAACGCCGGGTCGCTCTCGACCCGACCATGGCCGAGCGTTTCGCCAAGCTCGGCGCAGAGCTGTTAGTGGAAAAAGGCGCAGGCGGTAGCGCTTTTTTCGCTGATGAAGCTTATAAAAATTGTCGGCTGATGGACGATGCCAAAGCGTTGTATGCTGAGGCCGATGTGGTCTTCAAGGTGCAAGCGCCTACCCTGGAAGAAGTGGATCTGATGAAGGAGGGCGCGATCTTGCTGGCGGTGCTGTTGCCACATCGCAATCTGGAGCTGGTGAAGCGGTTGCGCGACAAGAAAATCACCAGCTTCGCGATGGAGCTGATCCCGCGCATCTCCCGCGCCCAGTCAATGGACGTGTTGTCCTCGCAGGCGGCGGTATCCGGCTATAAGGTGGCCTTGCTGGCGGCTAATTTAGCCAGCGGTTTCTTCCCGATGTTGACCACCGCCGCCGGCACTATCCGCCCATCCAAGGCCGTCATCATCGGCGCGGGCGTGGCCGGGTTGCAGGCCATCGCCACCTGTCGCCGTTTGGGCGCGATGGTCGAAGCCTATGACGTGCGCCCCGCCGCCCGCCAGGAAATTGAATCCCTCGGCGGCAAAATGATCGACACCGGGGTCAACGCCGCCAGCGAAGGCGGGTACGCCCGCGAGCTGACTGCGGAAGAAAAGCAGAAGCAGGCCGACGTGCTGGCCAAGCACATTGCCGCCGCCAATGCCGTGATTTCCACCGCCGCTGTCCCCGGCCGCGAAGCCCCCAAGATCATCACTGCCGCGATGGTCGAAGGCATGAAGAAAGGCGCGGTCATCGTCGATCTGGCAGCCGAATCCGGCGGCAACTGCGAACTGACCAAGCCGGGCGAAACCATCGAGCACAATGGCGTCATCATCGCCGGGCCGGTCAACATTCCCAGCAGCTTCCCGGTTCCCGCCAGTGAAATGTACGCCAAGAACCTGTTCAATTTCCTGTCGCCGATGATTAAAGACGGCAACATGAATCTGGACTGGGATGACGAGGTGATCGCCAAGAGCGCGCTGACCCGCGATGGTAAGATTGTCCACGAACCCACCAGCAAGCTGGTATAACCATAAAATCGGAGAAGCGTTATGGAAATCATGAAGCAAGTCGTCGAGTTCTTCTCCCCTTTCTATATCCTGATGCTGGCCGGTTTTCTCGGCTACGAAATCATCGGCCGGGTGCCGGTCATTTTGCACACCCCCCTGATGTCCGGCACCAACTTCGTCCACGGCATCGTGGTCGTTGGCGCGATGGTGGCGCTGGGTCAGGCGCAGACGCCTATGGAGCAATTCTGGGGATTCATTGCTGTGCTGATGGGCGCTGGTAATGCGGTCGGTGGGTTCTTCGTCACCGAGCGGATGCTGGAAATGTTCAAGAGCAGCAAGGGCCAGGAGAAGTAAGTCATGGGTTACTTGATTGAATCCATTTATTTCGTGGCGACGGTGCTGTTCATCATCGGCCTCAAGCGGATGTCGCACCCGACCACCGCTCGAAGCGGCATCCTCTGGGCCGGCTACGGTAT
>DJIW01000010.1:603-23009 GCA_002433805.1 Competibacteraceae bacterium UBA6584 | reverse complement strand
CATGTGTCGTTCTACAGCGGCTCTGGCACGCGCTAACCCCCTGCTGCGCCGCAACCCTCAGTTCGAAGATGGGGCTGGCCGCAAGGGCTTGATCGCTATTTTCGAGATGCTGGGCAACGAAGATCCCTTAGTGATCACCTACCGGCGGCGGATGTTTTCGCTGTTGCATTGATTTGAGCCGGCATTCGCGTTAGTGGAGCGCTGCGGATGCGTTTTGACCGGCAAGCGCTCCTCCAACTCAGAACGCAAGCCCGTCAAGCGCGCGCCGAAGGTCATTTCCCACACGCCGCGCGGTTGGAACAACAAGCCGTCGAGATCGCCGGCGCGCTGGGTTTGATCGGCGAGCGCACCCGCGCGCTGTTGTGGCAAGGCTACAGCCTGCATCACGCCGGCGAGGACGATCTGGCTTTGGCCGCCTTATTGCGGGCAGCCAACGAGCGCGCCGCGACCGCCGATCCCGCCGATGTCTTCGGCGCGCTGATCGCCGTGATCCACATCAGCCTCGATCATAAACCCACCGCTTTCAGCCGCGCCTTACTCGATCAGGGGCGGCGCTATCTCGCCGATCTCAATCCATCTTGGACCGCGCCGCTGGATTACCTGGAAGGCGAATGGGCTTACCGACAGGGTGATTTCGCGACCGCCGAAGATTGGCATTCTCGCGCGTGGGCCGCGTGGCGCGACCAACATCCCCGCTTGACAGCGGCCACGCATCTTTGGGCGCTATGCCGGGTCGCCTTTCGCCGCCGGGATGTCAAGGCGCTGATAAGCTGGACCCAGCGATTGAGCGCGCTGGAATTGACTCAGCCGCTGGAGCGGCAACTGGCGCAACGCGCGGCGTTGCTGTGCTGGCGCGCGCAACGGAACGCCGCATGGGTTTCCCCCAACACCGCGCCCGTCGAAACCGCGCTGGCGCTGCTGCAACAATCCGCTTTAAAACCGCACCGGGATAACGGGGCACGAACAGAGGCATTGCGGGCGCTTGCGCTGGCGGGCTGTTGGGACCGCGTGGATGCGGCTTTGGAACAACAGCCTCTATCAACGGCTGACCCCGAATCCGCTCATTTGTTGGCCAGCCTTGCATCGAACCGAACCCAACTCGCACGAGGCTTGCCAATAGTGGATGATGAATTTGACGTAGTTAACTTAAACTATACTTAAACCAGACTTAAAATAAGTAGTGCATCTAACACATTATGCAAATTTTAAGCATAATGATTCAAAATATGGAATCATCATGTTCATTTCGTTTGCTGTTATTCTACTGAGCAGCTATTTTTTAAAGATATTAATGCGCCGAGACCCTCTAGAACACATCAGAGATCGATCTGGCCGACCCTAGGATAGTTAACCGAATACTGACACTGTCATGCCGCTCGCGGCTCAGCGGCTGATCATTAGATAAATAAAAAATCAGAGAGATAGCCTCATGATATTTGAAGGCAGGGCCATTCGTTTAGCAGCTTTGTTCTTCATCGTGCTAGCTGTGGGGTTATTGGGGGAACGAGTAGCGCAGGCGGCCGCAACTCCGGCGGCGAATGTACCTGGCGCCCACAACGAATTTATCGGCGAAAATTTTACGCTGCCCAACCCATCGGCCAACCCTCCCGCGACCGACTCGGTGTGCTTTGATAACACCGGCGATACGACTGGTTTCCAGCCCGCTTTCGAATTGATCACGCCCGCCGGAGTTACTTTCAACTCCGCAACCTATCTAGGCAGCGCCATCAGCGTATCCGCCGCGCAAAGCTGTTCGAACGCCAGCGGCTGTACCTTTAAAAACCCCGACACCAATACCGACGTCACGCTCGCCAACGGGGAAACCTTGCGTGTTTTGCGTTTTCCTCTCGGCTCGTTCACCGCCGCGCAGCCCGCGCAGTGCCTGAATTTGAGTTTCGCGCTCGGCAACTCGCCCACCGTGCAATTAAATGTCGCTCAAACACTGAAAGTCACCCCGTTCTTTGATTTGGGTGGAGACGCGCTGGATAACCCGTCAACCGACCCTCCTATTTTCGGAGCGGCGCGGACGATCACCGTTAACCCCACCGTCATCAAGCACACCAAAAACATCATTGCCCCCGAGGATGAAACCGCCACCGGACCCGATTATCCCCGCACGGTGGAATTGACCGTTGACGTAGCCGCCGGGGAAACGGTCAACCCCGTCACCATCACCGATGTCCTGCCGGCTCAATTCCAGTTCCTCGCGGTTACCAATCCAGCGGGATGCACGGCAACGTCTACCCCTCTCACCACCGCGCCCGGCGGTACCTTGACCTTGGATTGCGGTTCGATCACCGGTGCGGCAGGCGTCGATAAAACCATCACGTTCACCTTCTATATTCCGCAAGTGGATGCAGTTGGGGCGCAGATATTAGACCCCTTAACGCCTAATCCCCAGCCGATCACCAATACCTCCTCGGCGGGTGGAACTTATCAGAGCGCTTCGCTCACGCCAGTCATCGATTCCGACACCATCACGGCCAAGGCCGTGGCGCTGCAAAAGAACGGCGTCATCGTGACGCCTACGGGACCAGCCGGCTTGTCGCCCGACGACACCGTGGAATATACCCTGAACGGACAGGTATCGGATTACTTTACGGTGGAGGGGTTAACTGTCACAGATACCTTGGGCGACGGGCAGACCTTCTGTGAAAACGATCCGCCCACAAGCAATCCAACCTGCGATTTCACGCCAACCGTCGAGTTGCGCTCCAATGGAACGACGGTGGCAGCCGCTGCTTTTGACCCGACCGAATTTACAGTGGGCGCCAAAGTTGCGGGGGAGACTACGGTCACCTTCGATCTGTCCGCAGCCATCATCCGCTTGATCGCCAGCAGCAACGGGCAACTGGTGGGAGCCATCGGCAACGACACCTCTTTTGTCATCAAGCTGCGCTCGACCATTGACAATGCCTATACCGGACCTGTCGCGACAGGCAGCACTCAAACTTTAAGTGCCGGCGACATCGTCACCAACCGCAGCCAAGTCACCTTTAACGTTCCAGGCCGCACGCCGGTTACCGAAGATACTTCATCGGATCTCACGGTCACCACGCCGACCTTGGCCAAGGCTAAATATGCCCACAACGGCAGCACTAGCCTACCGAATCCCTTCCTGGTGGCGGCCGGCGATACCGTGACCTATCGCTTGACTACCACCCTGCCGGTCTCCTCAGTCGAGAATTTTAGCCTGACCGACTATCTGCCGATCCCCTTGTACAGCGTTTCAAGCATGACGGGCGCGGGCGCGTGCGGAACAGCACCTCCGGCGACTAATTCGTGGTGCTACACCAGCACCGATACCGTCAGTTCTACACCGCCAACCGTCACGACCAATCCCGGCCTAAACCAGATCATCTGGAACTACGGCAATCGTGAAGTTCCAGCGCAGGGCGGCACAATCGACATTCTCTACACGATGCAAGTCACCGCCGCGCCGATGGCGGATCGTTTGAACTTAGCCAATCTGGTGATTCAGTCCTATCGAGACAGCGTGAGCGGAACCGACCAACCGGCGGCGACCACCACTCAGGTCATCACCAAACAGCCGCAACTGGAAATCAAAAAGGAAATTACCGCCGTTTCGCACGGTTCGGTCAGCGCGACACCTCCAGCGGGCTTCGACGCTCAGGCCACCGGCCTGGACGCGGGCGACACCGTTACGTATCGGGTACGAGTGACCAACACCGGCAGCGCACCCGCTTACGGCATCCGTCTGACCGATGATGCCGGCACGCTGAGCGCTTTTAGTAGCTGCGCGGCACCAGTTGTAACCTTGAGCGGCGGCGCGGCGGTTAATACCACCGGGAGTTTATTCACCACCACACCCACAGCGGGCTTGACAATCACCGATCCCTTGACGGGCAACGGCGATGGCTCGGTGCAGGCTAACGAAGAAATTTGGATTACCTACACCTGCACGCTGGCCGCCAACGCCACACCGCGCACCACGGCCATCGATAACACCGCCGTTTTGCAAAACTACAGCAATGTCGATGTCGGAAACCCACAAGGGCTCACGCCGGTCAATTTCGCCACCAACACCGCGCTGTTGACCCGCAAGGCTAAACTCGTCACCCAAAGCACGCCGACCATCACCAAAGCCATCACCGGCTCATCCCTGCCCGGTTCCACACCCGACAACAACATCAACAACGGCGAGACGCTGACTTTCTTGATCACCGTCACCCTGACGGAAGGCATATACGAAAATTTCACGCTCGGCGATAGCACGACTACGATCCCCGCGATCACTTGCGGCTCCAACGGTTTTACCTGCACTACTGCCACAGTTGTCGGGAGCCAGGTCACGGTTCCGGCCACGACCGGATCGACGACCGGAACGATCACCTACACCTACACTCAAGCCAAGACCGCTAACGGGACTAACAGCGCCACGGTGTCCGCGACCAACATGACTTCGCCGACACCGGCCACCGCGACCTGGACGGTCGATAATCCCGATCCGGACCTCACCAAGACGCTTTCACCCGGCGGCACGGTCAACGCCGGGGACACAGTGCAAATCCGCTTGGGCTGGCCGAATACGGACCTTACCAACCCGATGTTCCGGTGCGTGGTCACCGATGTTCTCGATCCCAACGTTTTCGATCTGACCACGGTGGCGGCGGTAACCACGCCGTCCGGTTATGCCTTCAATTACGACAGCGGGACGGGAACGGTCACTTACACCGCCACCGATCTGGCCACCGCTTGCCCCACGGTGGCGGCTGGCGGCGCGGTGTTCAGCGCCAGAATCAGAACGAATGTCGTCACGGGCAATTACACCAACAATGCGTCGATAGCGACCTTTACCCTGCCGACCAGCGGCGGCGCGCAAGTCAACGATACCGCCACCGCGCCTGTGCCTATCGGCGCGCCCGCCGTCAACCAGAAAAGAGTGGTGACCACCTCCTTGGCGGACACCGCAGGCCAAGCGGTGGCCATCGGCGAACTGGTCACCTATCAGCTCGATTTCCAGATGGCGGAAGGCATCACCAACGCCGTCCAGCTAATCGATCAACTGATCAACAGCACCACGGCGGCGCGCTTGGTGTACGTGCCTGGGACGGCGACGCTATCGCGCAGCAGCACCGATTTAACCGCCGCCAACAATCCCGACGGCATCAACGGCGCTGCCCCTAACGTCGCCATCCCGGTGAATCCCACCATCAGCGGCAACGCCCTTTCGATCAATCTGGGCAACGTCACCAACGGCAACGCGACTTCGGGAACCGCTGAAACCTATAGACTCACCCTGCAATTCCGCGTCGCCAACGTCACCAGCAACACCGCCGGGAGCCTGCTACAAAATCGCGCCCAGATCCGGTACAACGATCAAAATGGCAACCCTCAGCTCGTCACCGGCCCCGGCACTAACGTGCGCGTCGTCCTCCCGCAAGTGGCGGTCAACAAGACGGTCACGCCGGTCGCGGCGGCAGGCGGCGACACCGTGACCTACACCCTGACGGTGCGCAACAGCGCCACCGGCAGCAACGCCGCCCCGGCTTACGACTACACCTTTAGCGACACTCTGCCAGCGGATATCACGCCGGTCGCCGGATCGGCGAGCGCCAATCCCGGATCGACCGGCGCGGCGGTCGGCGGCTTGGGATTCAGCGGTCAGAAATTGTCCGGCACCATCGACAAGCTCGATCCGGGCGAAGCGATCACGGTGACTTATCGGGCGCAATTGCCCGCCTCGATCCCGTTCGGAAAACTGCTGATCAATTCCGCCAGCGCTGCCGCCACCACCTTGCCGGGCGCGGACGCCAACGAGCGCACCGGTTCCGGCAGCGGCCCGAACAACCTGTTCGCCGGCACCAGCGCCACGGTGACCTCGAACGCGGTCACCATGACCAAGGCAATCAAGAACGCCAAACCCTTCTACGCCATCGGCGAGGAAGTCGAGTACGAATTGCGGCTGGCGCTGCCAGTCGGTTCGGCCAACGGCATGAAGGTGGAAGACACGCTGCCGGCGGGCTTGAGTTACGTTACTGGCAGCGCGGCTATCAGCATCGTGGGCGGCGTGACCGCCCCGACCGCCGGTCCGATCACGCCGACCGTCACCGCGCCGCTGACCTTCAATCTGGGTACCGCCACCGCCAATCCGGCGGGCGAGGTCGTCATCGCTTATCGGGCGAGGGTGGATAACCTGATCGCCAATCAGAATGGAACCTCGCTCACCAACAGCGCCCGCGTCAGCTACGACAACCCTAATCCGGGCGGACCCACGCCGATCATTTACACCGCGCCCAACCCGCCGACCATCCGCGTCGGCGAGCCGAATCTGGAAATGACCAAGACCATTCTATCCGGCGCGGCCAACGCGCAGGCCGGGTCCACGGTCCGCTGGCAATTCACGGTCAGCAATATCGGCACGACCGCCGCCCGGCGCGGGGCGATCAACGACGTGCTGCCGGCCAATATAACGGTTCGAAATCCGGCCAATGTGACGGTCGAGGCCGTCGGTGGCGTGACGAAGGAAGGTGGCAGCGCGATCGCGGTCGGTGATGTCACGGCGGTTCCAGGCAGCGGCACCGTCTCGGTCGCCGACATCGTTCTCGAACCGGATGCGACCCTGACCATCGCTTATGATACGGTGATTGGCGTCGGCGCCACGGCGGGTCAGACCTTGAACAACGTGGTCACGGCCAATTACAACAGCTTGCCGG
The DNA here is from genome assembly GCA_002433805.1 of Competibacteraceae bacterium UBA6584. GTDB lineage: Bacteria > Pseudomonadota > Gammaproteobacteria > Competibacterales > Competibacteraceae > Competibacter_A. Next base: position 16,332 of record DJIW01000010.1, on the reverse strand, counting down.
TTGGAGCCAGCGGCGGACGCGACGGCAGCGGCGGCGGCGATGACGATAACAACGCCACACTGAACAACTATCAGGAATCAGCCAGCCAAGCCCTGCAAATCGCCTCGACCGTCACCATCGACAAACAGGTGACGCCGGTGACGGCGGCGGTCGGTGAAATCATCACCTATCAACTGCGGGTCGATTTCATTCAAGGCACCACCAACAGCGTGGTGGTGACCGACCAACTGCCCGACGGGCTCGCCTATGTCGGCCACGCGGTCAGCGTCGGCCACATCGGCATGGCCTTGAGCAACCCCAGCTATAACACCAACGTGGGCTCCGGCCAGACCGTCCGCTTCGATCTGGGCAGCGTGCTCAACGAACCCAACGGCAGCGCCCAAGATGATTTCGTCCTGGTCGAAATCTTCGCCCGCGTGCGCAATATTGTCGCCAATCAGAACGGCGACGCCATCCTCAACGGCGAAGCCGCTGGCTCGCCGGTGTCGGTCAGCTACAACGATGGCGCGCCTCGCACGGTCAATTTCGACCACGACGACGCCACGCCGGGCAACCAAGGCATCCCGTTCACGGTGATCGAACCGGTTTTGGGCGTGACCAAGGCCGCCAGCCCGGCCACTCAGGCGCTCGGAGATGTGGTGACCTATACCCTGAACGTCAGCCATCAACCCACCAGCACGGCGGATGCCTATGACGTGGTGTTGACCGACACGCTGCCCGCCGGTTTGAGCTACATCGCGGATTCGGTGAATCCGCCGCCGGCCTTCGTCTCGTTCGACCCCGGCACCCGCGTGCTGCGGCTGGGTTACGCCACGCTGCCGCTGGCCGAGGGCAGCCGGGCCATCAGCTATCAGGCTCGCATCGACACTTCGGCCACGGTCGGCACGCCGCTCAATAACGCGGTCGCCATGACTTGGGCCAGCCAGCCCGACGCGGCCGGAACCCCGGACGACGGCCGCACCGGAGCCGACGGTTCTGGCGGCGCGCTCAACGATTACGCCACCACCGCCAGCGCCCCGGTCACTCCGGGGGCCAGCACGCTGCTCGACGCCACCAAGACCGTCGCCGATCTCAACGGCGGCGTGGCGCTACCGGACGATGTGCTGGAATACAGCATCGTTTTGACCAATACCAGCGCCACGGCGGTGACCGGCGTCGTCTACACCGACCCGATTCCGGCTAACACCACCTACATCGACGGTTCGTTATCGCTAAACGCCGCTCCGGCCGCCAATACCGGCACGGCGACGCAATTGCAGCTCGCCGTCGGCAGCCTGCAACCCGGAGCCAGCGCCACCGTCAAGTTCCAGGTCCGCATCAATGCGGGCGTGGCTAACGGCGTGGTGATCCGCAATCAAGGCTCGGTGGATTCGGATCAGACCGTGCCCGAACCGACCGACAGCGATGGCAACGACAACAACGGCGACCAACCGACCGACATTCCGGTCGGTGGGCAACCCCCGCTAACCGGCGCGCTCTACGCCGAGAAGACCCTCGCCTGGACCGACACCAACAACTCGGGTTCGGTCAACGCCGGCGACACCCTGCGTTACACGATTGTCCTGCGCAACCGGGGCGCGGCCACGCTGACCGGTTTGAGCTTCAGCGACACCATTCCAGCCGGTTTGACTTACGTTGCCGCCACAGCCAACGCCACCAGCGGAACGCCGGCGGTGACCGCACAGGCCGTCAGTTGGACCGGAATCGCCGATCTCGCGCCGGGCGCGAGTCAGAGCTTGAGCTTCGATGTGACGATTGGCGCGGTTGCCGACGCGAGTCAGACCTTCACCAACCAAGGCAGCGCCACTTCGACTCAGACCGGTCCCGTGCTGACCGACAGCAACGGCGATCCCAGCGACGGTTCGCAACCGACCTCGATTACGGCGGTCGGCACCGGAACCGCCACTCCGGCCTTGAACCTGCAAAAGCGCTGGTCGCTGGCGGTGGATGGGAGCGCTATCGGCGTGGTCGATCCCGGCGATACGGTGCAATATAGCCTCACCGTCACCAACACCGGCGCGCAAGCCGCCACCAACGTGCGGCTGACCGACGCGCCGCTGCCGGCTCAATTCACCTTCGTGCCGGGCAGCCTCGCCACCAGCATCGGCGCGGTGGTGACCGAAGTCCCCATCGACGTTAACGTTGGCACTTTGAACCCCGGTCAGACCGCCACCATCAGCTTCCGGATGACGGTCAACCTGGGGACCAATGGCCAGATCGCCAGCAATCAGGCCACCGCGACGGCGGCTGGCGGCATTTCGACCACCAGCGACGATAACGGCAATCCCGGCGACGGCCTCAATCCGACCCTGACCCCCATCGGACCGGTCGCCGGCTTCGCCGGTTTGAGCAAAACGCTGGTCACCACCTCAAACGGCAACGACGCGAGCGCCGCCGTGCAAATCGGCGAAATTCTGACTTATCAAATTCAGTTCAACGTTCCGGCCGGCACGACCGGCGAGGTGACGATGCTCGATACCTTGCCGGCGGGCATGAGTTATGTCGCCGGCTCGGCGCGGCTGGCTCGGCAGTTTGGCACCGGCCTGACCGCCTCGCAAAATCCGGGCGGCGTCAACGCCGCCGCCAGCGGCGCGTTCGTCCCGCTGACCGCTGCTGAAACCGTGGCGGCCGGTCAGACCGTCAGTGTGTTCCTCGGCAACGTCATCAACTCCGGCGGTAATTCAAGTTACGTTCTCGAACTGCAAGCGCGGGTCGATAACGTCGCCGGCAATCAAGCGGCTACGGCGCTCACCGATCAGGCGGATCTGAGCTATCGGAACGCCGCCGGCCAACTGGGCAACCTGACTCCGGCGACGCAAACCGCCACGGTGGCGGAGCCGAACGTACGGATTGTCAAGACCGCTTCGGTCAACGCCGTGCTGCCCGGCACCCCCAGCACTATCCGCTTTACCGTGACGCTGACCAACCCCGCCGGCGCGAACGTGAGCGCGGCGCACGACGTCAGAATCAGCGACACCTTGCCGGCGGAATTTAGCTCCGCGACGCTGGTGAGCGCCACGCCGAGCGGCGACGTAACCGTCGAGACTTGCGCCTTTACAGGTAAGACGCTCAATTGCGGCGCGACGCTGTTCCCGCCCGACGGCCAGTTGGTCGTCGTTTACGACGCCACCACCACTGCCACACTGGCGGAAGGCGCCAGCGTGACCAATAACAGCAGCGCGCAATGGACCAGCTTGCCGGAAGCGAATCCCGGCGAGCGCAGCGGCGCGGGCGGCGTCAACGATTACACCGCCGCCAGCAACGTTCTCATTCGGGTCGGAACGCCGAATCTGGATAAAACCATCGTCAACCCGCAAACCCGCTACGCCATCGGCGATGAAGTCAGCTATCGGGTGGTGCTGTCCTTCCCCGGCACCTTTAACAGCGCCTCGTTCCAGGATGTGTTGAGCGCGGGCTTGAGCTACGTGCCCGGTAGCCTGACCGTGGAGTACGGCACGGGCTTGACCGCATCCACTCCGCCCACCGATTTCACCCGCACCGACGACGCGCCGGCGGCCGGCCAGGAAACGCTGGCGCTCGCCTTCGGCACGCTGACCAACACCAGCGGCGACACGCGGGTCGTGACCCTAAACTATCGGGCGCGAGTCGATAATCTGCTGAGCAATCAAGATGGGCAGACGCTGCCGAACACGGCCACGCTGGGTTACGCCAAACCGCTGACCGGCGAACTGGCCAGCGTCAGCGACACCGAGAACGTCACCGTCGGCGAGCCGCGCTTGGCGGTCACCCACGCCATCACTAGCCCCACCGCCAATTTGGAGGCCGGCGACACGGTTAGCTACGAGGTCACCGTCACCAACACCGGCAACACGACCGCCTTCGAAACCTCGCTGCGCGAGCTGCTACCACCGGGGCTCGGCAACGTCCAAGGCGTCAGCGTGGTGGTGATCAACACCAGCGGCGGCAGCGAAACCCCGACCATCACCGTGTTGCCCGACGGCTGGCAAAGCAGCCCCTTCGATCTCCAGCCGGGCGATAGCGTCAGGATCGTATTCACCGCCACCTTGCAAAACACCGTCCAACCCGGCCAAACCTTGCAAGCGAGCGTGGACGCGACCTACAGCAGCCGCGACGGCGACGACCCGAACCAGCGGACCGGCACGCCGACGGGGCCCGACCAAAACGACGACGCCGCGCTCGACAACTACCATGTCGCCGTGCTGTCGGATACCTTCACCGCCGGCGACCCGGTGTCCTTGAACAAGGCGTTCCAGCCAGACCCGGCGAAGACGAGCTACGGCATCGGCGAAACGGTCGGCTATCGGCTGCGGTTGTCAGTCAGTGAAGGCACGGTTCGGGCGGTCACGGTGACCGATACCCTGCCGGCGGGCCTGACCTTCCTCGACGCCACCGTCGGCGCGGGCAACACCGGCATCACCTTCAGCGGCGGCGCGCCGGTCCAGACCGGCCAAACGCTGAGCTTCAACTTGGGCGATGTGCTGAATCCGGCCAACGGCAACGCCGCGGACGACTTCATCACCCTCGACCTCCGCGCGCGGCTGGACAATCTGCCCGAACACCAGGATGGCGTCGTGCTCGGCAACAACGCGCAATTGCGCTTCACCGACGGCGCGGGCGCGCCTCAGACTCGGGACTTCGATGCCGACGCGAGCGCGCCGGGCGTCCAGCCGCTCAACTTCACCGTGGTCGAGCCCAACCTCGCGCTCGGCAAGAGCGTCGCGCCCGCCGAGCAAAGCCTCGGCGATGCGATCACCTTCACATTGAATGTCGATCACACGGCGGCCAGCACGGCGGATGCGTTTGATCTGGTGGTCACCGACGTTTTGCCGGAGGGCTTGAGCTATATCGTCGGATCGGCCGCTCCAGCGCCGGCCAGCGTTTCTCCGGACGGACGGACGCTGACCTGGACGCTCGCCAGCCTGACCCGCGCGACCGATCACCTCGCGATCAGCTATCGGGCGCGGATTGCGGCGGGCGCGGTAGTCGGCGTCGGTCTGACCAACGCCGCTTCGTTGCGCTACGCCTCCAGCCCCGGCGCGACCGGCGCGACCGACAGCGGACGCACCGGCGCGGGCGGCATCAACGATTATGCCGCGACCGGCTCCGCCACCGTCACGCCGACCGCGAATTCCGTGATCGGCGCGAGCAAGACGGCGGCGCTCGCGCCCGGCGGCGACGCTAACGGCAACGGCGCGGCCGATCCGGGCGACGCCTTGCAGTATTCCATCGTCCTGACCAATACCGGCGCGAGCCCGGTCAACAACGTGACCCTCAGCGATCCGATTCCGGCCAATACCGAATATGTCGCCGGCAGCAGCAGCCCGCCGGGGACGTTCGGCGGCGATACCTTGACCGTGAACGTCGGCACGCTCAACCCCGGCGCGGCCGCCGTCGTCACCTTCCAGGTCCGGGTCAATGCCGGGACAGCCGCCGGGACGGTGATCCGCAATCAAGCTATCGTGGATTCCGATCAAACCGTGCCCACGCCGAGCAATCAAACCGAAACCCCGGTCGTCGCCAGCCGCCCGCCGTCCTTGGCGGCCTACAAGACCGTCGCGGTCCAAACCGACAACGCGCCGGTCGGCGTGGTCGGTCCTGGCGATACCTTGCGCTACACCCTGGTGCTGCGCAACGGCGGTTCCGCGCCGTTAACCGGCTTGACGGTCAACGACCCGATTCCCGCCGGCTTGACTTACGTCGGCGGCAGCACCAACCCACCCGCGACCCTGGCCGGCGCGACCTTGACCTGGACCAACGTGAGCGTGCCCGCCAACGGCGAGCTGCGCTTGAGTTTCGACGCCTCGATCAACGCCTTCACCGGCTCCGAGCAGACCTTCAACAATCTGGGGTCCGTCTCCTCGGCGACGGTAGGCACTGTGTCCACCGACGCCAATCTCGATCCCGGCGACGGCGCGCAACCGACCACCATCACGGCGGTTACGGGCGCGACCGGACGGCCCAGGTTGGAGCTTCGGAAACGTTGGACGCTTCAGGATACGGCGGGCGACGGCTCGGTGAATCCGGGCGATACCGTGCTGTACGAGGTGCTGGTGGTCAACACCGGCTCCACCGCCGCCAGCGGTGTGCGGATCGTCGACGGACCGTTGCCGGCGCAAGTCACGCTGGTGGCCAACAGCGTGACGGCCAGCCGGGGCGCCGTGGCCGGAACCAGTCCGATCACGGTCGATGTCGGCGCGCTCAATCCGGGAGAAACCGTCTTGATCGCCTTCCGCGTCACCGTCAACCCCGGAACCGGGGGCCAGATCGCCAACAATCAGGCGACGGCGACGGCGGGCAATCTCACCAGTCCGGTCTCCGACATTACCCAGACACCCATCGAGAGCGCGCCTGGCTTGTTTGACCCGCCATCGGGCCGCAAGACGGTCAACGCGCAAGGCTTTCCGGTGCTCGAATGGCGGATGGTTTGGATCAATCCCAGCAATCAGGCCGCGCTGGCGGTTCGGATCACGGACGTTATTCCGGCTGGGACCGTCTACGAACCCAACAGCCTGCGTTGCGAGCCGCGCGGCGGCTCGACGGTGACCTTGTGCGGCTACGACCCCGCTCAGAACCGCGTGGTTTACGAGGGCAAAATCGCCGCCGATCCAGGAGCCTCGGACGAAGCCACGGCCCAGAACGAGGTGGTGATCGTCTTCAGCAGCCGGTTCCAAGCCGGGACCACCAACGCTAGCAACACGGGAACCGCCAACTGGGACGCCAACGGCGACGGCAATGTGGACAACGATGTCGCCGCCGGGCAACAGCCAGTCAAGACTAACAGCGGCAAGTCCATCACTTGGGATATTGCGGAGATACCGACGCTGTCCCAAGCGGCGATGGCGGTGTTGCTAGGCTTGTTGCTGCTGCTGGGTTGGAGCTACCGAGATCGAGCCGTGCGGCTGGGAGGTTTGCGCCGCTAGACAACAACTAGGAAGTGAATTGAATGATAAGGGCGTCCCCGGTGGACGCCCTTATTGTTAACGGATGGTTGAACCGAACGGAGAATGCTTTAGGCTACGCGGAGGAGCTTGCTAACCGTTGAGAATGCGATGACTTTCCGCACCAAAGACACCGCCGGTTTTTACCGCACCGGCCGCGATGACGCCGAACGCCAGCTTCGCTTCGACCGAGGCACGCTGCTGCTGGAAGGCGTGGCCGATCTGCCGGCCGGCTTGGACAGTTGGTTTTGCTACGATCCGCGCGTGGACGCTTATCGCGCCCCGGCCAATTGCTACAGCGCCGTCATCGGACCGTTAAAAAGCGAGCTGGCCCGCAACAAAGCGCCCCGCTATCAGCTCCGAGAGTTGAGCTGCGCGCTGGAAATGACGCCTTATCCGCACCAGCGTGAGGCGCTGGCGGCGTGGCAGGCGGCGAAAGGGCGCGGGGTGGTGGTGCTGCCGACCGGGGCCGGCAAAACCCTGGTCGGTTTGCTGGCGCTGTGCTGGGCGCGCCGGGATGGACTGGTCATGGTCCCCACCTTGGATTTGATGCAGCAGTGGTACGCCTTGTTGCGCGCCGCCTTTCCGGATCAGGAAATCGGCCTGATCGGCGGCGGCTACCACGAACCGCAACCGCTGACCATCGCCACCTACGATTCCGCCGCCCGCCATATCGAACGTCTGGGCGACCGCTTCGGTTTGCTGATCTTCGATGAAGTCCATCATTTGCCGTCCGAGTTTTATCGAATCATCGCCGAATTTTCGCTGGCTCCTTATCGCTTGGGCTTGACCGCCACGCCGGAGCGCGGCGATGGCCGCGATGCGGATCTGCCGGCGCTGGTCGGTCCCATCGTCTATCGCAAACGGCCGGAACAACTGGCCGGCGGCGTGCTGGCGGATTTTCAGGTGCGTTCGGTCCACGTCGATCTATCGCCCGCCGAACGCGCCGCCTACCAGCAAGCGCTGGACGAGCGCAACGGTTTCCTGCAAGCGAACCGGTTGTCCTTGAGCGCGCTGGAGGGCTGGAACCGCTTCGTCATGCTGTCGGCGCGCAGCGTCGAGGGCCGCCGCGCCATGCGCGCCCACCGCGACGCCCGCCGCATCGCCCACGCCACGCCGGGCAAACTGCGCGCGCTCGGCATGGTGTTCGCCAACCACCCCGGCGTCAAAACGGTCATTTTCACCGAGGATAACGCCACCGCCTACGAAGTCTCGCAGCGCTTTTTGATCCCCTGCTTGACCCATCAAACCGCGATCAAGGAACGGCAAGCGTTTCTGGACGGCTTCAAAAGCGGGCTTTATACCGCCATCGTCACCAGCAACGTCCTCAATGAAGGCGTGGATGTACCGGACGCCTCCATCGGCGTCATCCTGTCCGGCAGCGCCTCGGCGCGGGAATTCATCCAGCGCCTGGGCCGCATCCTGCGGCGCGGTGACGGCAAGCAAGCGATCTTGTATGAAGTGATCGCCAAGGAAACCCGCGAGGAACGGGTGGCCGACCGCCGCCGCGCCCCGCCCGAGGCCCAGCGCAAAGAACGGATCGACGCAACCCTGGCCTTGTTCGATCCGTCGCCCCCACCTTCCGACCCAGAAGCCGGAAGCGAAATTCACAACGGATCGAGGCCGCGATCCTAAACGAATGCTGCCCTCCGAACTGCTGTTTTCCATCAAGCGCGGCAGTCAAGTTTATCCGCGTTTTCTCAAGCGCGAGCAACAGCTCTGGGCCGGACAGGTCTTGGAGCTGATCCGCCAGCACCAGCACCGAACGCGCGGCGAACTGCAAGCGGCCCTGCGGGCGCTGGAAGGCGATTCGCCCGATTACCGCATCGTGCGCGGCTTCGCGCATCTGGCGCTCAACGCCGCCGAATTTACCCTGGCGACCGGCGAGCTGGAGCCGGAAACGCTGCGGCGCGAGGTGTTCGCGCGGGCCGCCGAACGCGGAAGCTACGGCGAAACGCAGGCGCGCGAGATCTTGGAATCCGTCGCGCCGCGCTATCAACTGGAAGCGGAAGCCGCGCGCGAGGCGCTCTACGCCGATCTGCCGGAAAATCATCTGCTGACCGCGCTGCCGGATTTCACTCCGGACCAACTGGTGGATCGCTACAACCTCGCCCAGGCGCAAGGGGTGCTGTACGCGGCGCTTTATCTCCGTCTCACCGCCCATCGCAACGTGCCCGGCGAGTACCGCCGGCTGTTTCAACACCTCAAATTTCACGGGCTGATGTACGCGGTCGAAGGCCATCTCGACGACGGTTATCAGATTTACGTGGACGGCCCCGCCAGCTTGTTCAAGCAAACCCGCAAATACGGCCTGCAAATGGCGATGTTCTTGCCGGCGCTGCTGCGGGTCAGCCGTTGGGAGCTGGAAGCGGTGTTGCAGCGGGACGATCAGGAACTGTGCTACCGGCTCGACTCACAATCCCCGCTGCGGTCGTTGCAAGCACCGCCGCCGGCGTATGACAGCTTGCTGGAAGAAAAATTTGCCGTGCGCTGGGACAAGCTTGGCACGGCGTGGACCCTGGAACGGGAAGTGGAAATCGTCGATTTGAAAGGCACGGTGTTCGTGCCCGATTTCGCCTTGCGCCACGCCGATGGCCGGATCGCCCATGTCGAGATCATGGGCTTCTGGCATCCCGATTACCTGCGCCGCAAGTTGGACAAGCTGCGCCGGGCCGCGATGCCGGATTTGATCGTGGCGGTTTCCGAGCGGTTGAACGTGGGGGCGGACGATTTTCGCGATGTGCCTGGCCCGGTGATCTTCTTCAAGGGCAAGCTCGAACCCCGACAGGTGCTGGCGGTGCTGGAACCTTGAGCGGCGGATGCAAACGGCGTCTGATCGGGTCCAGGACGTCGACCGGCGATGCTACTGGCGGGGGCCGTTGACGATCTCGATCAAGATATCGCCGTGGAAAATCAGCGTTTTGAGCAAGGTGCCCCGGCCGAGGTTGTATTCCCATTTATAGACGGGAATGACCCGGCGGTATTCGGTTTCGTAGCCTGATGGGAGCGGATAGGGCAGCGGGGTGGGATAAACCGGATAATAAGGGTCGTTGCGCCGAATCGCCTGCTCGATAAAACCGTCTTGCCAGGCGTGGCGCGGCTCGCCGCAAACATCCAAAATTTGCGATTGCGAATAGCCGGTCTGCACCACGTACCGGCCGCAGCGCATGCTGTCGGAAAACACCGCAGCCGCCGTCGCGCTCGCCGCCAACGACGCCGTCAACACCCAAAGATCGCGCCAACGCACCGTAGTTTCTCCCGCTCGCAGGTTCCGCTCATCCCGCGACTGTCCCTTAATGATCTCGCATTTGAGAAATTCGACAACGCACTCCGACCGTTATTGAGTATCATGCGCGATTGTTAAGCCAAGCGCCAAAAAGATTGATGAATGAGTTTCTGATAACGGCTTCGACCACGTTCGGGCTGGTCGCGCTCGCTGAATTGGGCGATAAAACCCAATTGGTTTGCATGACCCTGGCGGCGCGCCATCCGCCGGCGCCCGTGTTGCTGGGCGCGATCATCGCGTTCGCCATCTTGAATTTGTTGGCGGTGCTGTTCGGCGCGGCGGCGGCTGCGTGGCTGCCGCCGTGGCTGATCGCCGCCGCCGTGGCGGTCTTGTTCGCGATCTTCGGCTTGAACGCGCTGCGCGAAGCCGGCGAGGAAACCGTCGACGTTCGCGAGCGAAGCGGACGGAGCGTGTTCGTCTCGGCCTTCGCCCTGATTTTTCTGGCGGAATTGGGCGATAAGACGCAGCTGGCGGTCGCGGGACTGGCGAGTACCCAAGCCGTGCTGCCGGTGTGGGTCGGCGGAACCTTGGCCTTGGCGTTTACCTCGGCGCTCGGCGTGTGGGCGGGTCAAACGCTGTTGCGCCGCCTGCCGGTCCACGTTTTGCACCGGGTCAGCGGCATCTTGTTTTTAGCGCTGGCGGCCTTGGCCGCTTGGCGGGCGATCAGCGCGTTTCCCGGTTGAAGGTTGGCCCGCGCCTCATGACGCTTTCACCCCGCGCGCCGGCGTCGGGCCCGCCGTCCGAGCGCCGGCTCTCGGGTCTGGCGCACGCGCTGGGCTGCTTTAGCCTCTGGGGCTTGTTTCCGATTTACTTCAAGCTTCTGGATCGTGTCGCGCCGCTCGAAGTGTTGATGCACCGGATTCTGTGGTCGGTGGCGCTGCTGCTGGCGCTGCTGCTGTGGCAGGGACGCGGACCGGTGTTGCTCGCGACTTTCCGCGACCGACGGCGGCTGCGGTTTTATCTGATGACCAGCGTGCTGATTTCAGCCAACTGGTTGCTCTATATCTGGGCGGTGCAAAACCACCGCATCTTGGAAGCCAGCCTCGGCTACTACATCAATCCGCTGGTCAACGTAGTGCTGGGCGTGGTGGTGCTGCAAGAGCGCTTGAACCCGCGCCAGTGGAGCGCGGTCGCCATCGCCGCCGCCGGCGTGCTGATCATGGTGATCGGTCAAGGAGTATTTCCTTGGGTCGCGCTGGCACTGGCCTTGAGTTTTGGCAGCTACGGGCTGCTGCGCAAAAAAGACGGCCAGTCGGCGATGCTTGGACTGTGCGTGGAAACCGCGCTGCTGGCTCCGGTTGCGGTGCTGGTTTTGAGCGTGCTGGCGGCGAGCGGGGCGGGCGCCTTGGGCGCGCGGGATCGAACGACCGATCTGTTGTTGCTGGCCGCCGGTCCGGTCACCGTCGTGCCGCTGGTGTTGTTCCTGGAAGCCGGACGCCGCCTGCCGTTGTCCACGCTGGGCTTGATTCAGTACCTCACCCCCACGCTTCAGTTTTTGTTGGGGGTTTTGCTCTACCGGGAAGTCTTTACCGTCGTGCATTGGGCGACGTTCGGATGCATCTGGATCGCGCTCGCCCTCTACAGCTTCGACGCCTATCGACTTCAAAACCGCCAAACGCCCCGGCCCGCCGCCTGAAAGCGAGTGTTTGCGCCCGAGCGCCGCGCTCGGAACGACCGTCGGCGGATCGCTCCGAGCCTTGAAGTCTTATGATCGGCCGTAAATGAACAATTGGTCGGGCCCGGCCCGCTTGGCGGCGGCGAGCGCGTCTTCGGCGGCTCGAATCAGCTCCTCGGCGCTGGTGGTTTCAGCCAGTCCGGATTCAGGATAGGTCGCCAGTCCGGCCGAAAGGGTGATGTGCAAGCTGCTATCTCCGCCCAAGGTCGGCTCCCACTGCCGGACCAATTCGCGCAGCCGCTCCAGCAGATGGCGGCTCGGGTCCGCGGCGCTCGCCGGCAGCAGCAGCGCAAACTCATCGCCGCCGTAACGGGCCACCGTGTCGTGACGGCGGATATGCGCCCCGAACAACCGGCCCAGCACGATTAAGATCTGATCGCCGACCGCGCGACCGCGCGCTTCGTTGATCTGGCCGCAACCGTCCAAATCCACCAAGGCCAAACTCAGGGGCCACTGCTGGCTTCTGGCGTTGGCCAGTTCCAGCCTCAACAGCTCTTCTAAATGGGCGCGGTTGAATAAGCCGGTCAGCGGATCGAACAGCGCCTGGTTTTCGGGCGCGGGCGTCGGATTCAAATCCGCCGCCGGACTGGAGCCGATGACGGTGGCCGGCGCTCGAATCGACAACAGTGAAGGCGTCCGATCGCCATCGACCGGCAACCCATCCTCCAACAAACCATCCAGCTGGCGCGCGCCGCGGATGGTCAACAACTCGCGCGCCTGATCGATAATGCCGGCGACCTCGATGGGGTCCAAGCTTTTGATCTGGAACAACTCGGCCATTTCCGGGAATTTAGCGCCGACCACGCCCAGTATTTCAACGTAAGCCTCCGTATCCAAACCCAGCCATTCACGGGCGAGTTCCGCAATCTGCGGGGAATTCTGCCAATAGCCCGGACGGGTCCAAATATCGGCCAAGCGGACCGAGAGGGCCACGCACTCGACCAGGGTTCGATGCGGCTCGGAAACCGAGGGATCGCTCGGATCGAAGCTGCCCGCCACCGCCTGACCCAGATAATCCGGCAAACCCCACCGGTTGAGCAGCCACGCGCCGACTTGGGTGTGATCGACCTCAAAGCGCGCCCGTTCCAGTTGGGCCAGCCGGGCGATGTCCAGCACCGGGGTTCCGTCCGTCTGAGAGTCGCTGGCTTCCTTCAACAAGCCGACGTACTGCTCGGGCAACATCATCGACAGCGCCAGAATGCCGATGCCGTGCAGCAGCCCGGCCAGAAACAACTCCTCCAGATTCTTCAATTTCAGCCGCTCGCCCAATGCCCGGCTGGCGGTCGCCGCCAGCAGCGAGCGCCGCCAAAATTGATCCAGATCCAGCGGGAGACCGCGCAGGCCGCGCGAGCTGGCCATCAAGGAAAAACCCAGCGCCAGCGCCAGCGTTCCCTGCAAGCCCAGCACGCTCAAGGCTTGGCGCAAGTTAGCCGGCTTGCGGCGCAAACCGTACAACGGCGAATTGGCGGCGCGAAACAGTTTGGTGACCAGGGCCGGGTCCATGGCGATGACCCGCGCCACGTCGTTTAAATGAACCTCCGGATTGTTGGCGAGCTCGATGACTTTGAGCGCGACCGCCGGCAAAGTCGGCAAGTTGCCACAAAAGCCCAATCGTTGTTCCAGTTCGGCGTGCATGATAGATCCCTAAAACTAAAGTCGCTGCGAAAAGTGCCGACTATTATTGAAATCGAACACGAAAAAACCAAGTGAAATATACAGTCCGCGCCGCGATGACGACTAAAGAAGCGAACGGTGGCGCTCGAAGGCACCAGCCGCCGCGGCCGGACGCACGGTAGCGTTCAATCCTCTTGATTTCTCACACTAACAATTATGATCGACGAACCTGATAACAAGCATTGCCACGACGCCGGATTATTCTGCCAGCAATGCGGAAACCTCGAGCGCAAGCTGGAAACGTTACAGCTCGAACTGGGCCGGCTGCGTCAAGAATTCCGGCGCGGCCAGATCATCTCGCAGGTTATCGAAGCGCTGTACCGCTTGGCGCACCGTCAAGGCACCACCGACGAGCTGGGCGAATTGATGGTGGATTTATTGATCAAGGCGCTGGGCGTGGATAGCGCCATCTTGCTCAAATGGGACAAGCGGCGGAGCCGGTTTGTCGCCGCCTGCGGGCAGGGGATGTCGCTCGCGTGGGAATTATCCCTGGCCCCGGCGGACGTTCCTGAATGCTGCGATTCCGACCACCACCACCGCGCGCCGTTTCGGTTTGTGGAGCTTTTAAACCGCAACACGGCGCTGCGGTATTGGATTTGGGTCTGCCACCGCCGCGCCGGCTTGGCCCTGTTACTGGGCGATACCTTAAACAGCGGCCTCAACCGAGGCCAACTCGACGACGACGACCGCCGTATCGTCGAAACCGCGCTGGCCGTCTACGTGACGCTGCACCATCTGGAGCGGACCAAGACCGCCCTAAAATCCTCGCAAACCAAATATCAGGCGCTGTTCGACGGCTCGACCGACGCCTTGGCGGTGCTCGATCCCGACAGCGGTTTGATCCTCGACATCAACCGCCAGACCTGCGATCTATTTGGCGATATCGCCAACGACAAGCCGCGCCGGATTTTGGAAGATTATTTGTTCGAGGCCGCCGGCACGGCGCGGGACTCCTTGCGCTGGCAGCGGATGCAAGCGCTGGCCGGCGATACCTCGCCGCTCGAATATCAGTTCCGTAACAGCTCGGGCCGCGCGCTATGGGTCGAACTCCACTTCAAGAAAGTCGCGCCCGACGGGCGGCCGCAACTGCTGGCGGTGCTGCGCGATATTTCCAAGCGCAAGCAGATCGAGGCCCGCTTGCAACACCACGTCTTGCACGACGCGCTCACCGGACTGCCCAACCGCGCCATGATCCTGGGCAAAGTCCAGGAACTGCTCGACAGCCGCTACCGCCGGCACGAACTGTCCGCCCTGCTGCTGCTCGACATCAACCGGTTCAAGGTCATCAACGACAGTTTGGGCCACGACATCGGCGACCGGATGCTGGCGGTGATCGGCCAGCGCTTGCACGCCTCGCTGCGCAGCGGCGGCGATCTGGTCGCCCGCGTGGGCGGGGATGAATTCTTGATCCTCTTGACCGAATTGCGCCAGTCGGGCGACGCCATGCTCTGCGCCGAGCGCTTCCATCAAAGCCTGTCCGAAGCCTTTCACGTCGGCGGTCACGAAATTCACGCCACGGCCAGCATCGGCATCGCCTTGAATCACGGCGACCGCCAGCGGGCGGAAGACCTGCTGCGCGACGCCGATATCGCCTTGAATCAAGCCAAGGCGCGCGGCAAGGACCAGCCTTACGTGCTGTTCGATTCGGCCATGTACGATCAAATGGTCCTGCTGATGCAGCTGGAGCGCGATCTGCGCCGGGCCTTGGAGCAGCGCGAATTCGAGGTGTTCTATCAGCCGATCATCAATCTGGCCAGCGGCGCGCTCAAGGGCTTCGAAGCGCTGGCGCGCTGGAAACATCCGGAACGCGGCCTGATTTCGCCGGCCGATTTCATCCCGGTGGCCGAGGAAACCATGCTGATCGTGCCGCTGGGTCGGGCGGTGCTGCGCGATGCCTGCCGCCGGCTGGCGACCTGGACCCGCTGCTATCCGGAGCGGATGCCGATCACCGTTTGCGTCAACCTCTCCAGCCGGCAGTTGCTCGATGGCGGTCTGTTCGACGATATCCGCCGGATCTTGGCGGAAACGGATTGCAATCCGGCCTTTCTGGAGTTGGAAATTACCGAAAGCGTGCTGATCGACAACAGCGACACCGCCCGGACTCTGTTGAACAAGTTGCGCGACTTGTCCATCCGCTTGTCGCTGGATGATTTCGGCACCGGCTATTCCTCGCT
>DJIW01000010.1:0-413 GCA_002433805.1 Competibacteraceae bacterium UBA6584 | reverse complement strand
TCGGCACCGGCTATTCCTCGCTCAGTTACCTCCACCAGTTTCCTTTCGACACCATCAAAATCGACCGCACCTTTATCCAAACCATGCACGACAGCGACGGACGGCTGGAAATCGTCCGCGCCATCATCGCGCTGGCCCGCGCTTTGGGCAAAAACGTGGTGGCCGAGGGCTTGGAAACTCTGGAGCAAATCGACCTATTGACCAAACTCGGCTGCGATTTCGGCCAAGGTTATTACTTCGCCCGACCCATGGACGCCCGCGCCACCGAATCGTTCTTGACCAAAACCCACTTCGCCTCAGCCTCGGAACGCGCCGCCGGCCTCACCACTCACTGCCCCCGCCCGACCCATTGAGCGGCTTCAAGCTGATCTCACCGCTGTCGTTCCGGGGTTCTCTCTCGGAGAGTAAGGGCT
>DJIW01000011.1 GCA_002433805.1 Competibacteraceae bacterium UBA6584 | reverse complement strand
CTGATGAGGCGGGCGATTGGGTGGTTCGCGCCGGTATTTGGGGGGTGTACCCGAAATCGGGCAATCTCAACATCGGGCCAGGCGCCGATATCGATGTGGAAGATGGCTACGGCCTCGGTTTTAACTTTACCTATATGGCCACTCCGAACCTGGGCGTCGAACTGATTTTGGCGACGCCATTTAGCCATGACATCAAACTTTCAGGCGCGGGCACCGTCGGCGATACCAAACATTTGCCTCCGACGCTGTTCGCGCAGTATCACTTCATGCCGCAGAGTAATTTCCGCCCTTATGTCGGCGTGGGGTTGAATTACACCATGTTTTTTGATGAAGGCGCCGAGGGGGCCTTGAAAGGTAAAAAACTGAAGCTCAAGGATTCGATCGGCATCGCGGGACAAGTCGGCATCGACATCGATGTCGCGCCCAACTGGTTTGTAAATGCCGAAGTCAGCTATATGGATATCGATAGCAAGGCCAAGCTGGATGGAGCCAGCCTCGGCACCGTGGAAATCGATCCGTGGGTCGTGGGCCTCAATGTCGGAACCCGCTTTTAACTGAGCCGACGGCGGAGGCGAACGCCGGGTTAGCCTCCGCCGAGGCGGCGATCATCGCCTCGCGCGGCCCTGATCGGGCCGAGCGATTCCCGATGGGGCGGGGCCCGTCACCCGCCCGTTCAATCATCCCTTCTCGGGATAACCCAACGTTTTGAGGGTCGCGGCCAACTCAGCGCGGATATCGCTGTCGGCCTGCACCGTCACCCGGCCGGTCGGTACGTCGACCTGAACGGTCTGAACCTGTGAATGTTGGCCAAGACCGTCGCTGATCGCCTTGGCGCAACCGTTGCACTTGATGTTCTGAGCCAGAAATTGGAGTTCCATCGCAGCCTCCTCTGAGGGTGTTGCCAGCTGCTCAGTATAAACCTCCCGCCAGCGGCTCGCGCTAAGCCAGGCAACATCGGTTGTGTCCTCAATGCTCCAAAGTAGTGCGCGACGCTGAGCGTTTCGCGCTAATATGGTGCAATGGCGTGGCTAAAAAATCCCTGTTCGGTCCGTGGTTTGCGGCCGAATCGGCTAAAAACGGTCGTGGCATGGTTCCTGCCTTTCAGGGGCCAACAAGAATTGTTCTCTAGTTGCATTGTGATCGATTATTCAACCCGAGGAACTCATGACAATGAATGCTGCTGATGTGATGAAGCTGGTCGAGGAAAAAGGGGTCAAGTTCGTGGACTATCGCTTCACGGACACGCGCGGCAAGGAGCAACATGTCACCGTGCCGATCAGCGCCTTCGAAGAGGATGTGTTCGAAGACGGCAAAATGTTCGACGGCTCGTCCATCGCCGGCTGGAAAGGGATTCAGGAGTCGGACATGATTTTGATGCCCGATCCGGCAACCGCCTGCCTCGATCCGTTTTTCGAGGAGCCGACTTTGCTGTTGACCTGTGATGTGATCGAACCCAACACCATGCAGGGCTACGAGCGCGATCCGCGTTCGCTGGCGCGCCGCGCCGAAGCTTACCTGAAATCCACCGGCATCGCCGACACCGCCTATTTCGGTCCGGAAAACGAGTTCTTCATTTTCGACGACATCCGCTGGGGAGCCGATATCAGCGGCTGTTTCTGCAAGATCGACTCGTCCGAGGCCGGCTGGAATTCCGAGCGCGCCTATGAGGGCGGCAACTTCGGCCACCGTCCCGGCGTCAAGGGCGGTTATTTCCCAGTGCCGCCGGTGGATTCGCTGCACGACATTCGCGGCGCGATGTGTCAGGCGCTGGAACAGCTGGGCCACACCGTCGAGGTGCACCACCACGAAGTCGCCACCGCCGGCCAGTGCGAGATCGGGGTGAAATTCAACACGCTGGTGCGCAAGGCGGACGAGGTCCAGTCGCTGAAATACGCCATCCAGAACGTGGCCCAAAGTTACGGCAAGACCGCGACCTTCATGCCCAAACCGCTGGTGGGCGACAACGGCAGCGGCATGCACGTCCATCAATCGCTGGCCAAGGACGGAAACAACCTGTTCGCCGGCGATTTGTACGCCGGTCTTTCCGAAACCGCCCTGTACTACATCGGCGGCATCATCAAGCACGCCAAGGCGTTGAATGCCTTCACCAACGCCTCCACCAACAGCTACAAGCGGCTGGTGCCCGGCTTCGAAGCGCCGGTGATGCTGGCCTATTCCGCCCGCAACCGCTCGGCGTCCATCCGCATTCCTTACGTCAGCAGCCCGAAGGGCCGCCGGATCGAGGTGCGGTTCCCGGATTCCACCGCCAATCCTTATCTGGCTTTCGCCGCGATGATGATGGCCGGTTTGGACGGGATTCAGAACAAGATTCATCCGGGCGACGCGATGGACAAGGATCTCTATGACTTGCCGCCGGAGGAGGAAAAAGAGATTCCCAAGGTCTGTTTCTACTTCGACGAAGCCTTGGCGGCGTTGGATGTCGACCGCGAATTTTTGACCAAGGGCGGGGTGTTCACCAACGATCTGATCGACGCTTACATCACCTTGAAGAAAGAGGATGTGACTCGGTTGCGGATGACCACCCATCCGGTCGAGTTCGATATGTATTACAGCCTGTAATCCCCAGGCGGCCTGGATTGAAGGTGGGCCGCCCAACGACCCGCTGCTGGCGACGCCCCCAGTTGGGGGCGTCGCCGTTATCGGCAGTCGAGCTGCTAGCAAACCGCCGCTTCGCACCAAAATAGTGCGAAATCGGCGTTCAATCGCCAATGCTTATCGGGGCAAAGGCAGCGAATGCACCGAACGGGCGCGGGGTCGCGTTCGACTGAAACGGTTGAGCCTGACCGCCACCGTTGCCTTGATCGATCAAAACCTCAGAGGCGAGGCGAACGTGCTGAGAGATGATTGTCGTCGGGTAGTCGATAGCCTGAGCATCGCCGTGCTGGTGCTGGATCGGCGCTTGCGCTTGCTGTTCATGAACGCGGCGGCGGAAGCCTTGTTCGAACTCAGTTTCCGCAAGGCGTACAAACTCGGGTTGCCGGATTTGCTGATCGGCGCCGAGCCCTTCGTCAAAGGATTGCGGCATTGTCTGGCCAGCGGCCACCCCTACATCGAGCGGGAGTTGCAGTTGCTGTTTCCGGCGGAGCGCGCGGTGACCGTCGATTGCACCGCCGCGCCGCTGCTCGAACGCGATCCGCCGTCCGAATTGCTGCTTGAGATGCGGCAAGTGGACTGGCGGCTGCGCATCAACCGTGAGGAGCACATCCTGGCCCAACACCACAGCAGCCGGGCGCTGGTGCGCAACCTCGCGCACGAGATCAAAAATCCGTTGGGCGGACTGCGCGGAGCGGCTCAATTGCTGGAGCGCGAATTGCCCGATCCGGCCTTGCGGGAGTACACCGGCATCATCATCGGCGAGGCCGACCGGCTGCGCAATTTGGTCGACCGGATGCTCGGACCCAACCAACCCCACGCTTACGATGAAGTGAGCATCCACGAAATCGTGGAACGGGTTTGCGCGCTGGTGGAAGCCGAGGGCACGCCCGAAATCCGCATCGATCGCGACTACGATCCCAGCATCCCGCCGGTGTGGGGCGACGCCGACCGCTTGATCCAGGCGGTGCTCAACGTACTGCGCAACGCCGTGCAGGCGCTCGACGGCCGAGGCGCGATCGTCTTGCGCACCCGGGTGCAACGTCAGTACACCATCGGCGCCAAACGCCACAAGCTGGTGGCGCGCTTGGATGTGATCGACGACGGGCCCGGCATCCCGCCCGACCAACAGGACCAGATTTTCTATCCGATGATCAGCGGCCGGCCGAACGGCACCGGTCTGGGCCTTTCCATCGCCCAAAACATCGTCAACCAGCACGGCGGCTTGATCGAATGCGCCAGCCGGCCCGGCGAAACCGTGTTCACGCTGCTGTTGCCCTTGGGAAAAACCGGATGAGCAGGAAAGAGCTGGTGTGGGTGATCGACGACGACCATGCGATCCGCTGGGTGCTGGAGAAGGCCCTACAGCGCGATAACATGGCCGTCACTACCTTCGAAAACGCGGCGGGCGTGTTGAACGCGCTCAAGCAAGGCCGGCCGGACGCGGTGATGGCGGACATTCGGATGCCGGGCATGAACGGTCTGGAACTGCTGGCCCGCCTGCGCGAGCGTTCGCCGGAATTGCCGGTGATCATCATGACCGCCCATTCCGATCTCGACAGCGCCGTATCCGCTTATCAGGGCGGCGCGTTCGATTATCTGCCCAAACCCTTCGACGTGGACGAGGCCGTGGCCCTGGTCCGCCGCGCCTGTCTCACCCACCGCGAGCGCACCGAACCGCCGGAGCCGGTCGAAGCGCCGCCGGACATCATCGGTGAAGCGCCGGCGATGCAGGAGGTGTTCCGCGCCATCGGCCGGCTGTCGCGCTCCAACATCACGGTATTGATCACCGGCGAATCCGGCACCGGCAAGGAACTGGTGGCGCGCGCCCTGCACCGGCACAGCCCGCGCGCCGGACAGCCGTTCATCGCCATCAACACCGCCGCGATCCCCCGCGATCTGCTGGAATCCGAATTGTTCGGCCACGAGCGCGGCGCGTTTACCGGCGCGCAAGCCTCGCGGCAGGGGCGGTTCGAGCAGGCCAACGGCGGCACTTTGTTTTTAGATGAGATCGGCGACATGCCGGCCGAATTGCAAACTCGGTTGTTGCGGGTGCTGGCCGAGGGCGAATTTTATCGGGTGGGCGGCCATACCCCGACGCGGGTGGATGTGCGGGTGATCGCCGCCACCCATCAAAACATGGAGCAGCGGGTGCGCGATGGCCTGTTCCGGGAAGATCTTTATCACCGCCTCAACGTGATCCGCATTCAGTTGCCGTCGCTCGGCAAGCGCCGCGAGGATATTCCGTTGTTGACCCGTCATTTCCTCGGTCAGGCCGCGCGGGATTTGGGGGTCGAATCCAAGCTGTTGCGGCCGGAAACCGAGACCTATCTCAGCCGGCTGGACTGGCCGGGCAACGTCCGCCAGTTGGAGAATCTCTGCCGGTGGCTGACGGTGATGGCCTCGGGCCGGGAAATTCATGTGGACGATTTGCCCCCGGAATTGCGGGAGCGGGAACCGGAGACGGAAAACGGCGGTCCGGACTGGGAGGCGGCGCTGCGCGCGTGGGCCAGTCAAAATTTGGCGCGCGGCGGGCACAATCTGTTGGAGCGCGCCTTGCCCAGCTTCGAGCGGGTGTTGATTCGGGTCGCCTTGGAGCAGACCGGCGGACACCGCCAAGACGCCGCCCGGTTGTTGGGTTGGGGACGCAATACCCTGACCCGCAAGATCAAGGAATTAAGGATGGAATGAGGCGTCAGACCGTCAACTTATGTTCGATGTCGTGCTTTTTGAGCCGGAAATTCCGCCCAATACCGGCAATATCATCCGGCTGTGCGCCAACACCGGCGCGCGGCTCCACTTGATCCGGCCGCTGGGCTTTCAGTTCGATGACCGGCAGTTGCGGCGCGCGGGCTTGGATTATCACGAATGGGCGGCCGTGCGCCTGCACCGCGATTTGCCGGCCTTTCTCGCTGAAGTGAACCCGGCGCGGTTGTTCGCCTTCACCACCAAGGGCGCGCGTCATTACCACGAAATCGCCTATCAACCGGATGATGTCTTGCTGTTCGGCCCCGAAACGCGCGGCTTGCCGGCGTCGATTTTGGAGAGCATTCCAGCGGAACAGCGGTTGCGGCTGCCGATGTTGACCGCCGGGCGCAGCTTGAATCTGTCCAACGCGGTGGCGATCACCTTGTATGAAGCCTGGCGGCAGCGCGGTTTTGAGGGCGCGCGATAGCCGCGCGACCGTGGAATTGAACCCGCGCTCTGGCCGGTCGGCTATGCTTGAAGAGTACCGCGCCTGCAAGCGCAATTGCCGCCGGTGGAGAACGTCATGGCCTATCAATTGATCAGTTTCGTGCTGTGTCCTTTCGTGCAACGTTCGGTCATCACCCTGAAGGAGAAACAAGTCCCGTTCGAAATTACCTATATCGACCTGCAAAATCTTCCGGACTGGTTCGCCGCGATTTCGCCGATGGGCAAGGTGCCGGTGCTGCGGGTGGATGACGGGCGGGTCTTGTTCGAATCGGCGGTGATCAACGAGTATCTGGACGAAACCAACCCGCCGCCGCTGCACCCGCAAGATCCCTGGCGGCGGGCGCACAACCGGGCCTGGATCGAGTTCGGCTCCAATCTGATCGGGCGGCAATACCGGCTGCTGGTGGCCCCGGACGAGGCGGCTTTCAACCGCGAAAAGGAAGGCTTGCTAGCCGATTTGCGCTACGCGGAGCAGCAGTTGGGCGAGGGACCGTTCTTCAACGGATCGGCCTTTTCGTTGGCCGACACCGCCTACGCGCCGCTGTTGATGCGGTTGGAGATCATCGAGCGCCGCTATCCCCAGGGATTGTTAACGCAAACACCCAAGACCGCGGCTTGGTGCGAAGCCTTGCTGGCGCGGCCGGCGGTGCGGGAATCGGTGGTGGCGGATTTCGAACAGCGGTTCGCGGACTATTTTGCTGGCCAAGGCAGCTTTTTAGGCCAATATTTGGCCTAAGTGCGCGGCTCGTCGTTCGATGACCCATCTCTAAGCCCACGGCCCGATTGATTGGATCGATCTCGGCGGATTTAAACCAGCGACTCACCGACCTCATTCATCGCCCGCCAGGCGATGTCGAGGTCTTGTTCCTGAGTCCGCCAGTTGCTGAACGCCGCCCGAATCGCGGGCTGTCCTCGAAACGTCGTCGGGGTTAGAAACACCCGTCCATCGTCGCGCAGCCGTTCGAAAAAAGGCTGGATTCGTTCGGCGGCTGACTCGCCTTTCAAGGTAAAGCAGACGATGTTCAAGCGTATCGGCGCAAGCAGCCGAAAGTTTGCGGAGGCCGCGATGCGTTCGCCCAACAACCGGGCGAGCTGGCAGTGCTGTTCGACCAATGCCCGGTAGCCGCTCCGTCCGTAAGCCAAGAGCGTGAACCACGCCGGGAGCGCGCGCAGCCGGCGCGAATTTTCAGGCGACAGATGCAAAAAATCCGGCGGATCGGCGATTGCGCCCAAATAGGCGGCGCTGTTTTGGAAGACCGCGATCTGCAAATCGCGATGGCGGGTGAACAT
Source organism: Competibacteraceae bacterium UBA6584 (assembly GCA_002433805.1). Taxonomy (GTDB): domain Bacteria; phylum Pseudomonadota; class Gammaproteobacteria; order Competibacterales; family Competibacteraceae; genus Competibacter_A. The sequence goes on along the minus strand of DJIW01000011.1, from coordinate 29 downwards.
CATCCCCGAATCGTAAGGCACGTTGAGCC
>DJIW01000054.1:1427-19042 GCA_002433805.1 Competibacteraceae bacterium UBA6584 | reverse complement strand
CGCGGATATGCGGCACGGCGGCGGCGGCTTCCTCGGTGTTGACGGTGACGCGCACCAATTCCGAACCCGCGCGGGCCAGTTCAGCGACTTGCTTGACCGTCGCCGCTATATCGGCGGTATCGGTATTGGTCATCGACTGCACCACAACGGAAGCATTACCGCCGACCGTGATCGCGCCAATCCGAACGGCGAGACAAACGCGACGCGAGAGCTTGGAATCAGTACCGGGCATTAGCTTGACCTACCTACCTTGCAATTGACCAAATTTGAGCGGCGCTCAATTAACGCCGCGTTGCTTGAGAAGCCAAATGTTAAATTAAGGAATATAAATAGCTTGATAAGCCGACATCGTCATTTTAACAGAGGCTTGTTGTTGAGTTGGAACAAAAGTCACCAATTCGGATTCATGCGATTGCCGCCCCCATCGGCCACGCTCGCCATTGGCGGGCCATCAAAAAAGTGTCGTTCTCTAAATACATCACCACCGCCTTTGTCAAATTTTTAACTTCTTCTCAAATGCTTGTCGCACAGTTTCAAACGGCTTCACCCATCCCGCTAAAAAAATAAATTTTTTATTTAAATTAAAATCTTAAATAAAAATAGCGCCAAAATAGCTAAGGGCGGATTAAAAAATCTGGCATCTGAATTGCATTACTTCATTCAAAAAGTGCTTACATCAGAGCAACAGTTTTACCTTTCCGCCAATCCACGCTTCAAGAGATAGCGTCATTTTTTATTGGCAAGGTTTTCAGTCGATTTTCATGCTCATTTAAGATCGCCCTTTACAAAAGAACGATCTTGTTCGCTTGAAAATCATTTGAGCCCAAAAGCGCTTAAAAAAACTGGAAATCTTTTACGCACACGCAACTTTTTAGACCGGGGTCGCAACATGTCAGTAAATCATCAAAACCGTTTTTTCAATAAAGCCGTGGTCGGATTACTGTTCGGATTATGGCTTGCTTCACCTGGAAGTTGGGCGCTGGAAAAAGGAATAACCGAGAAAACCATCCGAATCGGAGCCAACCTTCCCTTGGAAGGCGATCGCAAAATAAACGGTCTGGCCTTAAAACGCGGCATTGAAGCAGCATTCGCCAATCAAGCGGTGCGAGGGCTTCAAATTGAATATGTCGCCCTGAATGATTTCTATGATCCAGCCAAATCCGTTGAAACCGTCAAGCAATTAATCGAAAAAGAGGTGTTTGCCACGCTGGGCAATTATGGCACACCGACGGTGAAAGCGACGCTCCCGTTGTTGGCCGAGCATAAAATCCCGGTGGTCGCCCCTTATACGGGCGCGGCCTTCACGGGTCCTGGCGATGTATTAAATTTTCGAGCGAGCACCGCAAGCGAGGTGGAAAGCGTGGTTGAGGCCGCGCTGGCGGCGGGCGTGAAGCCGTCCGAGGTTTGCGCCTACGTTCAGAATGACGGGCTGGGAATGAACGGGCTTAAGGGCGTGCGTTCGGCGCTTGCCAAACAAGCCGGAGCCGAAAAATCCGTTGCCAAAATCGATCAAATCTTAAACATGGCCGGCGATGCGCCAGAGCGTAACGGCATGGGTCCAGTCGGGGTGTACCAGCGGGACACCACGAATGCGAGAGACGGCTATCAGTCGCTGAAAAAGTGGGAAACCGACGTCGGAAGTCGTTGCCGCCTAGTCGCCACGACCGGCGTTTACGACGCGGCGGCGACTTTCATGGCGTACGCGCGCTATAAGAATGAAGCATGGGTTTTCAGTTCGGTTTCCACCGCCGCCGGCGGTCGGCTGCAAGCCTTACTCAAAGGCAAAGGCATCTCAGACAATATCATCACCACCCAAGTGGTCCCCTCCTTGACTTCCTCGCTGCCCGTGGTCGCCGAAGCCCGCAAGGCGCTGGGTGAACACTTGAACGAAGTCTCGCTGGAAGGCTACCTCGACGCCAAACTGCTGGTCGCCGTGCTGCAGGCCGTCGACGGGCCGTTGACCCGCGAGAATTTCCTGAAGGCCGCCCGCCGCCAACCCTACGATCTGGGCGGGCTCAAGGTGGATTTCACCACCTCCAATCAAGGCGCTAATGCCGTGACGCTGTCAGTTCTGAAAAACGGTCAATATGTAGCGGCGAACCTATCAGAGCTCACCGGCTTATTCAGCAATAACGGCGCCCGACCAGCGAACACTCAATAACCCCATCAGAGCGGATTTACGACCGCCCGCGCCGACGCCGCGCTGATTGAGCGGACCGTCGGCGGCGCGGCTTGGCGGCCCAGTGCCTTGCCAGGCCGCTGATCCCGTCCGGACGCCCGCTCGAGCGTTCTCAGCGCAAAAACTCCCGGCTGATGGCGCGAAATGACTCGGTGCCGGCCTGATGCAACCATTCAAAGGCGACCATTTCCCGGCTGACGATGCGCACGCCCTCGGCGCGCATCCGCTCCAATGCCAATTGCACGTCGGTCGGGGAACGCGAGGAAACGCCGTCCGCAACCAGATAAACGTCTTTGCCGGCCATGCGCAACCCCAGCGCCGTCTGCAACACGCACACATGCGCCTCGGCGCCGACCAATACCACCTGGGGACGATCGAGCCGATCGATCCGCCGCATGCAATCGAGTTCGGCGGCGCAAGAAAAATGGGTTTTCTCGACAAAGGCATCCTCCGGCAACAGCTGGCGTATCGCGCTGACCGTATGGCCCAACCCTCGCGGGTACTGCTCGGACGCCAGAACCGGCACGTCCAGCCGCCGGGCGATCTGGATCAGCCAGACGCCGTTGGCGACGACCTGATCGGCTTGATGGATCGCCGGCATCAACCGTTCCTGAAAATCCACGACCAACAGACAGGATGTTTCGGCTTTCATTAACATCGATGAGCTCCTGTGCGGTTAAGCGGGTCTGGCGCGGGCGGGCCGTCTCACGGCGCCACCAAGGTAATCCGCTCGTTGGGATTGCGCCCGCTGACGATCCGAGTGCGCAATCCCTGCCAAGCCGGAGCCAGCAAATCAACCGGCGCGCGGGTCTGCGGATTGTCCACGGCCAAGGTGAACAACCGCATCCGCGGCTCGCGTTGTTGCAGGCTGATGCTGCCGACCCAAACCGGCTGTTTGCCTTCTCGAAGCCGCACCCCGATATCCCAAAAGCGCACCAGCCAGCGCGTCGCCCCGCCATCGGTATAACGCACCATCTGCAAAGCATCTTCTCGACCCTCATGCATTTGCGGCAGCACCGGCAATTCTTGCAAGGTCGCTTCCGGACTCAAACACAACAACAGGTTCCGCAGATTGCTCGGCGGCGGCGGCTCCCAACCGGCCTCCCGCAACCGCGTTTTCAATTCCGCGCGATCGCCCGCCCACTGCATGACGAAGTCCTGACGTTGGATCCCTCGAAAATCGAGGCGTTGCGGCGGCAGCCGCCGCCAGCCGTCCCGCAACCAGTGCTCTTGCGTTTGTTCGGTGATAACCGGTTGCGGCCGATAGCGCTCCAGATCGGCGCGATAGTTGAAACTGGCATACAGTACCTGGATCGCCAGCAACGCTGCGGCGCTATAGGCCAGCAGCCAGCGCCAATGCAAGCGGATCGCCCCCGCATGGCGGGTATAAGCCAACCCGAGAACCGACACCCAGATCAAACCCAGGCACAAACCGGCCAGGGTGTCGGTCAACCACTGCACGCCCAGATAGAGTCGGGCGAAGGCGATGGGCACGATCATGAACGCCGCCGCCAGATAAGCCATCCAGCGCCGGTGCGGCTTCATCTCCCGAGCGATCAACACCGCCAGAAATCCGAATACCAGCGTGCTGAGGGTCGCGTGGCTGGATGGAAAAGAATACCCGCTCACGCCCCGCGATATCTCGATTGGGCTCGCGACGGGCAGCGCCCATTTGAAGAGCAGATTGGTCGCCATGCCGAACCCCAGCGCCGCCAACCAATGCCAGGCCGCCACCCGTTTGCGCCGCCAGACCAACCAGCCGAACACCACCAAGCTGACCGGTAAAACCACCTGATAATCGCCTAACTCGGCGGTGAAAACCATCAGGGCATCCGCCCACGAGGTGCGCAATTCCTGAAAAAAATAATGCAGGCTCTGATCGAAGCCGCTCGGCAGTCGATGCCCGGCGGCGCTCAAGCTCAAACCGACCAGGGTCACCGCCCCCAACAACAGAATCGCCAGCGTCGCCAACGCCGGCAACTCGCCGCGTTTTGGGTCCAGCAGCGAGGCGCTGATCGGCCCGATCCAACGCCGGCCCTGACTCCAGGCGTAAAAACCTTGCACCCACCCGGTCGCGCGTCCCTGAAACCACCGCGTCAGATGTCTCACCAACCACACGGTGATCCACAGCAACACCGCGACGATCAGAATTAAAACCACCAACCGCCCCGCCACGCGCGAGGCGATATCGAGCGAAGCGCCGAAGGCCATGCCGGGAATGAGATAAGCGGGAGCCCATAAAATGGCGGACACCACGTTGGCGATCATGAAATCGCGCCAGCTCATGTCCATCATTCCGGCCACGGTCGGGATGGTGCCGCGCACGGGCCCGAAAAAGCGGCCGAACAACACGCCCTTGCCGCCGTGCTTGCGGAAAAAATCCTCGCTACGCGCGATCATTTCAGGGTGTTTGGTAAACGGCCAGACCCGGCGGACCCCCTGTTTAAACACCCGGCCGATCCAAAAACTGATCGCGTCGCCGAGCACCGCGCCCGACGCCGACCACCAGTAAGCCGACCAGAAATCCAGATGTCCGAGCCCGATCAAAGCGCCGAAGCTGAACATGATCAGCGCGCCGGGGATGATGACGCCAATGATGGTCAGCGACTCGGCCGCCGATGAAATAAAAATGACAGCGCTCACCCATCCGGGATTGCTTGCTATCCAGTCGAACAGAGCGGTGACAAATTCAGACTGCATACAGCGGGCTTTATCGTTATCCGGGGAAATCGAGGAAATTGGACCGGCACCCGGGCATTATGGTTTCCCCTGATCCGTTCCGCCATGGAGCCTGTTCGTTGCGGCCTAAAATTCAAGCCTCCCCGCGCACGTTGAATTCGACTTTCCAACTTTCCTCGCCGGCGCGCGGCACCGCTTCCAGCCGCAGCGTGCCGACTTCGGTCACCGCCGCCCGCAGCCGCACCGGCACCACCTCGCCCGGTTGCCGGCCCTCGGTGGGCAGCGTCGCCTCGATTTCCTCCAATTCCTCGATTTCCTCCGGCCCCCACTGCTCCAACACCGCGCCGACCGGATCGGCCCGCCGCACCGAGGAGCCGAAAAACCGAAACCGCACCGGCTCGCCGATCACCAACCCCACTTCCTGCGGCGGCAGCTCAGCGTGGGTGCCCTCCTCCATCCCGAACGGCGCGATGCACAGCGCCTCGATGGGCGGTTCCATTCCCGGCACCGCCGGCATGGCGCTTTCCACTCCGACGTAATAGGACTTGGCGGTGCCGCCGCGAATCCGCACCCCGCGCCCGCGCCGCACGAAGCCGTAATACGCCGCGCCGCGCGCCACCGCCAGATCGAGGTCGGCCCCTTCCAGCAGGCGCGCCGGCGGCGCGCCTTCCGCCGCCAGCCAATCGTTCAGCACCTTCAAGGTCCGCTCCAGCAGCGGTTGAGCCTTGAACACGCCGCCGTTGAACAGCACGGCGGTCGGATGCAGGAAGCTGGCGTCCGCCGGCAAGCGGCCCTCGAAACCGGCCAGATCGCGGGTCGCGCCGACTTGCCGCGCCAAGAACGCCGCCAGATGGCGGGTCATGGCCGGGTCTTGCGCGTAGGGCAAGCCCAGCTTGGTCAAGGCCGCCCGCGCCCGGCTGGCCGGACGCGCCGAAACCGCCACCGCCGGGAAAAAGCCGTCGATCAAATTTTGGGTCACTTCCTCGCGGGTCAATTCGGTGCGCAAGGTGCCGCCGATCAGTTTGGAACCCCGGCCCGGCACCACCACCGGCACGGCTTCGGCCTTCGCGTCGCCGAGCAAGGTTTCCTTGGCGCTCCGGCAGCCGTGAGTGACCCCCTGCAATTGCCACGGATCGAGCGAGGTGCCCTGCTCCGCCAGTTTGGCGCGAACCGCGTGGGCCAGCGCCAGATCCATGTTGTCGCCGCCCAGCAGGATGTGATCGCCCACCGCCACCCGCTCCAGCTCCAGCGAGCCCTCGCGTTCGGTCACGGCGATCAGCGAGAAGTCGGCGGTGCCGCCGCCCAAGTCGATCACCAGAATGATGTCGCCGACCTGGACTTGCTTGCGCCATTCGCCTTGGGCCGCCAGAATCCAGTGATACAGCGCCGCTTGCGGTTCTTCCAGCAGCACCAGCCGCGACAGGCCCACCGCCGCCGCCGCCTCGGCGGTCAGCTCGCGCGCCGCCGGGTCGAAAGACGCCGGCACCGTCAACACCACGTCTTGTTCGGCGAGCGGCGCGTCCGGATACTGCTGATCCCAGGCGGATCGCAGGTGTTCCAGATAGCGGATCGAAGCGTCCAGCGGCGAAACCCGCTGCACTTCATCGGGCGCTTCCACCGGCAAAATCGCCGCGCGCCGGTCCACGCCGGGGTGACAAAGCCAACTTTTGGCGCTGGCCACCAAGCGAATCGGGGTGCGGCTGCCCATGATTCGGGCGAGTTCGCCGACCACGAACGGTTGCGGTTCGCCCCACGGCAGGGTGCGGTCGTCGGATTTCAGTTCGTCGGGATGCGGCAGGTACAAAAACGACGGCAGCATCGGCCGCTCCTCCACCGCACCCGGCGCGGTGAGCTGCGGCACCGACACGCTCCATTGCATCGCGCCATCGGCTTCCTCGGCGGTCAGATCCACCGCCGCCATCACGCAGTGCGTCGTTCCCAGATCGATGCCGACCGCGTAGCGCGCCTCGCTCATAATTCCACCTCCGCCGGAGCCAATACCCGCGTGTCGTGACCTTCGGCCAGCTTCGGCAAGGTGATCCGAGCCACCCGCCACCCTCGGTGCATCAGCGTTCCGGTAAACGGCGGCTGGCCGACCACGTTGCCGGTCAAGCGCACCGTGGCGGGATCGAAGCCGGCCGCCAGGGTCAGCCGCGCGCCTTCGTTCTCGGCCCGCACCGGCTCGATTTGCAGATAATCGCGCACCACCTTGCGGCACCCCTCATGCACCACCCGAGCCGCGCCGCCGATGTCGGCGTCGGAGTAGGCGGTGACATTTTCTTCCAAAAAATCCACGAAACGGCCCTCTTGCTGCAATAAGGCCAACAACTGCAAAGCGGAATCGGGCAAGGTTTCCCGCAGCGGGGCCGGCTTGGGCGGTTCGCCGGGCAAAACGGGCGAAGCCCCCTCGCCGCTTTCCAGCCGCAGCACGCCGCCGGCAAAGCTTCCATCGTTTAAAATCCGCCAGAAGGCGCGCAACGCCAGGCTCAAGCGGGTTGAAAAATTCGGTTGTAAGGCATTCATGAAAACAAACTCCCGCGAAACGAACTCACTGATCCTGTATCCTATCATGCGATGGCAAACGGTCGGTTGTCACAAAACCATCCCTGAACCGCGCGAATTTCGATTATGATGTGTTGTTGAGGCTGGACCGTCCGGTTACAGTTTTTGACGGCGGGGCAAAATCCCTCCAATCCTTCATCCGGTGACACGGACGTACCAAATGAGTTACGCAAGATTTTTCCAGGAGTGGCAGCATGGCCCGCATTCTCATTGTTGATGACTCGCCCACGCAGACGCTGAGTCTCTCCAAGATTCTCAAAAAGCATGGCCACGAGATCATCACCGCCAAAGACGGCGCGGAAGGCGTGCAAGTCGCCAAGGCGGAACTGCCCGATCTGGTGCTGATGGATGTCGTCATGCCGCGCGTCAACGGGTTTCAAGCCACTCGCCAAATCACCAAACACGGCTCCACCAGTCACATTCCGGTCATCATCGTCACCACCAAGGATCAGGAAACCGATAAGATCTGGGGCGAGCGCCAGGGCGCGAAAGGCTACGTGGTCAAGCCGGTTGAAGAAGCCTTGCTGATGGAGGCTATCGCCCCCTTTCTTCCCAAGACTTAAGGCGGCTTCGACTGCCCCGCTTCCCGCGCCGTCCGCTTTCCGCCGCCGGCCGTGCCGCGCTCGTAGGGCGTGCCGGTTTCGCTACTCGTCGGAGCCGGCTTGCAATACCGCCCAGGCGGCGTTGATGTCGCGCAGGCGCAGGCCATCGCCGCCCCGATCCGGATGATGCCGCATGGCCAAGCGTCGGTACTGCTGTTTGATGGCGGCGCGATCCACCGGATCTTGCAAGCCCAGCGCCGCCAAGGCCAGCGCCCGCTGTCCGCCGCTTCGCCGCAATGCTTGAAACTGGCGCAGCCATTCGATCACCTCGGCGGCGGTCGCCGTCCGCCAGCGCTCCCAATCCCCGTACCAGGCGCTCAAGCGCTCGGCTTCGGGCGTGGCGAAGATCGCTTGCGCCGACGCATCCGCCGCCGGCGGCCGCAGCACGATGGCCAACGGCTCGATCGCCAACTCACCGCGCCGTTCCCGCCGCGCGCGGTCCCGCAATCGATAAAGCGCGTGAAACAGCACAAAATGGCCTCGAAATAGGCTGAGCGGTTCGCGGGCGTTGAAATCGGCGAACAGCGCATTGCTTTCCCGCAGCCGTTTGAGCAGGTCGTGCTCGCTAAAACCGGCCGGTTCGGCGCTCAACAGCTCCAGCAATTGATCTTCCAATGCCGCCAGCGCTTGCGGGCTAGGGGCGGTGGCGTTCATCGCGGCGCCGCTTCGAGCGCACCCAGCGGATAATCGGGATAGCGCCGCCGGAATTCCGCCAAGCGTTCATCGGCTTCCGCCATCCGACCCTGACGGCGCAGCTCGGCGATGTCCTTCAGCCACTGTTCCGGCGAGCGATCCAACCGTTCCCGCCGCGCTTGCGGCTCCGCCGGCGCGGCTTTTTCGAGCCGATCTGGTTTCTTGGCTTCAGCGGCGGGCGCTTGTGGCGGCGCGGCCGCCGGTTTGGCGGGCGCTGTTTTCGAGAGCGCGGCATCAGACGCCTCTTGACGCGCCGAATCAGACGCCTCTTGACGCGCCGAACGGGATATCGCGCCTTCCAGACGGGCGGCTGGCGATGCGGCGGCCGGCGCGGACGCCGGAACTTCGGCGGATAACACAGCCGCTGGCGACGCCGCCTCCGGCAAAGAGGACCGCACTCGTTGGTCCTGGAGCAGTCGAGTGTTGCCGATGTCGGCGCTAGCCGCTCCAGCCGCTTCGACTTTGGACCGAGCCGGCTCCGGAGATGATAAACCGCGAAATTCGCCAGCCTCGTCCGCCATCCGTAGCACGCCGGTGGTCAAGACCACGGTCGCGGCCAGCGCCAGCGGCACCATCCAACGGCTTTTTCGAGCTTTGAGGCGGCTCGCCGGACGCGGTTCGACCGCCGATTCCGCCGCCTTCAAAACGCGCTGATCGAGCCAGGAAGGCGGTCCGACGGCGCGGGTTTGCCGGTATAGTTCGGCGATTGTCTCATCGTGGAGTTCGTCGTGGCGGTCATCGTTCATGACGTGCCTCCCAGACCTTGGCGCAGGCGGGCCAGCGCGTAACGCAGGCGGCTCTTGACGGTTTCCCGGCCGGTTCCGGTGGCCTGAGCGATAGCCTCCAACGACAGTCCGGCCTCTTCCTTCAACAATAGCGCCTCGCGTTGGGCTTCCGGCAGCTCCGCCAGCAAGGCCAGCAAGCGTTCGGACTGACGGCGGCGCTCTTCCTGGTTTTCCGGTTGGACCGCGTCCGGCGCGGGGATGTCCGTCCATTCCGGGCAGTCGTCGGCGTAGGACACCGGCAGGCCCCGCGCGCTGGCGCGGTAGTGATCCACCAGCCGGTTATGGGCGATACGGTAAAGCCAGGTCGCAAACCGCGCTTGTACCGTATAGCTGGCGCGGGCGGCGATCAGTTTCAGCCAACTGTCTTGAAACAGTTCTTCCGCCACCGTCGGCTGACCGCACTGGCGCAGCAGATACCGGTATAGCGGTCCCTTGTGACGCTCGTACAGCCGGGCGAAAGCGCCGGCGTCGCCATGTTGGTAGCGCAGCATGAGGGTTTCATCGGCATCGTCGTCGGTCCGCATGGGGACGGCACTTTACCCGCTGCCGCGCCGGCGGGGAAGGCGTCGCGACCGCTTCCCCGCCGATTTTCCGCAACCGCGTTTTCGACCTGACCGCCGAAAGCGGCTTCGGTTCAGCGGATCGCCTGCGCCGGTTCGCCGGCCTTGGCCGGATCGAGCGACCGGGCCAGTCCCACCAAGTTTAGAAACTCGCCCCGATAGCCGAACGGATCGTCGCCGCGCGCGCCTCGGGCCAAGGCCAGCACCTCATCGTAACCGAAGCCGGCGGTGTAGCGCGCGCCGCGCAACAGTTGGCCGAATCCGGCCACCGCCGCCGCGAAGCGGAACCGGTCGCTGGGGCGCTCGCCTTGCTTGAGCAGCTGATCGCGGCGGATCGGCCATTCCTGCAACTGGCTGGCGTCGCGGTCCGGCTGTTTGTAGCGCAGCCGCAAGAACGCGATTTCATCGCCCTTGGCCGCCTCGTCCGGCTGGGTTGCCTGCCCGTAGCGCAGCGGTTCGCTCAGGCTGCCGCCGCCGCCTTTCAAGGCGATTTCATACAGCGCGGTGACGGTGTGGCCCGCGCCGATGTCGCCCGCGTCCACCGCGTCGTTGTTGAAATCCTCGCGCCGCAAGACGCGATTTTCGTAGCCGATCAGCCGGTACTCCTCGACCAGCGCGGGATTGAACTCGATCTGGATTTTCACGTCCTTGGCGATGGTCAGCAGCGTGGCGCTCATCTGCTCGACCAGCACTTTGTTGGCTTCCTGCAAGGTGTCGATATAAGCGTGGTTGCCGTTGCCGGCGTCGGCCAACTGCTCCATCAACCGGTCGTTGTAGTTGCCGGAGCCAAAGCCGAGCGTGGTCAGGGCGACGCCGCTTTTGCGCTGGGTTTCGACCAGATTTTTCAGCGCCTCGAAATTGACCGTGCCGACGTTAAAATCGCCGTCGGTGGCCAGGATCACCCGGTTGACGCCGCCTTCCACGAAGCCGTCGCGGGCGAGGTTGTAGGCCAGTTGGATGCCGGCCCCGCCGTTGGTGGAGCCGCCGGCGCTCAAGCGATCCAGCGCCGCGTCGATCTTGGCCTTCTGCTCGCCGGAGGTCGGCTCCAGCACCGCCCCCGCCGCGCCGGCGTAGACCGCGATGGCGACTTTATCCTGCGGCCGCAATTGCCGGACCAGCAGTTTGAGCGCCTTCTTGAGCAATTCCAGCTTGTCGGGCGATTCCATCGAACCGGACACGTCGATCAGGAACACCAGATTGGCGGGCGGCAATTGCGTTTTCGCAAGCTCGTAACCCTTGATCCCGACCGCCAGCAGCAGCGTCTTTGGATTCCACGGCGTCGCCGCCAGTTCGGTGTTGACCCGAAACGGCGGCTGGCGGCTGTCGGGCAACGGATAATCGTAGTCGAAGTAATTGATCAGCTCCTCGACCCGCACCGCATCGCGCGGCGGCAAGTGGCCGCCGTTGAGAATCCGGCGGACGTTGGCGTAAGAACCGGTATCCACGTCGATGCTGAAGGTCGAAACCGGCTGCTCGGCGGCGCGCTTGACCGGATTTTCATCGATGGTGGCGTAGTTTTCCCGATCCGTCGGCTCGCTCGGCGCGCGTAGCGCGTCCAGTTGCGCGCCGATGGAAACAGCGGCCGTTCCGGCCAACGCTTCGGCCGGAGCCATTTTCTTCAGCTCTCCAACGGCTTCTACTTTCGACCGGGCGACCGGCTTTGCGGCCGATTCGGGCGAAGCGGGCGCGGCGACAGCCGGAACTTCTTGCAACGCCAAGCGGTTTGACTCCGCGCCGGGTCGCGCCTCGCGCCGCTGGCCGACCTCACTGGCCGCCGGCGCGGCCTCGGTCGAATCGGTCTTTTGATCGGCGAGGGAGCCGGTTCGGGAACACGCCGCCAGCGCGCTTGTGAGGATTAACGCATAACAGAAAGCTTTGAACATACGGTGGACTCCTTCAATCGTTGGGGTTCTATCCTATAAACGCCGCCGGCGCGAAAATGGGGTTAAGGGTTAATGCGAATCGCGGCTTGCCGGTTGCGTCCGCCGGGTCCATCCTTTAAATTGAACGATTAAAACCCCCGTACAAGACCCTCAATTTTATGGAAATCCAGCTTCCCGGTTACCGGCTTGAAAAAATCATCGGCAAGGGCGCCATGTCGGTGGTGTATCTGGGCTTGCAGGAATCGCTGGACCGGCCCGTCGCGCTCAAGGTGCTCAATCCCCGGCTGTCCGCCGACCCGACCTTCACCAAGCGTTTCGTCAAGGAAGCGCGGACCATCGGCAAGCTCGGCCACCCGCATATCGTCACCATTTTCGACGCGGGCCATTACGAGGAGTGGTTTTACATCGCGATGGAGTACTTGGAAGGCGCGACGCTGCGGGAGCGGATCAAAACCGGGCTGACGCCGGAGCAAGCGGTCAACATCCTGCGCCAGGTGGCGCAAGCGCTGAGCTGCGCCCACCAGCACAATTGCATCCACCGCGACATCAAACCGGCCAACATCATGTTCCGCAATGCGGAGACGGCGGTGCTATCCGATTTCGGGATCGCCAAGAACCTGGAAGATAAGACCCAATTGACCGCCGTGGGCTGGCGGATCGGCACGCCGAACTACATGAGCCCCGAACAAGCGCTGGCCAAGCCGGTGGACGGGCGCAGCGACCTCTACAGCCTGGGGGTCGTGTTTTACGAGATGCTGACCGGCGACCGGCCCTATCAAGGCGCGGACGCCTTCGAGACCGCCATGTTGCATATCAAGGGTCCGACGCCGGTTTTGGAAGAACCGCTCAGCCGCTTTCAGCCGATCATCAACCGCTTGCTGGCCAAGAACCCCGATCACCGCTTCAGCGGCAGCGAGGAATTGTTGCGGGCCATCCAAGATCTCGAAACCCGAGCGGCGAAACCCGCCAAATCCAAATCACCGCCCGCGCGACTGGCGCTCCCTGCCTGGCCCACGCTGTCCTTATCCGGTTTGAAAACGGCTTGGTCGTCGCTGTGGCAACGCTGGCGGCGACCGTGAACATCGCGCCAACCCCCGCTCAGTAGCTCATGCAGGCGGCGTTGAGCACGCCGACCGCCAGCGACAGCGCGCCGAGAAACACGCCTGGCGCGGCCTTGCCGGCGGGAATGTCTCGCGCCAGTTCCGGCAGCAGCAGCCGCGCCGCCACATAGGTCAGCAGTTGGACGCCCAAGGCGATCAGACCCCAAACCGCCATATCCAGCAATCCGACGCTGTGGGCGATGGCGCTCGCCAGCGGCAGGACGAAGCCCAGCATCGCGCCGCTCAGGCTCGCCGCCGCCGCCGCGTTGCCCTGACGGATCAGCGTCAGTTCGCGATAGGGGGTGATGCCGATATACATCAGCACAAACAGCGCGAAAAAGCCGATGGCGGCCGCGAAATAGGCCAAGAACGCCGGCAACCCGGCCAGGGATTGGGTCAGCATGAGCCTGTTTCCTTCAGAGTGAGCGTCAGGGAAGCATAGCCCAAAGCGGTTGACCGCCGGGCTTTCAATCGCTTCCGACGCTCGCCTGGATGAAGGTTTCGTAGCCGGTCGCACTGGATCAACGTGACGGTAACGCCCGAAGCGCTCAGACCCGCCGGAACCGCTCCTCGGCGATCACGTCCGCGATTTCGTTGGTGGGCCGGCGGTCGAGGCGCGCGCGCTCGAAGATTTCGTCGAGGTTGTCCGCGATGCGTTCGATGTGCGCGACCAGCTTGGCGCGATCAAAACCGATGCGCTCGTGGTAGACGTCGATGATGCCGCCGGCGTTGATTACGTAATCCGGCGCGTACAGCACCCCCCGCTGCATCAGCACTTGCCCGTGATTCGGCTCGGCCAATTGATTGTTGGCCGCGCCCGCCACCACTCGCGCTTTAAGTTGCGGCAGGGTCTCATCGTTGAGGACGGCGCCCATGGCGCACGGCGCGAACACCTCCACATCCAGACCGTAAATATCCGCCGGGGCCACCACCGTCGCGCCGAGTTCGTCGGCGGCGCGTTGCGCGTTGTCGGCGTACAGATCGCTCACCCACAACTTGGCTCCGGCGGCGGCCAACTGGCGCGCGAGGTCGAAGCCGACATTGCCCGCGCCTTGCAGGGCGACTCGTAAATCCCGGAGATCGTCGCCGCCGAGGGCGTATTTCACCGCCGCCTTAATCCCCACAAAAACGCCGTAGGCGGTGGCGGGAGATGGGTCGCCGCTGCGTATCCCCGTCTCGGATGGCTTGTCTTCGATGCCGGCGACGTGTCGGGTGATGCGCGCCATGCTTTTCATGTCCTGCACGCTGGTGCCGGAATCCTCCGCGCCGATGTAACGGCCGTTGAGGCGCTCGATGGCGCGAGCCATGGCTTCGAGCAGCGCGGGCGTTTTCTGGGTGCGCGGGTTGCCGATGATGACCGACTTACCGCCGCCGAGCTTGAGGCTGGCCATGGCCGATTTGTAGGTCATGCCGCGCGAGAGGCGCAGCGCGTCGCGCACCGCTTCATCCTCGCTGGCGTAAGGCCACATGCGGCAGCCGCCCAGCGCCGGACCGAGGTTGCTGTTGTGGATGGCGATGATCGCCTTGAGCCCGGCTTTATCGTCGGAGCAAAATACGACTTGTTCGTGATCGGCAAAATCGCGCTCGGCAAATACGGACATGATGATCTCCTTTGTAAGGAAGGCTACAACGCAATCGTCCGCCGCGGTTCCGGCTTGTGGCCGAGGGAAAGCGGCGAGCGGCAATCAGGTTCAGGGGTTGGCCGGCTCATTCGGTCAGCGCGACCGGGTCTTGCTTGACCGGCGGGCTGACGGCGGCGGCGGACGAACGCCGCAGATGGAAAGCCTCCAGCAACGCTTTGCGACGCTGGCGGGCGCGCTCGACGTAACGCGCCTTGACGTGGCCGTAACCGCGCATCCCTTCCGGCAGCGCCGCCAGCTCGACGGCGGTTTCCAGATTATCGGGCCGCAGATGGGCGAGAATGTCCTCCATCGTCCGCTCGTACTCGGCGATCAATTCGAGATCGCGCTTTCGTTCGGCGCTGTAGCGGAACGGATCGAGCAGAGTGTTCCGCAACACCCGCAGCTTCGCCAGGCCGCGAAACGCCGCAAGCAGGTAAGGACCGTAACGGCGCTTGGCCGCGATCCCCGTCACCGGATCAGGTTTGGCCCACAGCGGCGGCGCAAGGTGGAAGTTCAACGTGTAATCCCCCTCGAATCGCGCGTCGATTTGCCGGAGAAAATCGCTTTCGGCGTACAGCCGCGCGACCTCGAATTCATCCTTGTAGGCGAGCAGTTTGTGATAGCCGCGCGCGACCGCCTCGGCCAGCAGCGCCACGCCGGGCGCGACGGTCGCTTCGGCCTGCCGCGCGCGCTCGACCAAGGCGCGATACCGGCGCGCGTAAGCGGCGTTTTGATAAGCGGTCAGATGCTCGACGCGGCGCGCGATCACCTCGTCCAGCGTTTGCGACAGCCGCCGGTGCTCGGGCGCACCGGCGGGCATGGCGGCTTGCGCCACCGCTTGCGGGTCGTGCGCGGCGCGGCGGCCCCATAAAAAGGCCCGTTGGTTCATCTCGACGGCCGAACCGTTGATCTCGATGGCGCGCAGGATCGCCTCATCCGACACCGGCACCAAGGCCCGCTGCCAGGCATAGCCCAACATGAACAGATTGGTGGCGATGGAATCGCCGAGCAAGGCGGTGGCGATGCGGCTGGCGTCGAGAAATTCGGCGCGCCCGCCCGTCGCTTCATCGATTTGCTGCTCCATCGCCGCCAGCGGAAATTGCGGGTCGGGATGGGCGGCCACGTCGCCGGTTTTGGCTTGGGCCGCAAAGCCCCGGACGAATTCGCTGGTGACTGAGTGGGTGCTGTTGATCACGGCGCGGGTGAAACCATCGCGCATCTTGGCGAGCGATTCGTCGCTGGCCGACACCACCAAATCGCAGCCGATCACGGCGTTGGCCTCGCCGGCGGCCACCCGCGCGGCGAACAAGCGCTCCTGCCGGTCGGCGAAACGCGCGTGCGACCACACCGCGCCGCCTTTTTGGGCGAGCCCCGCCATGTCGAGCACCGACACGCCCTTGCCTTCGAGATGCGCCGCCATCCCCAGCAGCGCGCCGATGGTGATGACCCCGGTGCCGCCCACTCCGGTGATCAGAATGCCCCAAGGTTCATTCAGCATCGGGATTTGCGGCTGGGGCAGGTCGGAAAAATCGGCCGGGCCGACGCCTTTGCCCTGGCGCATCCGGCCGCCCTCGACGGTGACGAACGACGGACAGAAGCCTTTCAGACAGGAAAAATCCTTGTTGCAGCTCGATTGGTCGATGGCGCGCTTGCGGCCAAATTCGGTTTCGACCGGCACCACCGCCATGCAGTTGGATTTTTCGCTGCAATCGCCGCAGCCTTCGCAGACCGCCTCGTTGATCACCACCCGCAGCGGCGGATCGGCCAGCTTGCCGCGCTTGCGGCGGCGGCGCTTCTCGGCGGCGCAGGTCTGATCGTAGACGATGGCGGTCACGCCGGGCTGTTCGCGCAATTCGCGCTGCACGGCATCCAGCTCGTCGCGGTGGCGCACCGGCACCCCCGGCGCGAGTTCGCTTTTTCCGGAATACTTAGCCGGCTCGTCGGTCACGACGACGATTTGCCGCACGCCCTCGGCGGCGAGTTGGCGGGCGATGATCGGCACGGTCAACACCCCGTCGTGCGGCTGGCCGCCGGTCATCGCCACGGCGTCGTTGTACAGCAGTTTGTAGGTGATGTTGACCCCGGCGGCGACGGCGGCGCGGATCGCCAGCACCCCGGAGTGGAAATACGTGCCATCGCCCAGGTTGGCGAACACGTGTCGGGTCTCGGTGAACGGCGCTTGGCCGATCCAGGGAACGCCCTCGCCGCCCATCTGACAAAAGGTCTGGGTGGTCGAGGCCGACAGCCAGGTCGCCATGTAGTGGCAGCCGATGCCGGCGATAGCGCGCGAGCCGTCCGGCACCTTGGTCGAGGTGTTGTGCGGGCAGCCGGAACAATAGTGCGGCACCCGCTGGATCGCGGTGCGCGGGCGGGCCAGCGCGGCTTCTTTCTCATCGAGAAACGCCAGCCGCGCCTTGATCCGCTCGGAGGTGTGAAAACGGCCGATCCGGGCGGCGATGACGCGGGCGATCATGGCCGGGGTCAGTTCGCCGGCGGCCGGCAACAGCCAACTGCCGTGGGGCAGCGCCCACTCGCCTTTCTCGTCGAATTTGCCGATCACGCGCGGGCGGACGTCCTCGCGCCAGTTATAGAGCTCCTCCTTTAGCTGGTATTCGAGAAACTGCCGTTTTTCCTCAACCACCAAAATTTCGTCCAACCCGTCGGCGAACTGGCGCACGCCCTCGGCCTCCAGCGGCCACACCATGCCGACTTTGTACAAGCGGATGCCGAGTTCGGCGGCGCGGGCCTCGTCGATGCCCAGATCGTCGAAGGCTTGGCGCACGTCCAGATAGCTCTTGCCGGCGGTGATGATGCCCAGCCTCGCGCGCGGGGCGTCGATCACGATGCGGTTGAGCCGGTTTTCGCGACCGTAGGCCAGCGCGGCGTACAGCTTGTGGTGCAGCAACCGCTCCTCCTGCACCAGCGGCGGATCGGGCCAGCGGATGTTGAG
>DJIW01000054.1:738-1259 GCA_002433805.1 Competibacteraceae bacterium UBA6584 | reverse complement strand
GGATCGGGCCAGCGGATGTTGAGCCCGCCCTCGGGCATCTCGATTTCTGGCGTCGTGGTCTGCACCCGAAACGGATCGACCTCGATCGAGCCGGAGGTTTCCACCGTGTCGGACAGCGCCTTGAAGGCGACCCAACAGCCCGAGAAGCGCGACAGCGCCCAGCCGTGGAGGCCGTATTCGAGGCATTCTTGAAGGCCGGCGGGCGCGAGCACCGGCATCATCATCGCCTTGAACACGTGCTCGGTTTGATGCGGCAGGGTGGAGGATTTAGCCGCGTGATCGTCGCCCGCCACCACCAGCACGCCGCCGTGCTTGCTGGTGCCGGCGGCGTTGGCGTGGCGGAAGACGTCGCCGCACCGGTCCACGCCCGGACCCTTGCCGTACCAGAGCGCGAACACGCCATCGTATTTCGCGCCGGGGAATAAGTTAACCTGCTGCGAACCCCAAACCGAGGTAGCCGCAAGGTCTTCGTTTAAGCCGGGTTGGAAGCGCACGTGGCGGCGTTCGAGATGAGCGCTCGC
>DJIW01000054.1:0-555 GCA_002433805.1 Competibacteraceae bacterium UBA6584 | reverse complement strand
CGGCGTTCGAGATGAGCGCTCGCCTTCCACATTTCCTGATCGACGCTGCCCAAGGGACTGCCGCGATAGCCGGTGACGAAGCCGGCCGTGTTCAAGCCGGCCGCGATATCGCGGGCGCGCTGCATCATCGGCAAGCGCACTAGCGCCTGGATGCCGTTGAGATAAGCTCGCCCCGAGTCGAGGGCGTATTTATCGTCGAGGGTGACGGTGGGGAACTTCATCACGCGGTCTCCTCCGTTGTACGGTGGTCATGCGATTTGAGAGTGCTTGTGGCACGTATTCACTGGCGCGAACCCGCCGCCTTGTGAGCGGCGCGCGCTGGATAAAGCTTAGTCAGTCCGTTTCAGAAAAGCTTGCCCGGAAAAAGTTTTCCAAATCCAAGGCGGCCATTTTGGTCCGGTTCGAGTTGGCGCGCACCGGGCCTTCATGGTTCCAATTTGAAGTCGCGCCCACTCAATATGCGAGTCCTAATTTTTAAAAACTCATTATTTTTCATAAATATAAAAATTTGGCATTGAACATGCTCCGCCTTTTGTCAAGGCATAAAATGGAGAG
>DJIW01000055.1 GCA_002433805.1 Competibacteraceae bacterium UBA6584 | reverse complement strand
TGTGTCGTTCTACAGCCGGCGGGAAACGAGGTGTGATAGAGCAAGCGTTGGATGAACCGGCTCAATAACGGCCGCAATCGGACTTCGCTGGACAGGGCCAGCGCCAAATCGTAGAGGACGGCGAGCATCCGCTCCCGGCTCATCCGGGCTTCCAGATCTTGCACACCAGGGCGGCATTATGGAACAGCGGGTAACCCCATTCGTAACTGTTGCCGATCTCGCCGAGCGATAGCGCCCCGGCTTGACGGCTCGCGCCAGTCGTCACCCGCAGCGCCGCCAGCTCCGCTCGGGCGCGCTCGCCCAGGTACAAGCGGCGCCCGGCGCAGTAAAACGTCAACAATTCCGAACCTGCCAGCGGCGCTTGCTTGGCCAGGGCTTGCGCGATGCGCTCCACGGTGTGGGTCGAATCCGCCTCGGGGCCTTGCAACAGGGCCAATACGGCGTTGGCCGGAATTTCGCCGACGCAGAACAGCGACCCATCCTGTTCCAGCGCCACCGGAATACGCACGATGATTTC
The DNA here is from genome assembly GCA_002433805.1 of Competibacteraceae bacterium UBA6584. Lineage (GTDB taxonomy): Bacteria > Pseudomonadota > Gammaproteobacteria > Competibacterales > Competibacteraceae > Competibacter_A. The sequence continues at coordinate 10,504 of DJIW01000055.1, read as the reverse complement.
GTCGTTGGCGCGCAAGATGCCGAACGGAAAATGGGTAGCGTAATGGTAAAAATTATCATGGGTCAAGTCGATGCCGTAGCGGGCGCGCATCAGCTCTTGATACACCTCGAAAGCGGGCCGCCAGTCGATGCTCACGATCCGGTTGCCCTCGGTGGAGGTGGCGGTCAGCATCGAATCCGGCACTGGATAGCCGTGTTCGATGACCGCGCCGCGTTCGTCGGGCCACAACAGCCACAACAGCCCGTTTTGCACCAGCCGATCTTGGTCGAACAGGCACGGCATGGGCTGGAACGCTTCGCTGCCGGCGTTGACGCCGACGTAGCGCACGCGATCCGCCAGTTTCAAATACCCCGCGTCCAGAATCGACCCGATATTGGGCAACATCGCATCGAACACCATGAACAAAGTCGGCCGTTGGTCCGTCAGATGCACAGCCACGGCGTCGGCGATCCGTTCGGCCGGGTCTTGTTCGGGCGCGTTGAGATCGGGGATCAAGCCGGCGGGCGGCATCTGGTCGAAACGCAGCAACCAGACGCCTTGGGTGACAAACTCCGAATCCAGCAGCAGCGCCGGAAACAGCGCGCCGCTCAGGGGCAAGGCCAAGGCGCGACAGGCCTCCTGCAAGACGGCGACCCGAGGCAGCTCCGCTTCGGGCAACAGGGCCAACACCCCGCATTGCGGCCAGATTTCCCGCCAGCCCGCCAATAAAGGGTCGAGCGCGGACCGTTTGACGACCGCCAAATAAATACAGGATGACATAATGGTTTTTTCAGCTGCGGAATAGCTTAAATTATGATATTATTGTAAATAATATAAAGCATATATGCAAATTTAGTAGCATATAAGAAGTAGCATTATTACCATGATCCGCAAGCGTTGTGGGATAGAGCGCTTGCGTCAGTCCTGGTCGTTCAGCGCCGCCGCCAGCAAGCGGGCGGTGACCTCCACCACCGGAATCACCCGGTCGTAAGCCATCCGCGTCGGGCCGATGACGCCTAAAACGCCCAGCACTTGCCCTTCCACCGTATACGGCGCGGTCACCACGCTGCACCCCTGCAACACCGAGGAACCGGCTTCCTCGCCGATGAAAATTTGAACCCCATCGGCGTGCAGACACTGATCGAACAGATGCAATAAATCGCTTTTATGATTGAAGGCTTCGAATAACTGGCGCAGGGTGTCGAGGTCGGATAGATCGGCGCACTGCATGAGGTGGGTCTGGCCAGCGACGACGTAATCCTCGCCGACCGGATCGATTTCAAAGGTTTGTTCGGCCATCTCGACCACGGTTTGCATCAGCCGGTCGAGATTGTCCCGCGTCTCGCGCAAATCCCTTAACAGGGTTTCCCGCACCTGCTGGATGCCTTTACCGGCGAACTGCCCGTTTAAATACTGAGCCGCCTGGTTCAGCTCCACGGCGCTGTAGGGCCTGCGGGTTTGAATGATCCGATTTTGGACTTCCTGGGCGTTCAAAACCAAAACCACCAGCACCCGATTTTCGGACAGCGGTAGAAATTCGACATGGCGGAGGGTCACCACGTTGCGGCGCGGCACCATGACGATGCCGGCCAGCCGGGTCACTCCCGACAACAGATCGGACACCGTCCGCGCCAGCTCGGCGCTGTTTTGCACCGGCTGATCGATCCGCCGGCGGAGAATTTCCACCTCGCGATGGTCCAGCGGCGGCACGTTGAGCAGGGCGTCGATAAACAGCCGGTAGCCGCGAGCGGTCGGCACTCGCCCGGCGGAGGTGTGAGGGGATTGCAGGTAACCGAGATCCTCCAGATCCGCCATGACGTTGCGGATCGTGGCTGGACTCAAGTCCAAACCGGCATCGCGCGCCAGCGTCCTCGATCCGACCGGCTGGCCGTCGCGGATGTAGCGCTCGACCAAGACCTTCAGCAAATGCTGGGTGCGTTCGTTAAGGTTGGGATGGTTGCCGACGGGCTCCCAGGGCATGCCGGTGGGTTCTCCTGGTTGGCACTCTCGGCCTCAGAGTGCCAAGGAAGCTAACAATTCCCCGATGATGTGTCAAGCGGCGGATGCTATAAAAAAATCAAGGCGATTCGCCAGCTTCCGCCGCTTGGCGGCTGATTCCGCCGGGGTTAGGGTTTGAGGGCTCCGACGCCTGTCTCGATGGGATTTGGCTAAATTAGCGACCCGCTCGCCCGAGGATAATCGGGCGCCGCCAAATCGTCCGCTTGGCGCAATTTCTCTTAAATGATAAGTTGCCGTTCTCAACCACCCAGTAGGCAACGATGTCCAGCCCGGCTTTTAACACCATCGGTCTGATCGGTAAATTCGGCGATCCCAACGTCGCGCAGACGCTCGATCAAATTGCCGCCTATTTGCGCCAGCGTCAATTGCGGGTCTTGCTCGATGAAAGCTCGGCCCGGCTGATGCCGGATAACGATCTGGAGGTCGCCAGCCGCACCCGCATCGGCGAGCAGTGCGATTTGGTCATCGTGATGGGCGGTGACGGCACCATGCTGAACGCCGCCCGCTCGCTGGTCGATTATGAGGTGCCGATCCTGGGCATCAATCTGGGCCGGTTGGGGTTTCTGGCCGACGTGTCGCCCAGCGAAATTCCGAACCGGCTGGATACCGTGCTCGCCGGCGAATTTCGCGAGGCCCGCCGCTCCCTGCTGCACGCGCAGGTGATCCACGAGGGCCATGTCGCCAGCGAAAACGACGCGCTGAACGACGTGGTGATCCACAAGCGCGAAGTGGCGCGGATGATTGAGGTCGACACCTTTATCGACGGCCGCTATCTCAACACCTATCGCGCCGACGGCCTGATCATCTCCACGCCGACCGGCTCCACCGCCTACGCGCTGGCCGGCGGCGGACCGATCATCCATCCGGCCCTGGAAGCGGTGGTGCTGGTGCCGATCTGTCCGCACACCCTCACCCACCGGCCGATCGTGGTCAAAGCAGACAGCACCATCGAGGTGGTGCTCAACGCCGCCAACTCCACGCAGACCCAAATCACCTGCGACGGCCAGGTCAGCCTCGCCATCGAACCGGGCGACCGGATTGTGATTCGCAAGAAAGAACGCAAGGTGCTGCTGATCCACCCGGTCAATCACGACTACTTCGAGCTGCTGCGGGCCAAGCTGCGCTGGGGGCTCAGCCCGGAAGCTTCGCCGTTCGCCTGACCGCGCCGCCATGCTGACCCAATTGCGCATCCGCGACTTCGCCATCGTCGAGGCATTGGATTTGGAACTGGCCGAGGGCATGACCGCCGTGACCGGCGAGACCGGCGCGGGCAAATCGATTTTGGTGGACGCCATCGGGCTGCTGCTGGGCGATCGGGCCGACAGCGCCGCCATCCGCCACGGCGCGGAACGGACCGATCTGAGCGCGGTATTCGAACTCGACGCCTTGCCGGCCGCTCGCGCCTGGCTGACCGAACGCGCGCTCGACGGCGAGGATTGCCACTTGCGTCGGGTTGTCGCCCGCAACGGCCGCTCGCGCAACTACATCAACGGCGTGCCCCAACCGGCGCAAGCCTTGCGCGAATTGGGCGAATTGCTGGTGGATATTCACGGCCAGCACGAGCACCAGTCCTTGGTGCGGCGCGAGGCCCAACGGCAACTGCTCGACGATTACGCCGGCAACCAGCCGCTGGCGACCGAGTTGGAGCGCTGCTATCGCCGCTGGAGCCAGCTGCGGCGGGAACTGGACGAGCTGCGGCAAGCCAGCAGCGAGCGCGACGCCCGGCTCGACATCCTGCGCTATCACCTGCGCGAGCTGGCGGCGCTCGATCTCGCCGAGGGCGAAATCGCCGAACTGGAAGCCGAACAGCGCCGCTTGGCCAACGCCAGCACCCTGCTGGAAACCGGCCAACGCCTGTTAAGCCAGCTGACCGAGGGCGATGAGGGCGCCATCGCCGACCGGCTCAATCAGCTCTCGCGTGAATTGGCGGCGCTCGGCCGCCTGGATGCCCGAATCGCCCCCATCGGCGAATTGTTGGAAGCCGCCTTGATCCCTTTACAGGAAGCCGGCGGCGAACTGCGCGGCTACGTCCAAGCGCTCGATTTGGACCCCGAGCACCTGAATCAGGTGGAGCAGCGCTTGACCGCCGCCCACCAGCTCGCCCGCAAACACCGCGCCACGGCGGAGGAACTGCCGGGCTTGCGGGCGCGGTTCGAAACCGAACTGGAAACGCTCGAACACAGCGAAACCCGGTTGGACAGTTTGCAGCAGGCGCTCGGCGAGGCGCGGGAAGACTACCGCAGCCGGGCGAATCAGTTGAGCGAACGTCGGGCGGCGGCGGCCCAAGCATTGAGCCAGCGCATTTCCGAGGCGCTGCGCGACCTGGGAATGCCCGGCGGGCGATTCGCCATCGGCTTGGAACGGCTGGAAAAACCGGCGGCGGGCGGTTTGGAAAACGTGGAGTTTCAGGTCAGCGCCAATCCCGGCCAACCGTTGCGCCCGCTCGCCAAGGTCGCTTCCGGCGGCGAACTGTCCCGCATCAGTCTGGCGATCCAGGTCATTACCGCCCACGCCGCCCGCATTCCGACTCTGATCTTCGATGAGGTCGACAGCGGCATCGGCGGCGGGGTCGCGGAGGTGGTCGGGCGGCAACTGCGGACCCTCGGTCAAAACCGTCAAGTGCTCTGCGTCACCCACCTGCCGCAAGTCGCGGCGCAGGCCCACCAGCAGTTCAAGGTGGAAAAACAAAGCGACGGCGACACCACCCACACCCAGGTCTTGCCTTTAAGCGACGAGGAGCGGGTCAACGAAATCGCCCGAATGCTGGGAGGGTTGGAGCTGACCGCCAACACCTTGGCGCACGCCAGGGAAATAGTGGAAAAAGCGGTTTCGTCGGCAACCGACGGGCAATTGAATGAACCATGACGGCTAAAAAACCACCGCTAAAAACCAAAAGCCGTTCCAGTCAAAAAACGGCCCGCATCGAATACCTGCGCGTTGAAAACTACCGGGCACTCAAAGCTATAGAACTTAGGGAGATTACCCCAATCACCGTGTTGCTCGGCCCTAACGGCAGCGGTAAATCGACCGTTTTTGACGTTTTCAATTTTCTCTCCGAGTGCTTCCAATTCGGCCTGCGGCACGCTTGGGATCGGCGCGGCCGAGCGCGGGAACTCAAGACTCGGGGGCAAAATGGTCCCATCGTATTTGAACTCAAGTATCGCGAATTACCAGGCACACCTTTGATCACTTTTCACCTCGCCGTGGACGAAGAAGGCGGCAAGGTTTTCGTCGCCGAGGAATGGCTGGCTTGGAGACGTGGCAAACGGGTTGGCCAACCGTTCCGGTTTCTGGATTACCGGCGTGGTCAAGGGTCGGCGATCAGTGGCAAAGAGCCGGACGAAAGCGATAAGCGGATCGAATCCCCGCTGCGATCCGCCGATCTGATCGCGGTCAACACCCTCGGCCAGTTTGCCGAGCATCCGCGCGTGGCGGCCTTGCGCGAGTTCATAACCGATTGGTATGTCTCGTATCTCTCCATCGATGATACGCGCGGCCAGCCAGAAGCGGGCCCTCAAGAACGACTGAGCAAATCCGGGGACAACCTCCCAAACGTGATCCAGTACCTCAAGGAACAACATCCTGATTGTCTGGAATCGATTTTTGAAGTGTTGCGCCGCCGCGTTCCTCGTCTGGAAAAAGTTCTAGCCGACCCGATGCCTGATGGCCGGCTGTTGCTGCAAATCAAAGATGCTCCTTTTGACCGCCCGGTACTGTCCCGTTTTGCCTCCGACGGCACTCTCAAGCTGCTGGCTTACCTGACGGTGTTACACGCGCCGGAGCCGCCGCAATTCGTGGGTATCGAGGAGCCCGAAAATTTCCTGCATCCCAGGTTATTACCCCAACTGGCGGAAGAGTGCCGCGCCGCCACCCAGCATTCGCAACTCCTGGTCACCACCCACTCCCCATTTTTCCTGAACGCGATGCGGCCAGAAGAAGTGCGGGTTCTATATCGGGACGAACAAGGTTACACACAAGCTGTGCGCGCTTCGGATATCCAAGGGGTGACGGATTTCCTCTCCGCCGGCGCCTCTCTAGGTCATCTTTGGCTTGAAGGACGCTTTGGGGTGGGAGATCCGCTGGTCAACCACGGTGCCCCTCAGCGGCGGGGCCGCCCCGGATGAACGAGGTTGAACACGTTGAGGTCTTAGTCGAGGAGCCGTCCATGGAAGCCGCCTTGCGCTTGTTACTCCCCAAGATGCTGGGAGCGACGACTTTCGATGTGTACGTTCATCAATGCAAGGACGATTTGCTCGCGCGGCTCCCGGAGCGCTTGCGCGGTTACGCAAGGTGGCTCCCGCCAAACTGGCGCATCGTGGTGGTAGTCGACCGTGATGACGATGACTGCGCGGTCTTGAAAGCAAACCTTGAAAGCATGGCTATCCAAACCGGTCTTACAACTCGAAATCGGGCCGAAAACCGAGCCTACAAAATCGTCAACCGGCTTGCCATTGAGGAATTGGAAGCTTGGTATTTCGGTGACTGGAAAGCGGTGAAAGCCGCGTATCCACGAGTACCGGCCACCATTCCTTCACAACAAAAATATCGCGATCCAGACGCCATTAGAGGGGGTACCTGGGAAACATTCGAGCGAATTCTGCGCAAAGGTGGTTACTTTAATGGTGGTTTGCGCAAGATAGAAGCAGCTCAAGCAATCGCCGCCTATATGGACCCCACCCGTAACACCTCAAAAAGTTTCCAAGTCTTGCACACGGCCCTGCTTGAAATAGCGACTAAACCGGTAGAACCTTCAAAACCCTGCTAATTCTCCCTGCGCACCGACTGCGAGTCGCAGTCCCCGCCCTCCGCCGGGCGATGCGGGCATTCAGGATGGGCGCAATGCCCGTAAAGAATCAGACAATGCTCGGCCAATTCGAAACCGAGCCGCAGCGCGACCGCCTGCTGCCGCCGCTCGATTTCCTCATCGCAGAATTCCTCGATCCGCCCGCATTCCAGACACACGATATGATCGTGGTGCTCGCCCTGATTCAGTTCAAAAATCGAATGGCCGCCTTCAAAATGATGGCGTCTGACCAGTCCCGCCGATTCGAATTGGGTCAATACCCGATAAACGGTCGCCAGCCCGACCTCCTCGCCGGAATCGACCAACGCTCGATAGATCGCCTCGGCGGTCATGTGCGGGCTGTCCTGCTGCTGCAACATGTCGAGGATCTTCATCCGCGGCAAGGTGACTTTCAGCCCTGCCTGTTTGAGTTCTTTAGAGCCCACGTGGCACGCTCCGGGGGTTGCGCTTGTCCGCGGGTCGCCGTTGTACGCTATGATGTGGCCCAATCAACCAAGCAACCCGGACCTTGTCTTCCATGCCTCAGTTATTCTTACGCACCGCCGGTGTCCTACTGCTGGTTCTGACGACCGGCTGCCGCTCGCTTCTGCCCAGCTTCTATACCGTCCCGGTCCGCCAAGGCAACCATATCGATGAAACCACCGTCGCCCAATTGCATCCTGGCATGACCAAACAAGAAGTGCAGCGCCTGCTCGGCACGCCCTTGGTCGCCGATCCGTTCCATCAGGATCGCTGGGATTATTACTACCAGTACGGCAAAGGCGCCAAGATTACCGAACAACGCCACATTACTCTATTCTTCAGCGGCGAAACGCTGCAACGGCTGGATGTCGTAAAAAACTAGGCCGCCGGCAAAAGCCAAGATCGAATGGTAGTCCATTTCGCTCGCGATCGAGCTGAAGTTAGGGCAAAAACAGCTTGGCGGCGGCGGTCGGATTCCCAGCGAAATACAGATGCAGATAAGATGCGGTCAGCCGTCCGCTGCGATAGACCGCTTCGCCGGGCTTGCCGTCGCGCTGCCGGCGGCCGTGCGCCAGGGGTTGCAGCGGGGTTTCCAGGCGCGAATGATGGAAGGTATGCCCGCGCAGTTCGCCCTCCGGCAGCTCCACCGCCTGCATTCCCAAACTCACCAGCTTCGACTGTAACGCCGCTCGCCCCGGCAGCAACCCCAACATCGGCGCGCGATGGCCCTCTCGGTCGGCCAGCGATTCCAGCGTGTAAAGCAGGCCGCCGCATTCGGCGTACAGCGGTTTGTCGGCTTGATGGTGCCGCCGCAGCGCCTCGCGCATGCCGGTATTGCCGGACAAAGCGTCAAGATGCAATTCGGGATAGCCGCCGGGGAGATACAGGCTGTCCACCGCCGGTAATTCGGCATCCGCCAGCGGTGAAAAAAACACCAGTTCCGCCCCCAAGGCGCACAGCGTATCCAGATTGGCGTGATAGAGAAACGCAAAAGCGGTATCCCGCGCCACGCCGATTCGCAGTCCTTGCAACAGCCTCGGCGGCGCTTCGCCGCGCGCGGCGGCAAACGAGACCGGCGGCGGCAAGTCCGCCAGTTCCGTCTCGGCGACCCGGGCGGCGGCGCTTTCCAACCTCGCTTCCAAATCCGCGATTTCCGCCGCCTGCACCAAGCCGAGATGTCGGTCGGGCAAGCTCAGCTCGCCATCGCGCAGCAACCATCCCCAATAGCGGATATCGGGCGACAAACTCTCGGCCAGCAATGCGGCGTGACCCGAACTCGCGACCCGATTGGCCAACACCCCGGCAAAGGGCAAGCCCGAGCGATAATGCGCCAGACCGTGGGCGACGGCTCCGAAAGTCTGCGCCATGGCGTGCGCGTTGATCAGCGCCAGCACCGGCACCCCGAATAATCCGGCCAGGTCGGCGCTGGAGGGCGTCCCATCGAACAAGCCCATCACGCCTTCGATCAAGATCAGATCCGCTTCTTGCGCGGCTTGGTACAGTAACGCCTGACAGGATGCTTCGCCGACCATCCACAAATCCAGCTGATACACCGGCTGGCCGGAAGCCCGCTCCAAAATCATCGGATCGAGAAAATCGGGGCCGGTCTTGAAGACCTTGACCGTGCGGCCTTGATTGCGGTGATGGCGGGCCAAACCGGCGGTGAGCGTGGTTTTGCCTTGACCGGACGCTGGAGCGCTGATCAACAAAGCGGGACAGGTGGCGGACATGAGGATTCGATCAGTGCGTGGGATGGGAAATCGCTTAGGTCATATCTTGGGTGGTTTTAAGATATTGATCGCGGGTAAGTTGATAGACGAAACAGTGATCGTCGCCGAAATCGCGCTCTTCCAGGAAGCGAAAGCCCAGCCGTTGATAGAAACGATGCGCGGCCGTGTTGGTCGCGAGCGGATCGATAAGCACCGCGCGCACCGCAGCATCTTTAAAGCACCGTTCGAGCGCTTGTTCCATCATCGCGGTTCCATAGCCTTTTCCAAGCGCATCGGCTTCTCCAATCCAGATATCAATCGCGCGCAAACCGGGCGAAATATCTCCCCAATAGTGGCTATCTTCCAGCGCCGGATCGATGATTTGGATAAAGCCGATAGGCCGGCCGCCCACCTCGGCGATCAGGTGCTCCCGCCAAGCGGGCGACCGCCGCAATTCCGTTTCCCAGCCCCAATCGTCATTGGGATCGGAGCTGACGACGTGGGGCTGATCGTCCCAGTAGCGCAGCAACTCAAGGTCTTCCGGCACGGCGTGGCGCAATTTGATGACGGGCTTACTCATAAACGCAGGTTCTCGTTTCGATCTGTCAGCGACTCGTTAGTTGTTTAGAAATCGAAGCGTGGGATAAGGATTGACGGCTAACAGCCGCACACGGCCCAGGCGTTGATCTTCGCGGTTCCCGACTTCGCCCGCACCGAGAGAACCGCGCGGTAGCTGACGGATTCGCAGGATTCGTCCGATGGTTTGCACACCTCAACGGCCGTGCATACGGCGCGGACCGAGAGCGCTGGAGCGGTCAGATTAAAAATGGTCTTGTCGCCGATGCGTTCCGGTCGGGAGTCGAGCGCTCGCGGCCGGATTTCAGTCACTTTAAGCTGGTGAAGCTCGCCGTCCACCCGCATTTTGGCCGGAGCGTCGAGTTCCCATTGCAAAATCTGCTGACCCTTCGCGCCCCGCGCCGGCGGGATATGAAAGCTGCAGCCACATCCGTAATCGATATCGCGTTGTTGGAGCGGGTTGATCTTGGGCTGAGCAACCGCTGAAGCATGGATCAAGAGCAGCGCGATGAATAGCTTAATAAGTCGCATCATGGGTTGATCGTTCTATTAATCACTAAACCACCGAGATTCCAATAGACGACAGCTCCTAACGTCAACCAATTAGGCATGGATTGTTTAATGCTTTCAAATCGTCCAGCCTTTGCTATAAATTGTAACTTTATTATGCCTAACGTGGAGATAGAAGGGCTGCGAGGCCGGAAAACCGAAGGCTTTGACGGCCCATGTCGGCTTGATCCGCATGGATGCGAAAATACCATTCGATTTCCCAACGGGCCTGATAACAGCCAATCAACCGTTGGGCGGCGGCAAAATGATCCACCGGCAAGTTCGTCAATAACATCCACTCCAGCGCCGTTTCTCCCGCAGGGGGGTGTGCTTCCTGGAGATAGATGGTGTTTACCGTCACCGGTGCGGGACTCCTACCCCGGCGACGCGCCCGATGGAACGTCAC
>DJIW01000060.1 GCA_002433805.1 Competibacteraceae bacterium UBA6584 | reverse complement strand
ATCTAAGATATAGTCTATATTATGATACATAAAATCTAAAATTGCTCAATAACTTAAGCCAACACGGGGGAGCCTCTAGTTTTTTTGTTGAAACCCGATATTTTCAGCCGAAACGGCGGCGAGCCGTCGCACGCCTGGAGTATTCAGAACTTGTTTGGAAAACAGCCATGACTCAACCGTCGGCGCGATCCCCAACCGATCTAGAACCCGCGCGTCCGGCCGGGGAAGCGTCCACCTCTCCCCCGATCATCCTCGGCATGACCGGCGCTTCGGGCGCCGATTACGGGCTACGGCTGCTGCAATGCCTGCTCGAATCCGGCTGGAACGTGCAGCTGTTGCTCTCGAAAGCGGCCCAGATCGTCATCCATATGGAAACCCCGCTGCGGCTGCCCGGCCGGCCGCGCGCCATCCAGCAGCGCCTGATCGAGCATTACGGCTGCCACCCCCGGCAGTTGCGGGTGTTCGGACCCGACGAATGGACCGCGCCGCCCGCCAGCGGCTCCGCCCTCACTTGGGGCATGGTAGTGTGTCCTTGCACTACCGGCACGCTGGCGGCCATCGCCAACGGCAACAGCGACAATTTGCTGGAGCGCGCCGCCGACGTGAGCTTGAAGGAGGGACGTAAATTAATATTGGCGGTGCGGGAAACACCGTTTTCCGCGCTCCATCTGGAAAACATGCTGCGGCTGGCGCGCGCCGGGGCGGTGATTCTGCCGGCCAATCCCGGTTTTTACCACCGACCGGCCACCGTCGCGGAACTGGTTGACTTCATCGTGGCCAGAATTCTCGATCAACTGGCCATCCCGCACGCGCTGCTGCCGCGCTGGGGCCAGGACGAACCGGAGTTGAGTTGAGAATCCGTCGATGACCGCGACCGCCACGCAGGAATTGCCTCTGTTTCCGCTCAAAACCTTGCTGTTCCCCGGCGGGGTGTTGCCGTTGCGGATTTTCGAACCCCGCTATTTGGATATGGTCAGCGCGTGCCTGCGCACCGATGGCGGTTTCGGGGTGGTGGCGATTCATGAAGGTCGGGAAGCGGGCGGCCAACCGACCAGCATCCATCCGGTCGGAACGCTGGCGCGCATCGTCGATTTCAACTCGCTGGACGATGGTCTGCTCGGCATTACCTGTCTGGGCGTGCAACGCCTGCGGGTGATCGGCCACCGGATTCAGCCCGATCAGCTGTTGCTAGGTCAGGTATTATGGCTGCCGGACGATCCGACCTTGCCGCTCTTGCCCAGCCACGAACCGTTGGTTCGGATCCTGCGCGACTTGCTGAAAAACGAAGATCTGGCCCCGTATACGCGCTTTCTGACGCTGGAGTGGAACGATGCCGCTTGGGTCGGCAACCGGCTGGCGGAAGTGTTGCCGCTGCCGTTGCACGCCCGGCAAGCCTTGCTGGAGTTGAACGACCCCCAGCAGCGGCTCGACATCCTGCTGGCGATTTTTCAAGAACACCGCACCGCTTGAAAAACCATGAGTCAAACCGTCCACCGCCAGGATTTCGAATTTCGCGCCGCCGGCCGGCGACTGCGCGGCCAACGGCTGTCGCCGCCGCGCGCGCGTTCCGGACCGACGCTGGTTTTCTTGCACGAGGGCTTGGGCAGCATCGGCCAGTGGCGGCACTTTCCGGCGGAATTATGCGCCTTGACCGGACTGCCGGGCCTGCTGTACGAGCGCTGGGGCTTCGGCCGTTCCGAAGGGCTGGACGGACCGCGTCCCGACGATTACTTGGAACAGGAAGCGCGCGAGAGCGTGCCCGAGGTGCTGGCGGCTTGCGCCATCGCCGAGCCTCCGATTTTGTTCGGCCACAGCGACGGCGCTTCCATCGCCTTGTTGTTCGCCGCCGCCTATCCCGAACGGACCCGCGCGCTCATCAGCGAATCGGCCCACGTCTTAATTGAGGAGCCTTGTCTGACCGGCATCCGCGCCGCCCGCGACGCTTATCGACAAGGCGAGCTGCGTCAAGGCTTACAGCGTTATCACGGCGCCAACACCGAGGCGATGTTTCGCGGTTGGTGCGAGACGTGGCTGCGCCCTTCGCGCCGCCATTGGAACGTGGAAGCTGAATTGCCCCGTATCGTCTGTCCGACCCTGATCGTCCAAGGCGAAGACGACGAATACGCGACCCGCGCTCAAGTCGACGCCATCGCCGCCGGCGTGTCCGGGCCGCATTCGATTCTGTGGCTGCCCGACTGCGCGCACGTGCCCCACCATCAAGCGCGGGCGCGAGTGTTGGCGGACAGCGTTCAGTTTATCGAGCGGCTATGCGCTAGAAAATTATAAAGCGCGCGGTCGAAACAACCCGCTACTTTGAGGAACCCGTCATGTCCGAACTCGAACTGGTCCCATCCCCGACACCGGCCGAACGCCCGCCGAGCTTGTTCGGAAGATTGTTCAAACCTTATGACATCGGCTTTTATCTGATGGTGATCCTGGCGTGGATTTCCAGCGTCTACACCAGCTACGACCTGAACAACAGCCGGTTCATCTGGCGCTGGCTGATCCCCATTTTCGGCGCGATCTGTATCTATACCCAATGGAATTCCGTTCCGCCCACCTTGCAGGATCGCTTGCGGCTGGTCTTGCATCAAATCTTGCATTGGGGCGTGATGACGGCCTTGGCGTTTCTGCTGATCATGTCCTCGACCGGCCAATACGGCTTCGTCAACATCTTTGACTCGCGCCAAGTCGGATTCGTGATCAGCCTGATGCTGGCCTTCAGCACGTATCTGGCCGGTCTTTATCACGACTGGCGGCTGTGCGTGGTGGCCGCCTTCATTTTGGCCGGCGCGATCATCAATGTCGCCTTCTCCAATCTGGCGCCACTGCTGCTGTGGATCGGTCTCGGCATCCTGGTGTTTTATCTCCTCGGCGCTTGGCTTTTTAGCGCCTGGCAACAGCGCGAGCCACCCGCCGCCAGCTGACGCCGGATCGCCAGCAACCCCGTGTTATCTTTCATAAAGGAGGAGTTATGTCGAGAGCATCGTGTTTTAAGACCGCGCCGCTCGCCCTGGGCCTGACGGTCGCGCTGATGGGAACACCCGTCGCTCAAGCCGCCGAATCCGCAAACGCCACGGCGGCCGGCTCGAAACCCGCAGCGGCCATCACTGCGGCCAAGGCCGAACTTCCTTATCCCGACGGCGAAAAATGGATCACCGCCACCGAGCGCGAAAAATTGGCTTATTTACTCGGGATCATGAACATGGCGATGGCGGAATATCAGTTGACCGGCCCCAATCCCAGATACCGCACCCTGATTCCCAAAATGGTGCAGTCATTGGACGGCAAGACCCTGCGGGAAATGCTGAGGGCCGTGGATGAATACTACCAAGCGAACCCGAATCAGCGGAAACGCTCGATATTCGAAGTGATCTGGTCTGAAATCGTGGCGTCGAAAGCGGGCGGCAAAACCCAGTCCGCCAATCCGCCCGCGACCACGCAAAATAAGAGGTAAGCGATGATGAACAAGCTCGGTTATTTACTCGCAATCCCCGCGCTCGCCCTGAGCGCGGGCTGCGCCAACATGACGCCCACCGAGCAAGGCACGCTCAGCGGCGCGGCCATCGGCGCCGCGGGCGGCGCGGCCATCGGCGCCGCGGGCGGCGCGGCGGTCGGCGGTCTGACCGGCGGCGACGCCGGGGTCGGGGCGATCATCGGCGGCGCGGCGGGCGCGGTGGTCGGCAATATTTACGGCCAGAATCAGGAGTACCGACAGCCGCCGCGCCGCCGTTACCGGCGCTAGTGATCCGGGGTTGCGTCCGCAAGCGATTTCAAATCCCGGCGCAGTTCGGCGGCGGCGTTTTGCAAGCCGCCGAACACGCGCTTGATCCCGGCGCAATCATAATCCTGACGCGGCCATTTGAAGTAACCGCCGCAGCTGTTCAAAAATTCACAGTTGCGGCATTCTGGATCGGTCGCCAACACCTGCTCGATCCAGACCTCCAAATCCGCATCGGGCGCGACGCCCGCATCAAGATCGAGCGCCGCCAACCGACCGTAGCGCGACTCCGCGCCGCCGTCGGCGATATAACGCAACGCCTGCGGCTCCTCCTCCATCACCACCCACAGCGGCAGCGGTTCTTGGTGATAAAAACCGAGCAGCGCGCTGTGGAAAAACTCGATCGATTGGGCAACCGTCGGCTGGTGCAGATAGAAATCCAAAACCGCCAACAATTCGTCGATTGCGGCGGGTTCGGGCTGTCCGATCTCCAGGCGCACCGCGAAATCCAGGGCGATCGCGGTCTTGACCGCTTTGCCGAAACCGGGCCGCACCGGCACCACCGCGCGCACCGGATGGTTATCGAGCAGATTGGCATGCTGGTACAGCAACGGATATTCGCTGGCGGGATCGTCCAGCACCAGCTCGACCGGCAAGCCCGGCGCGCCGGCGTTCAGCGGCTCGGAATCGGCGGACAGCGGCAGTCGGACGGCGACGATCCGCTCGGGATTCGTTTCCGAAGCCAGCGCCTCGACCAGCGCGACCGGATCGCTGGCGCGGACGACCAGCCGCCCCGGCCACGCCGTTGACAGGCGCGTTTGCGGTATGTGGTAAAGCCTCTCGTCCATCGCGCGCGATCAGCGATTGTACCAGCCCGGCCGATTGTACCAGCCCGGCCGGTTGTACCAACCACCTGGGCGGTTGTACCAACCCGGACCGTTGTGCCAGCGCCGGCGGCGGTTGTACCAGCCCGGACCGTAACCCCAACCCCAACCGGGCCCTCCACCCCAGCCGGATCCGCCGCCCCAGCCGGGCCCGCCGCCGCCGAGATTGACCCAGTTACCGTGATTGCTCCAGCCCACCGCCTCGGCTTCCTTACCCGGCAGCAACACGCCGCCCAGCACCACGCCGCCGATGACGGCTTTCGACCATTTGCCCAGACCGATCAGAAAATCGCGCCGCTCCTGCAACACCGGCTCTTCAACCGTCGGTTCTTCTGGCGAAACCTCGTGTTCTTTATCACTCATGACTACCTCCGACTCAGCAACCTCTGGATGGCGTTCCGGTGAAACCGACGGCCCGCTCGTTATAAACGCGATGCCAGACGAACCTGTCCCGCGCTTCCCACCCGAGGCAGGCTCGCCCGAGCCAAAACAGCATGCCGGGGCGCTGACCAGCGTCCGAAAGCGTTGATGTCCAAACTCGGCCCCGCTTGCATCAGGGCTCGCATCGCATTGAAAATTTGGCATACAGTCTCTGAAATTTTGCTGAATGCTTCCTTTTCCACCTCTTAGTTTAGATGCCATGTCCAGCCCTCGGCTATTCCGACGTCCGCGCAGCGCTCTCACGCTCGTTTTTTCGATGATAGGTCTTATTTTTTGGTTTTTTATCCAAGCTCCGGCGAACGCGGTCGAGCGGGGCCGCCCCCGCGTCGGCTTGGCGCTCGGCGGCGGCGGCGCGCGTGGCATCGCCCATATCGGCGTGCTCAAGCTGCTGGAGGAAATGCGGGTTCCCATCGATTGCATCGCCGGCACCAGCATGGGTTCGATCATCGGCGGGCTGTACGCCTCCGGCATGTCGGTCGATCAAATGAGCGACACCTTGCAAGAGATCGACTGGCCTCGGGTGTTCTCCGACGGACCGCCGCGCGCGGATCTGCCGTTCCGCATCAAGCAAGAGCAGCGGGTTCTGCTCAACGCCAGGGTCGGCCTCAAGCAAGGCAAAGTGCGGCTGCCGATGGGTTTGCTTGAAGGTCAGAATCTGTTGTTGCTGCTGGAGGAACTGTCGTTGCCCGCCGCCAGCGTTCACAACTTCGACGAGCTGCGCATTCCCTATCGGGCGGTGGCGACCGACCTCGCCACCGGCTCGCCGGTGGTGTTGGGCTCCGGCGAACTGGCCAAGGCGATGCGGGCGAGCATGTCGATCCCCAGCGCGCTGGTGCCGGTCAAGATCGATGGCAAGCTGTTAGCCGACGGCGGGGTCGCCAACAATGTCCCGGTCGATGTGGCGCGGCAACTGTGCCGCCCGGACATCATCATCGCCGTCAACGTGGGCGCGCCGCTGATCGCCACCGAGCAACTCAACTCGGTGCTCGCCATCACCGAACAGCTCACCAATATTCTGACCGTGCGCAATACCACACAACAGTTGAGCACCTTAAGCCGTTCGGATGTGTTGATCGTGCCGGAGCTTAACGACCTCACCAGCATCGATTTCAACCGCGCCGCCGACGCCATCGCCATCGGTTACGCCGCCGCCCAGGCCAAACGGCGGGAACTGAGTCGATTGTCGACCTCGCCCGACGTGTACCAAGCCTATTTGACCGCCTTGCCGCCCATACCCCAAGCCGAACGGCCGATCATCGATTTTATCCGCATCAAGCATGACACCCGCCTGTCCGACCAGGTGATCGCCTCGCAACTGCGGATCAAACCCGGCGACCGCCTCGATCCCCAGCAGCTCAATCGCGATCTCAACGCGATTTACGGCATGAGCGAGTTCCAGCGGGTCAATTACACCTTGGTCCGGGAAAACGGCAAAACCGGATTGGTGGTCGAGGCCCAGCAACAGGATATCGGCTCCGATACGTTGAAATTCGGCATGTTTCTCGCCGCCAACCTCAAGGGCGATTCGGAATTCAGCATCGGCGGCGCTTACACCATGAGCGCGCTCAATTCGTTGGGGGCGCAGTGGCGCAACTTCGTCCAGCTCGGCGGCAATATCGCGCTGACCAGCGATTTCTATCAACCGCTCAACGAAGATCAAACTTATTATCTGAATCCCTATTTCAAGTACGAACAATACAATCTCGACCTCAGCAATGAGGATTTTGCAATCAGCACCGGCTTTCGGGTTTACCGCTCCGAAATCGGCGTCGAAGTCGGTCGCAATCTGGAGCATTGGGGACGCTTGGCTTTCGGCCTGTTTTACGGAGCCGGACGCAACGATTTCCGCTTGGGTCAAGCATCCGCCCACGAAGGCGCTTTTAATACCGGCGGCTATTCGATCCGCTGGACGGCGGATACCCTGGACAACTTGAGCTTTCCCACCTCGGGCGACACCTTCACGCTGACGTTCCGCGACGCCATGACGGCGCTGGGCGCGGACCGCGATATCCGAACCCTAGATCTGCACTGGCTTCACGCTTACACCTGGGGGCCCTATTCCATCATCCCGCGCGCGCGCCTGGCCGGCAAACTGTCAGGCGAGGCGGGCATTCAGGATTTGTTCTTGCAAGGCGGCTTTTTGAATCTGTCCGGCTATCAGAGCGGGCAGCTTTCGGGGCAATACGCGGCTTTGGGCGAGTTGATCGCCATGTATCGGCTAAACGATGCCTCGGCGGCCTTCACCCTTCCGATCTTCGCCGGCGGCTCGCTGGAACTGGGCGGGGTTTGGAACGACTATCGCGACGTGACGCTCGATTCCCTGATTCCGGCCGGCAGCCTGTTTTTGGGCGTCGACACCTGGCTGGGGCCGTTTTATCTCGGGGCCGGCTATGCCGAGGGCGGCAATGCCTCGTTGTACATGCAGCTCGGCAAACTGTTCTAGTGCCGCGCCTGATTTTGTTCAACAAACCCTACGGCGTCCTCAGCCAATTCACCGACGCCGTCGGCCGGCCGACCTTGGCGACCTACCTCGATCTTCCCGGCTTTCGCGTCGCCGGGCGGCTGGATCGAGACAGCGAAGGTTTGCTGGCGTTGACCGATGAAGGCGGCTTGCAAGCGCGGATCAGCCAACCGCGCCACAAGCTACCGAAAAGTTACTGGGCGCAAGTTGAAGGCAGTCCCGATGAAGCCGCGTTGGAGCGCTTGCGCCAGGGCGTCGAACTCAACGACGGTCCGACCCGGCCCGCCGAGGCGCGGCGCATCGCGCAACCGTCCGGCCTGTGGCCGCGCGATCCACCGATCCGCCATCGGGCCGCGATCCCGACCGCGTGGCTGGATATCACCTTGCGCGAGGGCCGCAACCGCCAGGTGCGGCGGATGACCGCCGCGGTCGGCTACCCTACCCTGCGGCTGGTGCGCTGGCGGATCGGTCCGTGGTCGCTGGACGGGCTGCCGCTCGGACAGTGGCGAGAAAGCGAAGTTGAATGGCGAGACGCTCGAATGCGGCTCCGTTAGCGCCTCGGTCTGCTACCCTATAAAATGGTGGGAGGTCCATGTCATGATGGGTCGCTTAACCTTACTTTAGTCCGGCTAATGGAGCCAACGAATGAACAAGCAATTAGCGCTGATGTTAGCGGGTGGGATTCTGAGCGCGGGCGTTTTGGCCGCTTATGCGGCTGAGGGAAAACCGGAGGACACCGTCAAGTACCGTCAGTCGGTTTACAACATCATCGGCTGGAATTTCAAACCCATGGGCGCGATGGCGAAGGGTGAAATGCCGTTCGACGCCGCCGCCGTGGCCCGGCACGCGCAATATGTCGAGATGATGAGCAAGGCGCTCCCGGAAGGTTTCGCCAAGGGCACCGGTCCCGATGCGGTGAAGAATACCGAGGCCAAGGCGGAAATCTGGACCAAACCGGCCGAATTCGACACCAAATTGAAGGACTTTCAGCAAGAAGCCGCCAAACTGACCGAAGTCGCCAAGGGCGGCGATGAAAAAACGATCAAGGCGCAGATCGGCAAGACCGCCGAAACCTGCAAGGCTTGTCACAAGGAATTTCGCAAGGACTGATTTCAGCACGCGCCCGATTAAAAAGGCCAGGTTCGAGCGAGCATGGCCTTTTTCATGACCCGGCGGCCGGTTATCGCACCAGCAACCAAACCGCGACCGCCGCGACCGCCAGCACCGCCAATCCCAGCCAGGCGCTGACGATTCGGGGAGGAGCGCCGAAGGAACCGGCCGGCAGATGCTTGAGTCCGCTCAGCATCGGGTGGATCAGGTTTTCCCGCTTGACGAATAAATAAAACAGCGCCGCCGCGATGTGGACGGCGATGACCAACAACAGCAGATTGAAATTGAGTCCGTGAATGGAGGTGAGCCAATCGCTGGTGCTTTTCGACACCCAGCCATAGAGCGGCCCCTCGATCATAATGTCGTCGTTGGCGAACAAACCGGTCCCCGCCTGCACCAACAACAACGCCAGCATCGCCAGAATCGACCAGCCGCCCGCCGGATTGTGGCCGAGATAAAGCGGCGTTTCACCCCGCAGCAGCGCCTTGACGTAGTCGATGGCGGCAGCCGGCCCGCGCACGAACTGACCGAACCGGACAGTATCGCTGCCGACGAAACCCCAGATCAGCCGGAACAGCACCAAGGTCAAAATCGTGTAACCGCCCCAGAGGTGATAAGTCATCGTGTCGCTGTTCTCGGCGGTCAGCCACTGCGAGATCATGAGCGCCACCAGCGTCCAATGAAACAGCCGGGTGGGCAGATCCCAGACCTTGACGGATTGCAGGGGTTGCGACGTATCGGACATAGATAAACCCTCTCTGTCAGGAAAAGCAAAAGCGAAATGGCCGGCATGACCGATTCACCGATGATAACGATTTGCATTCAACTTGACCTAAAACGGCCGACTGCGTTATTTTGAACTCATTATGAGCCAACAATCCCGCGAACGGTTCGAACTGCGACTGAGTCGCCCGGCCTCCTGAAGGGAGCGCCGGGTTCTGCTGTTGCCGCCGATCATTCGAACCGCTTTCAAGGATTGCCCCGATGTCTGATTTTGACCGATCTTGCAGTTTTGCTCCTCGCATTGCTGGCCACTTTCACCCTCCCGTTTTCGTGTGCGTCTTCTCTCTAGCTCTGCTCCGACTGAGTCGCGGTCGTCGGGCCTAGCGGCGGTCCGGCGGCCGTATCCGCGCCGCATTCGCGTTTTTCAGCACTGTAAACCCATGTATCGTCAAGCAGAGAGAATTTTGCCATGCATTCGGATATCCGCCGCAAATACCGTCCTTTTCCCCCGATCCAATTGCCGGATCGGCAGTGGCCGTCCCGAACCATCAGCCAGGCGCCGCGCTGGTGTAGTTCCGACCTGCGCGACGGCAATCAAGCGCTGATCGAACCGATGGACGGCGAGCGCAAGCGCCGTTACTTCGAGCTGCTGGTACGGATGGGCTTCAAGGAAATCGAGGTCGCCTTTCCGTCGGCTTCCCAAACCGACTTCGACTTCGTGCGCGGCCTGATCGAAGGCGGTCGGGTGCCAGACGAGGTGGCCGTGCAAGTGCTCACTCAATCCCGCGAGGATTTGATCCGCCGCACTTTCGCCAGCCTCAAAGGGGTCAAGCGCGCTATCCCACATCTCTACAATGCGACCGCGCCGATTTTCCGCGAGGTGGTATTCGGCGTCGACCGCGCGGGCTCCATCGAACTGGCGCGTTTTGGGGCGCGGCTGTTCGCGGAATGCGCCGCCGAACAACCCGACACGGACTGGATTTTCGAGTATTCGCCGGAAACCTTCTGCTTCACCGAACTGGATTTCGCCCTGGAAATCTGCGAGGCGGTACTGGAGATCTGGCGACCGACGCCGGAGCGCAAGATTATTCTTAATTTGCCGGCGACCGTCGAGATGGCGACGCCGAACGTGTACGCCGATCAAATCGAATGGTTCTGCCGGCGGGTTTCGCGCCGCGATTCGATCGTGATCAGCGTGCACCCGCACAACGATCGGGGCACCGCCGTCGCCGCCGCCGAGCTGGCTCTGATGGCGGGGGCCGATCGCGTGGAAGGCTGCCTGTTCGGCAACGGCGAGCGCACCGGCAACGTCGATCTGATCACGCTGGCGTTGAACCTCTACAGCCAAGGTATCGAGCCGGGTTTGGATTTCTCGGTGATGGATGAAATCGTCCGCACCGCCGAATACTGCAACCAGATTCCGGTGCATCCCCGCCATCCCTACGCCGGCGATCTAGTGTTCACCGCCTTTTCCGGCTCGCATCAGGATGCGATCAAGAAGGGTTTCGCCGCGCAGGAAAAACGCTGGGCCAGCGGCGATCTACGCTGGGAAGTACCCTATTTGCCGGTCGATCCGACCGATCTGGGCCGGACTTACGAGGCGGTGATCCGGGTCAATAGCCAATCCGGCAAGGGCGGGATTTCCTATCTACTGGAAAAGGATCACGGCTTGCGGCTGCCGCGCCGCTTGCAGATCGAATTCAGCCAATGCGTGCAAGCCATCGCCGACGCCACCGGCAAGGAACTGAGCTCGGACGATCTGTGGGCGGCCTTTGCGGCGGAATATCTGCAGCCGGAGCAACCGTTTCGCTTCGTCGAACATCGCACCCTTCCCGACAGTCACGCGAGCGGGATGCGCAAGTTGAGCGCGACGATCCGCGAGCGCGGGCGGGAACGGTTGATTTCCGGCAAGGGCAACGGCCCCATCGACGCCTTCACCGACGCTTTGAATCGGCACTGCGGTTTGGATGTCAAGGTGGTGGATTATCACGAGCACGCCATCGGCGCGGGCGCCAACGCCACCGCCGTATCCTATGTCGAGGTGCGGATGGACGGCGAACCGGCCTCGTTGTTCGGAGTGGGCATCGATAGCAACATCGTGACCGCCTCGCTGAACGCGGTGGTCAGCGCCGTCAACCGGGCGCTGCGTCAAGCCCCGGCTCAAGTCGAGGGAAGCGGCGGACCAATCCAGCGGGCCGCTGGCTTGGAAGCCTAAATTGGTCGCGCCACAACCAACGGAATCACCCCGCTCGTTGCTCCGACGGTGTTCGATCGGGCGTTACAGCCTGATCTTGAACGCTGTCGCCATCATCATCCTGCTATTTAGCTTGACCCGGCTCGCGCTGGCGCTGCGCGTGGGCGGCGATGCTGACTGGACGGTCGCATCGCTCGCTCGCGCGACCGCGTTGGGCGCGCTGTACGATCTTACGGTCGCCCTGCTGCTCGCGCTGCCGTTTGGGTTGCTGCTGGCGGCGTGGCCGGCGCGTTGGACTCGGTGGCGCGCGCTGCAACTCTTGGTGCTTTTAGCAACGGCGGGCGGCCTTTTCGCGCTGCTGTTCGGCGCGGCGGCGGAGTGGTTTTTCTGGACGGAATTCTCCTCTCGTTTCAACTTTATCGCGGTCGATTATCTGATTTACACCGATGAAGTCATCGGCAACATCCGCCAATCCTATCCGGTCGGCTGGATTTTAAGCGCGCTCGGCGGCCTGTCCTTGCTGGCGGCGCTCTCGATCCGGCGGCGGATCGCCAGGCAACTGAGCCGCGTTACGCCACTGAAAGTGCGTCTAGGCTGGCTGGCTGCCCACGCGCTGGCCGCCGCCGGCCTGCTGGCGGTCGTTTCCGGCGATGCCCGCGATGGCCTCCAAAACGCTTACGCCCGCGAGATTGCGGGCAACGGTCTGTTTGAGTTCGCGCGGGCGTTCAAGAATAACGAACTGGAGTATTCTCGATTTTACCGAACCTTGCCGGAAGACCGCGTTTATGCGCGGCTGCGTCAGGAGATGTTGCTCACCGGCGGCCGACCGGTCAGCGCCGACCCTCGCCAATTGGCCTACCAAGTGACCGGACAAGGACCGGAACATCGCCCGAACGTGGTGCTGGTGATGCTGGAAAGCATGAGCGCCGACTTCATGCAAGCCTTCGGC
This sequence comes from Competibacteraceae bacterium UBA6584, assembly GCA_002433805.1. Classification (GTDB taxonomy): domain Bacteria; phylum Pseudomonadota; class Gammaproteobacteria; order Competibacterales; family Competibacteraceae; genus Competibacter_A. The sequence continues at coordinate 1,715 of DJIW01000060.1, read as the reverse complement.
AACGTAAAAAATATAACGCCGATCCTGGATCGGCTGACGGGGGAAAGCCTGTTTTTTCCCCGCGCCTTCGCCTCGGGCACCCGCACCGTGCGCGGTTTGGAAGCCTTGGCGCTGTCGGCGCCGCCGACGCCCGGCAACGCCATCGTCCGCCGCCCCCATAACGAACATCTTTTTTCGCTCGCGTCGGTCTTCAACGCCAAGGGTTACGCCAGTGTGTTCCTCTACGGCGGCTACGGCTATTTCGACAATATGAGCGGCTTTTTTAGCCAGAACGGCTACGAAGTGATCGACCGCTTGGCGGTGGATAAGAACAAAATCCACCACGAGACGATCTGGGGCATTGCCGACGAGGATCTCTACACCAAGGCCCTGGAAAATTTCGACGCCAAACACGCCGCTGGCCGCCCCTTCTTCGCGCACCTCATGACCACCTCCAATCACCGGCCTTACACCTATCCCGACGGGCGGATCGACATCCCGTCCAAGACCGGACGCGACGGCGCGGTCAAATACGCGGATTGGGCGTTGGGCGATTTCCTGGCGCGAGCCGCTCACAAACCCTGGTTTGACGATACGGTTTTCGTGATCGTCGCCGACCACCAAGCCTCGGCGGCGGGCAAAACCGATCTGCCGCTGGCGCGCTACCGCATCCCCTTGTTGATTTACTCCCCGAAACTGTTCCCGCCTTCCCGCAACGAACGGTTGATCGCGCAAATCGACATCGCGCCGACGCTGCTTGGCCTGCTGAACTGGTCTTATGTCAGCAAATTCATCGGGCATGATGTCAACCGCTTGCCGCCGGGTAAGGAGCACGCGCTGATCAGCACCTATCAGACGGTTGGCTATCTCGAAAACGACCGACTCGTCATCCTCAATCCCGGCCAGCGCGCACGGGTCGAATCCGTGGACTGGTCCTCGCTCGCGACCCGGCCGACCGCCGACGATCCCGCCGCAATTGAAGAAGCGATCAGCTTGTATCAGGGCACGAGCTTGGCGTTTAAGGCGGGATTGTTGGGAGAACTAAACTCGTTGACCGATCCCACGGCGAATGCTGAAATCGCGCGGTATTCGAGCTTGCGGTAGGATCATGTCCACGTCGAAAGGCGGGTTGGAATCATTGGGCGGAAAGACTCGTCACTCTTTCTGACAAGCTTCGCCGGACCACAGCAGTTTGACTTTACACCGAGTTTGCGATCCCACTCTGATGGGCGGCATGGGTTTGTCATCCTTTTCGTGAAAATACTCAATCAGCCCACCATCTTGTTCCATCATGGTGGAAAACATAATGCCGGTTGAATCGTGCTCGTCAAAACCGCAGGCATGAATCAATTCGTGAACCACGATCACTTCTTTTTGACCGATAGTTGCTTTTTTGAGCTTGCCGGGCAGAAAAATTACCGCAAAAAAGATTTCGTTTGAATCGGCATCCATCAAGGGTGTAGCTCGACCGTGAAGGCGGTCGGGCTTAAAGTCCGGTTTTGTCTTGACGTTCACCTCGCCGTAGTACGCATCATGGTATTTATATTCCGGAGCTGAACTTTCCCCTAGAACCAAAACGACATTCGCGGATTTTTCCTCTTTTTCGCTCACTAGCGTAACGCCGAGCGAGAGGTTATTGAAGCTTTTGATTGCCGTACCCACTGGAGTCGCCCAAGACTTCGCCTTGTTAAAAACTTTCAATTGCTTCGTTTCGCGTATGCGTTTTATCCACGGAG
>DJIW01000058.1 GCA_002433805.1 Competibacteraceae bacterium UBA6584 | reverse complement strand
ACGGTTTAAATCGGACGCTTACCGAAGGCGATGGAGTGCATGGCGATGTCCAGCCGGCCCCAGTGCTGGCCGATGGCGGCGAACACCGCCTCCATCTGGCCTTCGACCCGCACGTCGCACGGCAGATAGAGTTCTGGCGGCACGTCGAGCGCCTCGGCCAGCGGCTGGGTGTGGGGCTTGGTTTTATCGTTCAAATAGGTCAGCGCGATCTCCGCGCCCATCCGGCGCATGGCGCGGGCGCAACCGAAGGCGATGGACTGGTCGTTGGCGATGCCGAGGATCAGGGCTTTTTTGCCGGCTAGCCCAGCGAAATCGATCCGCTGGATGGGATCGTCGGCGGGTGGGGTATAGCGTTCCAGAGGCGGTGACATGGTGTTCTCCAAACGAGATCTGAGAGGAAGCCGGTCAGGCCGCGCGCAGGCAATCGCGGACGTGCAAGGCGATCATCCGCTCCTCGTCGGTCGGGATCACCCAAACCGACACCGGGCTGGCTTCGGTCGAAATGCGCGGCCCGCCCCGACGGTTGGCCTCCGGGTCCAGCCGGACGCCCAGCCATTCCAACCGGCGGCAGACGCGCTCGCGCACCGCGGCGGCGTTTTCGCCGATGCCGGCGGTGAACACCAGCGCGTCCAGTCCTTCCAGGGCGCTCGCCAGCGCGGCGGCGTGCTTGCCGACGTGATAAACGAACAGCTCGACCGCCTCGGCGGCGTTCGGGTCGTCGCTTTCCAGCAAATCTCGCATGTCGTTGGAGATGCCGGAAACGCCCAGCAGGCCGGATTCCTTGTACAGCAGCTTTTCGATGGCCCTGGCGTCGTAGCCGCGCTCTTGCAGCAGATACAGCACCACGCCGGGATCGAGCGCGCCGGTGCGAGTGCCCATCGGCAACCCGTCCACGGCGGTGAAGCCCATCGTGCTTTCCACGCTGCGGCCATCCTGGAGCGCGCACAGGCTGGCGCCCGACCCCAGGTGCGCGACCACGACTTTGCCGGCGGGCATGTAATCGGGCAAGCGTCGGGCGATATATTCGTAAGACAGGCCGTGAAAGCCATAACGGCGTACGCCGGAGTCCAACAGTGCGCGCGGCAGGGCGAACAGTTGCGCCACGCGGGGTTGGGCGCGATGGAACGCGGTGTCGAAACAAGCGACTTGCGGCAGTTCCGGGGCCACTTCAGCCAGCGCGCGGATGGAGGCCAGGTTGTGCGGCTGGTGGAGGGGCGCGAGCGGGATCAATCGCTCCAGATCGGCTATAACGCCTTCATCGACTTGAACCGCCCGGTCGTAACTCAAACCCCCGTGCACGACCCGGTGTCCGACCGCGCCGATTTTGACCTCGCTGGCGCACTCGTCTAGCCAGTCCAAAATGTAGCGCAGCGCGCCGGCGTGGTCGAGCGATGACCCGCGCGGCCATTCGTCCCGTTCCTCGACGCTTTGGCCCGACGCATCTTTGACCCGGAAGTTCGGGTCGCTGCCCAAACCCTCCATCTGGCCCTTGAGCAATAGCTGGGGTTCGATTTGGGCGGCATCCCGGAATACGGCGAATTTGATGCTCGACGAGCCCGCGTTAATGACCAAAATACCAGGTTTCATGCCGCTCACCCCGCCGGTTTTTGCAACACCAAGCCCTGGCGCTGAGCCTCGGCGAACAGCACGGCCACCGCGCAGGATGCGAGCCGGGCGCGGGCGCTGTCGGCGCGGCTGGTCAAGACGATGGGGACGCGCGCGCCGAGCACGATGCCGGCGGCTTCGGCGTCGGCCATGAAGGTCAACTGCTTGGCCACCATGTTGCCCGCTTCCAGATTCGGCACCACCAAAATGTCGGCCTTGCCGGCCACTGGCGAACGGATGCCCTTGGTTTGGGCCGCCTCCTCGTCGACGGCGTTGTCGAAGGCTAACGGTCCGTCCAGAATACCGCCGACGATTTGGCCGCGATCCGCCATCTTGCACAGCGCGCCCGCCTCCAACGTGGAGGGAATCTTGTTGGTCACCGTTTCCACCGCTGAAAGAATCGCCACCTTGGGTTCGGCGATGCCGATGGCGCGCGCCAGGTCGATGGCGTTTTGGATGATGTTGTGCTTGTCTTCCAGGCTCGGCGCGATGTTGATGGCGGCGTCGGTGACCATGATCCAGCGTGGGAAGGTCGGCACCGCCAGCAAGAAACAATGGCTGATCCGCCGTTCGGTGCGCAGGCCGCCGTCTTTTTTGACCACTTCAGCCAGCAGTTCATCGGTGTGGAGGCTGCCTTTCATCAAGGTTTGCGCCTCGCCGGAATGCACCATGGCGACCGCGAGTTCGGCGGAATGGTGGCTGTGTTCGGCCGGCACCAGCCGGTAGGGAGAAATATCCAGGTTTTCCTGTTCGGCGATGGCGCGGATTTTGGATTCCGGGCCAATCAGAATCGGGGTGATCACCTGATGTTCGGCCGCTTCGATCGCGCCGCGCAGGGCGTCGGGGCTACACGGGTGCACCACCGCGCACGCCAGCGCGGGCACGCCCTCGCAGGACTGGAGCAGTTCCTGAATGCGATCTTCGCGCCGAACCTGGATTTTTGGCAGGTCCTTGCTCTCATACCGCATCTTTTCCTTGGGCGCCAACACCTCGACCAGCCCGCTGGCGATTTCTTCGCCACTCGGACCGACGGACCAGCAATGCAGCAGCACCAAGCCGGTATCCGCGCGTTTTTCCCGAACCTCGGCGTGCGCGGTGACCGGCACGTCGAGCGCGACCGGCTGGTGCAGGCGGACTTCGATGCGCTTGGCCACCGAACCCAAACCGGGCAGCCGCGTGCCGGCCAATGTGGCGAACAGCATCGCCGACCAACTGGCCTGTCCCGCGCCCCGGCCGTACATCGAGGTGTCGGCTGGACCGGGGTCCAAATCGACCAGATTGAAGTTGCCGGTGACGCTGGCGAGGGCTGCCACCCCTTCGTGATCCAGTGTCCGGGTCAAACTCGCTTGGTCGCCGATTTCGATTTCGTCGAAGGTTTTATTCTCGATAAAGTCATTCATGGCTAATCCGATGGGCCCGGCCGCTGCCGGGCTGCTGTGAGTGGGTTTGAAACCGGCGCTGGGGGCTTGGGTGGAGAACGCTTTGGCGCGCGTGTTCCACCCGCGTCGGCTCCAGCAAACTTGGCCCCTCGGCCGTTGCGACGGGCGTCGGCGACCGGCCAATTTTTCAGGCTCGTTCAAGCGGCCCGGTCGAGTTCGAGCGCTTGCGAGAGACGGTCGAGCACGCTCTGTTGCTTGGGGTCGATCGCACCATCGCCGACCGCGATGACTTTGGCCATGTTCCAGGCTTCGCGCCGTTCTTGCGGCGTGGGCAACAAGCTCGACAAGGCCCCGATGGCCCGATCCGGGTCCAGTTGCACCATGTGGGATTGCTCCTTCAACAACCGTTTGCGCTCCGCCACCGACAGCCGCGCCAGCTTGGGATGCTGTTCGCGGGCCTTGCGGCCGGCTTCCAGCTCCAGTTCGTTGATGCCGCCCGAACCCAGCATCAGCGTCGCCACGATGCGCGCCCAACCCTCGGCGAAACCGCCGTGATCCATCCGTTCCTTGGCGCGTTCGATGGCGGCGTCGAGGTCCGCTTGCTCGCGCTTGGAACGGACGATGGGCGCGACTTTTTCGACGGCCAGATCTTCCGCGTCATACAGGAATGCCCCCAGCGCCTTGGGGCCGTAAATCGCTTTGAACAGCGTCTCCTGCGTCCGGTCGCGCCATTCGCGATAATGGTCGAGCGCGGCGATCACGTTTTCGGATAACCGATGCTCGTTGGCGCGGAACGGGTTGTCTTCGGCAGCCGGCCGGCGCTGCGCCCGCACCATCGGCGCCAACATTTTCAGCGGCCACATGAAGGGATTTTCATCCGACAGCAGGCGGTATTGCAGGCGCAACGGGTGCCATTCGCGCAGCGTTTCCGCCATCGGTTCGGTCGCCAGCGCGCGCACCCAAGGACCGATAAAGGCTTCATAGAACTGGGTGTTCAACTCCGAGACCTGCTTGACGGGCGCGAAGTAGTCGGCTTCCGGATTGCCGTCATCGAGCGCGCGGATATCCTCGATGGAGCGCGGTTCGAAGCGGGTCAGATAACGGTCGTCCGGATCGTCGCCCGCGCCTTCTGGCATCTTCTCCACCACCAGCTCGTAGAGTCCGGGCGGCAGCACGTCGATGAAATCGATGGTTTCGTTGATCTCGTGATGCTGTTTTTGGGCGACTTTGCCGGAAACGAAGATGCCGAGGTGGCCGATGTCCGGATGCAGGCTGTAGATGAGGGTCTGACCGTGGCGCTTGATTTCCTCGTCGCTGCCGTAGACGCCGATAATCCAGTTCAACGCCTGCTGCGGCGGGGTGATGTTATCGCCGCTGGAGGCGAACACCACGATTGGCGCGGTGATGTCCTTCAGGTCGATCCGCGCGCCGTTGAGCCGCACCTCGCCTCGCTGGAGCTTGTTGCCGATGAACAGATCGTTGACGATCTGGGTCATCTCTTCCTTGTTCAGCAGGAAAAAGCCGGTCCACCAGCGTTCGAATTCGAGGAAGCGCTCGCGCTCGGTATCGATGTTGTCATACAGGTTATAGTGTTTGATCCACAGCGTGTTGGCGGGGTTGAGACGTTCGAAGTTGGCGACCAGGTTCGCGCCGTCGAATTTTCCGCCGCCCATATCGCACAGCAACGAGGTGATCCAGGCCCCGCCCGCCAGGCCACCCAGGTAGCGCATCGGGTTCTTGCCGTCGGCCCCGGCCCAATACGACATCGGCGCGCCGCAAATCACCACCGGTCCCATCAGGCCGGGTTCCACCGCCGACAGCGCCATCACCGCCCAACCGGCCTGGCAGTTGCCGATCACGCAGGGTTTTTCGGCGTCGGGATGCCGCTGGGTGACCTCTTCGACGAAGCGCGCTTCCGCCGCCGCGACATCGCTCAAGGTCTGGCCAAGTACTGGCTCAGGATAGAACATGACGAAGTAGGTGGGGTGGCCGGCGCGCAAGGAGACGCCGACTTGGCTGTCTTCCTTCATGCCGCCGACGCCGGGACCGTGGCCGGCGCGCGGGTCGACGATAATGAACGGCCGTTTTTTCGGATCGATGGTCATGCCCGGCTTGGGGTGGATGCGCAGCAGCGCGTAATTGGCCGGATGTTTGAACGTGCGGGCGTCCAACATGAGATCGTAGTCGAAATCCAGAATCGGCGGTTCGCCCGCAGCGCGGTGAGCGAGGAAGAGGTTGCCCCGCTCGCGCAAGGTATCCCAGAATAGAATCGAACGCTGGGCCGCGTCGACCCAGTACTCAAACCAGGCGTTCTGAATCGCGGCAAAGGGATAAAACATTTCAAGCGGGTTGACGCTGCCATCTTGAGCGTCAGCGTCGCCTTGGGATCGAACGAGTTTATCGACGATATTGAACCTCATTTGCACTCTCCTAAAACGCCTAAGTCCGAGTGAAGCGAAACCATAATCGAGGACCACTCTTTCTAGCGAAAGCGCCAGTAACCAAATCGGCCAGGACATTTCGCGCCCGAACCCCGGAAGCGGTTTCCGACAAGCACGATACGGAGCGATAGCGATGGATTGATGTCCGTTTGATGGCAAGTTGAAGACGAAAATCACCTGAAAAAGCGAGGCTACTCATGCACGGTGCATTGTTTGCAAAGGACGGAGAGTAATTTTGCAAGCGCCGTCCTTGGGTTAATGGGAGGATTCATGTCATGGTCGCAGCCGACAAGCCCGGGAACGCACCGCCGCGAAGCTCGGTTGAGTCTTGGTTTGCGGCTTGGGAAGTTTGGGTCAATACCCTGTCGCGGCTTTGAAGGCTTTTAGTGTTGCAGTCTGCCGATCTCCGTTATTCTTGACGCCGTCTTCTGAAGGCCGCTCGTTTTCGTGCGTCAACAGACTCCGTTAAGGACATTCGGCGCCGCGGTGATCGAGGCTGAACGCCCGCTTGGATGATGCCTATTTTTCACCATACCTATCCATTCGACCCCACTCACGGTTACGATCTGGCGGCGTTGCTCGCCGTTCCCACGCCGCAACGGCCTGTCGATCTCGCGCCGTTTTGGCGTGATCTTCAAGCGCGTGCCCGGACAGTCGATGTAGCGCCGGACCTCCAGGAAGTCCCGAGCCCGCGCCCGGACACCCGCGTATTTCTGGTGCAATTTACGTCGTTGCAGCGCGCGCGGATCGGCGGTTGGCTGATTCGGCCGCGCGACGGACCGGTCGAGCGCGGCGTGGTGATAGGCCATGGCTACGGCGGCCGAGAGGGGCCAGATTTCGATTTGCCCTTCGGGCGGGCCGCTGTAATTTTCCCTTGCGCGCGAGGCATTTCCCGCAGCGCTCGCACCGACTTGCCCGCCGGTCCAGACGAGCATGTGCTCCATGGGATCGCGCGACGCGAAACCTACATTCACGGTTTCTGCGCGGCCGATACAGTGTGGTGCGCCGCCTCGGCCCTGCTGGAGTTGTTTCCGACGGCGGCGCGACGGCTGGATTACATGGGCGTCAGCTTTGGAGGCGGTATCGGCGCGCTGGCCTTGCCGTGGGACGAACGCTTCCATCGCGCTCATTTGAACGTCCCCAGTTTTGGCCACCACCCGTTGCGGTTGACGCTGCCCTGCGTCGGTAGCGGGGAGGCTATCCGACGCTACCAGCGGCGAACCGGACGGGCGTTGGAGACGCTGCGCTATTTCGATGCCGCCGCGACGGCGGGCCATTTGAATATTCCCGTCCACATCGCCGCCGCCCGTTTCGATCCGGCGGTGCCGCCGCCGGGTCAGTTCGCCATTTTTAACGCGCTCGCTGGCCATAAGGAACTGTTCGTGCTCCAAGCCGGCCATTTCGACCACAGCGGCTCGGCGGCCGAAAATGCTAGGCTACAGGATGCGTTAGCGTATTTTTTCAAGGACGACTAACCGGCTTGTCTTGTCATAACCCCGTCAATTTATTGAGTTAGCTTATCGAGAACTCAATCTGTTGAGGGGTTTCGCGGATGAATCGGGAATATCACAAGTGGTATAGCCCTCATCTTCGGCGCGATATGGAATTGCTGGTGTTCGGTCATGCCGGGGCTAAGGTGCTGGTGTTTCCAACGCGATGCGCGCGGTTTCACGAATACGAAGATCTCGGCTTGACAGCCGCTCTGGGCGAGAAAATCGAACGGGGCCATTTGCAGCTCTACTGCGTGGACAGCATCGATCAGGAAAGTCTCTACTGCTTTTGGAATCAACCGCAGGATCGGCTGCGCCGGCATCAGCAGTACGAAGATTATCTGCGGCATGAAGTGCTGCCGCTGATGTGGAACAAGAACGATCACCCCTGCGTGATCGCCCACGGCTGTAGCTTCGGCGCGTTTCACGCCATCAATTTCGCGTTCCGCCACCCGCATTGTTTTTCCAAGGTGGCGGCTTTCAGCGGTCGCTACGATCTGACCGGCGCCATTGAGGATTTTCGCGATCTATTCGACGGCCACTACGACGAGCAGGTGTATTTTCATACGCCCAGCCATTTTCTCACCAACGCCTACGACCAGGGGTTGCTGGAACAGTTGCGACGGCTGGATATCGTGCTGGCGGTGGGCGATACCGACCCCTTCATGGGTAACAACCGGCAGTTCAGCGAAACGTTGTGGAACAAAGGCATCTGGCACGCCCTGCATGTCTGGCGCGGCCGCGCCCACAGCGCGCCGGCGTGGTGCAAGATGGTCAGCCTGTACGTCTGAACGCCAGGCTCGCGGTTTTTTACCGTTTTCCCGATCAATCAGCCCAGCGGAGTGTCGCGATGCTGGCGGAACTTGTACTGCTGCCTGCCGCCGCCGGCGCGCTGGCCTTTGCCGGTCTTAAATCGCGCAAGCAGCGCCAGTATCGCCGCTTGCAAGCGCGCCAGCGCCAATTGGACGCCGAATGCGGTCCCGCGCTCCAGTTGCCCAAGGATCTGCCGAGAACCTTACCTCATTTCCGGTCGCGCCTCGCCGTTATCCCGGACGCTTTGCCCCCCATCAGTTTTGCCGCGCTGCGAGAGGCCGCGCTGCGCTGCCGGCAACCCGAGCGCAGCTATTTCCCCACGCACAAACAGGGCGGCACGGTGGCTTATGAAGATTTACACGATCTCGCCCCGGAAATCGTGGCCTTTTACCGCTCTGATTATGTGCGTTGGCTGTGCTCGGCGGTGACCGGCGAGGCGCTCGTCCCCACTCCGATCAACGATCAAAGCGCCTGTTCGCTGCTGTTCTACGATCGGCCCCGCGACCACATCGGCTGGCATTATGATTACAATTTTTACAACGGCCGCCATTTCACCGTCTTGCTGCCGCTGGTCAACCGCCATCTTAGCGAAGACCGACTCTCCTCGGCGCGCCTGATGATCCGTCAGGACGACAGCGACGTGATGGTGCCGACGCCTCCCAACACCTTAATCGTGTTTGAGGGGGCAAAAGTCTTCCATAAGGTCACCCGATTGGAGGAAGACGAACTGCGGATCATCCTGAGCATGACCTTTTGCACCCGGCCGCAATCGTCGTTGCTGAAGGGCGCGCTGCGGCGCTGCAAGGATGTGGCTTACTTCGGCGTACGCGCCTTGTGGAGTTGAGTGATTTTGCCGATAAAAACCCATCCAATCCGAAATAGGGCGGATGGGTGAATCACTGGAGCGCTTGCTTCAATGCGGGCAACGCGCCATCAACGGTCGACCGCCGTTCACGTTGGCGAAGCTGATCGATTTCACGGCGGAATTTATTGGCAATTCGTCGGCGTAACAGTCGATTGCATCCGTGCTGAGTTTCATCAAACCATCACGAGTCGGGTGCATCATGACTGCCTTTTACTGAGCCGCCTGCGGGATGCCACTTCTCATGAACGAAGCTCGCGAACCCTATCTGTTGACCCCAGGCCCGTTGACTACTTCCATGGCCACCAAAACCGCGATGCTGCGCGACTGGGGCTCGTGGGATGAGGATTTCAACGGATTGACCGCCAGCGTGTGCCGCCGGCTGCTGGAGGCGGCGCACGCTACGGAAACCCATGTTTGCGTGCCGCTACAAGGCAGCGGCACCTATGCGGTGGAAGCGGCGCTGGCCACTTTGCTGCCTTGGGACAGCAAAACCCTGGTGTTGACAAATGGCGCTTACGGCCAGCGCATGATCCGTATCCTCAAGTATCTGGGACGCGATCTCACCGCGCTGGATATGGGCGATTATTTTCCGCCGTCGCCGAGCCAGGTCGATGCGATGCTGGCCGATGATCCCGCCATCTCCCACGTTGCGGTGGTGCATTGCGAAACTTCATCCGGGATTCTCAATCCACTGGAAGCCATCGCGGAAGTCGTGCACCGCTGGGATCGGCGGCTGTTCGTAGACGCCATGAGTTCTTTCGGCGCGCTGCCCATCGATGCCCGCGCCTTACCCTTTGACGGTTTGGCGTCCTCCGCCAACAAATGTTTCGAGGGCGTGCCCGGTTTCAGTTTTGCGCTGCTGCGGCGCGATGTATTAAAGGACTGCGCCGACAACGCGCATTCCTTGAGCCTGGATCTTTACGATCAATGGGACTACATGAACCGAACCGGCCAATGGCGCTTTACCCCGCCGACGCAGGTGGTGGCGGCCTTCGCCAGCGCCCTCGACCAACACGGAGCCGAAGGCGGGGTTGCCGGCCGTCTGGCGCGCTATACCCGCAATAAAGCGGTGCTGGTCGAGGGGATGCGCGCGATGGGTTTCCACACCCTGCTGGATGACCGTTGGCTCTCGCCGATCATCGTGACCTTCCACGCGCCCGGCCATTCGAATTTCAACTTTAAGGATTTCTACCAGTCGATCAAGCGGCGAGGCTTCATCATCTATCCTGGCAAGCTGACCCAAGTGGAAAGCTTCCGCATAGGCTGCATCGGTCAGCTGTTCGAGGAGCAGATGCGCGGCGCGTTGGCGGCGGTCCGCGCCGCGCTCGACGAAATGGCCATTCCGGACGGCGCCCCCCGGCTTGAAGACCTTACCAAACCTGTTTTTTGACGCTGGCGCCGGGGAGAGCAGTCATGCATTTTCACTATGCGCGTTCGTATCGTGGCCCGGTGCAAGCCGTGATTTTGGATTGGGCGGGCACCACGGTGGATTTCGGCTCGCTCGCACCCGTGGCGGCGTTTACGCGACTGTTCGCGATTCAGGGAATCGACTTAAGCCTGGATGAAGCGCGCGGCCCGATGGGCGCGGAAAAGCGCGATCACATCCGCCGTCTATGCGCCTTGCCGCGCGTGGCCGCCGCCTGGCGGGACCATTACGGCGAATCCCCGGACGAAGCCACCATCGACCGTTTGTATCAAGATTTCATTCCCCTGCAGATGGCGACGATCCGCGATCACGCCCAACTGATTCCCGGCTGTCGGGAAACCATCGATCAATTGCGGGCGCGCGGCCTGCGCATCGGCGCCAACACCGGCTACAGCCGAGAGATGATGGAGCCGCTGGCGCAAGCGGCGGCCGAGCAGGGCTATGCGCCGGACAGCAATGTCTGCGCCACCGAAGTGCCGCGCGGCCGACCGTATCCGCACATGAGCCTGCGCAACCTGATCGAGCTGGAAGTGGAAACCGTCCACGCCTGCGTAAAGGTGGACGATACCTTGCCCGGTATCGAAGAAGGATTGAATGCGGGAATGTGGGCGGTCGGCGTCGCGGTCAGCGGCAATGAAATCGGCTTGTCGCTGGCGGATTGGGAGGGGTTGTCGCCCGCCGCGCAAGAGCGGCGGCGCGCGGCGGCTTACCGGCGTTTGCTGACGAGCGGCGCGCATGATGTCATCGATTCCATCGCCGATCTACCCCGCTGCGTGGCGGCCATCGAAGTCCGGTTGGCGCGCGGCGAAAAGCCGTGACCCGCGCTCCGGCGGCCGCGCCGCCACCCGGCGAGAGCGAAACCAACGCCACGCCCGAACGCGCGGCATGGCAGGCCGCGCATCTCGATGCGGCCGGCCAGCGGCTGCTGGCCGAGGACGCGCGCTATTTCCTGCGCCAGTCCGTATCCACGCCCTGTCTCGCGGCGATCCGGCGGGCGGAAGGCTGCTGGATCGAGGACACCGCCGGTCGCCGCTATCTCGATTTTCACGGCAACAGCGCCCATCATCTCGGTTACGGCCATCCCCGCTTGCTGGCGGCGATCAAGACGCAACTGGACGAACTGTCGTTCGCGCCGCGCCGCTTCACCTGCGAACCGGCGGTCGAGTTGGCCCGTCGCTTGACCGACCTCAGCCCGCCGGGCTTGGACAAAGTGCTGTTCGCCACCGGCGGCTCGGACGCCATCGAAATCGCGCTGAAAATCGCCCGCGCCGCCACCGGCCGCTTCAAAACCCTGTCGTTTTGGGATGCGTTTCACGGAGCCGGTTTCGGCGCGGCCAGCGTCGGCGGCGAAGCGCTGTTCCGTTCCGGCCCCATCGGCCCGCTGCTGGCCGGAACCGAACACCTGCCGCCGTTCGCCTGCTACCGCTGCCCTTACGGCTATGCCGCCGACGCCGAGGGACAGCCGCAGTTGGCATTGTGCCGGCTGACGTGCGCCCAACTGGTGCGCTACGCGCTGGAACGGGAAGGCGATGTCGCCGCCGTCATCGCCGAGCCGGCGCGCGCCGTGCCGACCATCCCGCCGCCCGGTTTTTGGCGGAGCGTGCGCGAAGCCTGCGACGCGCACGGCGCGCTGCTGATTTTCGATGAAATCCCCACCGGACTGGGCAAGACCGGCCGGCTGTTCGCCTGCGAGCACGATGGGGTGGTTCCCGACATCCTGGTGCTGGGCAAGGCGCTCGGCGGCGGTGTGCTGCCGCTGGCGGCGACGCTGTGTCGGGCCGATCTGGACGTGGGCCAGGACTGGGCGTTCGGTCATTACACCCACGAAAAAAACCCGGTGCTGGCGCGGGCGGCGCTGGCCACGCTGCAAATCATTGAGGACGAAAATCTGGTCGAAAACGCCCGCCGCCAAGGTGAACGGGCGCTGGCGCGGTTGCGCGCGATGCGCCAGCGCCATCCGCTGATCGGCGACGTGCGCGGGCGCGGTCTGCTGCTCGGCGTCGAGCTGGTGACGGATCGCGCCGCCAAGACCCCCGCGCGCGCCGCCGCCGAGGCGGTGCTGTACCGGAGCTTGGCGCGCGGCCTGAGCTTCAAGATCAGCCTGGGCAACGTGCTGACGCTGAGCCCGCCGCTGATCGTCGGCGAGCGGGAAATGGATTTGGCGCTGGGGATTTTGGAAAGCGCCATCGCCGAAGTCGAGCGGGGCACAGCGGGATGAGCGCGCCCGCTGACCCGGTCGATGCGCTCATCGTCGGCGGCGGCATCTTCGGTTGCAGCATCGCCTGGCATTGCGCGCGGTGCGGTATGGGTCGAGTGGTTTTGCTGGAGCGCGATACCCTGGCGTTCGCCGCGACCAGCCGCGCCGCCGCCTTGCTGACCAGGGCGCGCGCCAATCCCGCGCTCATGCGGCTGATCGCCCAAACCTACGCCGATTTGCCCGAACTGGAAGCGGAAGTGGGCGAATCGCTGGATCCGCGCCGTGTCGGCAGTCTGCATGTCGCCGGCAGCGAGGTGAGGGGGCGGGAGTTGCGCGAGTTGGCGGCGCTGGCCGAAGCCGCTGGCGTGAGCGTGGAATGGCTGGCGGCGGACGAAGCAGCCCGGCGCGCCCCCTGGTTGAACCCGGAAGCGATTTTCGCCGCCGCCTTCATGCCGGAAGATGCGTTCGTCGATCCTTACCGGTTAGCGATGGCCTACGCCCGCGCCGCCCGATCGCGCGGTGTGATCTTGCATCAAGGCATGGCGGTTCAAACACTGCAACGGCAAGGCGAGCGCGTCACCGGCGCGGTGACCGCGCAGGGCGCGATCTCGGCCGGTTGCGTGGTGGACGCCGCTGGCGCGTGGGCCAACGTGCTGGCGATGTCGCTGGGAATCGGCCTGCCAATGGCCCCCGTACGCAGCCAATATTGGATCACCGTGCCCGATCCCCTGTTCCCGCCCGAACATCCCATCGTGATCTTGCCGGATGCCAGCGCCTACAGCCGGCCGGAGCTGGGCGGGCTGCTGTTCGGACTGCGGGAAGCCCGCTCGGCGAGTTACGATGCCCGCCAACTCCCCCACGATTTGAGCGATTTCCCGTTGGGCGAGGACGGCGGCTGGCCCTCGCTGATCGAGGGTGCGCCGGCGTTGCGGCGTTTTCTACCCGCGCTGGACCGGTTGGAGATCGTTCATCACATCGCTGGGCTATCCACCTATACGCCCGATGGGTTGCCCGCGCTGGGGGCGGTTCCGAACGTGCGAGGCTTTCTGGCCGCGACCGGTTGTTCGGGAGCGGGTATCGCTCTCGCTGGCGGCGTGGGCGCGAGCGTCGCCGCCTTGGCTGTCGGTCGCGCCAGCCCATTTGACTTGACGCCATTCCGGTTCGATCGCTTTGGCGTTATCGACCCGTTCGGCCAAGCCTTTCGCCGGCGTTGTGAAATGGCGCGGTCAAGCAAAATATCGGGCTAGCGGTTTTTCTGTATCGCCGTTGTTCTAAGAGCAGCCCGCGCCCGATGCAGGGCAACCGCATCTCGATGCTTGTTTATTTAATAAAAATCATTACTTATTCTATTTTCGTCATCGTATTGTCAATAAATCCCCCTAGACTCACCGGCGCGGATCAAGCCGGATAGTCGCCTCGGCCAGTGGCTGGAGATTCGCCGAGGAAAATCAGTTTACTCATGATCGAATGCGGGGACTTCACGATGCGCATCAGCAGCCACCAACAAGGCCGACTAGCGAGGGAAATACGGCAATTGCCCGGATCATGGATCAAGGCGATTGGTTTGCCACTTTTGGCGATGATCGCCGTGGGATCGTCCCGTGCCGATGATGGTGAGCGTAGGGAGGGTCACAATGATCGCGGTTATATTTATGCGGTTGGTCTCTGGGGAGACTTGCCCTATTCAGCGGCCCAGGAAGTGGGAGTGGCCGCGCTGATCGACGACATGAACGCGCAACGCCTGGCGTTTACAGTTCACGACGGCGATTTGAAAGCGGGTAGCAGCGAATGCACCGACGCCGTTTATACCAAGGCGCTCGATTATTTCAATGCGCTGAAAGCGCCCGCCATGTTTACGCCAGGCGATAACGACTGGACGGATTGCGACCGCCTCGCCAATTACAATTCGCTGGCGCAGCTCGACAAGGAGCGCGCCCTTTTCTTCGGCACGCCGTTGTCGCTGGGACAGCGCAAGCTGCGCCAGGAGGTACAGGCGGAGGCGCTGTGCCTGAGCGCGGCGGGAACCTTTGTTCCTTGCGTCGAGAACCGGCGTTGGACGCTGGGTCAGGTCACTTACGCTACCTTGAACGTGCAGGGTTCTTGCAACAATCTCTGTGACAAAGCGCCCGATCCCAACGAATACGCCGCGCGCAACCAGGCCAATATCCGGTGGTTGAAGGAAACCTTTGCCCAAGCGAAAGCGCAGAATTCGGTCGCCGTGATGTTGATCTCGCAGGCCAATCCAGGCTGGGATCTCAGCGATCCGACCCGCGCGCCCCTGCGCGATCCGCTCACCCTAAAAGAGAAAACCGCAGAGGGCGCTGACAGCACGACCGACGGTTTTCAGGATTTTCTCCTGGCGTTGCGCGGCGAGGTCGTCGCGTTTCGGAAACCGGTAGCCTACGTTCATGGCGATTCACATTATTTCCGCATCGACAAGCCCTTTTTAGACGCCAGCGGACGACGCCTGGAAAACTTTACGCGGGTGGAAACTTTTGGGAACAACCAGGCTAATGGGACCAACGACGTGCAATGGCTGAAGGTCATGGTTGCTCCGAGGAGCCGCGAGGTGTTCTCCTACCAGCCGCAAATCGTGCCAGCCAACCGCGTGGCCGTTCCCGCGCCTCAGTAATCGAGTTATGGCTCCCTCCATGCGCTCTTTTTGTTGCCAGGAGAGCCGAAATGGCCGGGTGCGAAATGCGCTCGGATTCTGGCCATGCGGCCGCTCATCACAATACGTTAACAAAACTGTCGCATCATCCTTCGCTATGACGATATGCGCCGATCATTGACGGATCGGCGGGCCAGACCTTTCTGAACCTCGGGGATTTGCGATGAAAGTTGCCACTGTATTGGGCGCGCTGGCGTTAGCTGGCGTCGCATTGACGGCCCAGGCCAAGACCGAATTGCGGGTATACACCGCCGTTGAGGCCGACGAACTGGCCAAGTTCAAGCAAGCCATCGAAGCCGACAATCCCGACCTCGATATTCAATGGGTGCGCGACTCCACTGGCATCATCACCGCCAAGTTGCTGGCCGAAAAGGCCAACCCGCAAGCCGACGTGGTGTGGGGCCTGGCCGTGACCAGCCTCAAGTTCCTGGCGGACCAGGACTATTTCCAGGCTTATGCGCCCAAGGGTGTGGAGCAGTTGGAGCCGAAGTACGTGGACAGCGCCAAACCGCCGCGCTGGGTCGGCCAGCGCGCCTGGGTCGCCGCGCTGTGCTTCAACGCGGTCGAGGCCGAAAAAGCTAAGCTGCCGCAACCCGCCTCCTGGCAAGATCTGCTCAAGCCGGAGTTCAAGGGCAAGGTGGTGATGCCCAACCCCAGTTCTTCCGGCACCGGCTTCCTCGACGTATCGGCCTGGATTCAGATGTGGGGCGAGGAGAAAGCCTGGAAGTTCATGGACGGCTTGCACGAGAACATCGCCCAATACACCCATTCCGGCTCCAAGCCGTGCAAGATGGCCGCCGCTGGGGAAGCGCCCGTGGGGATTTCCTTCGCCTATCGCGGGGCGCAGGAAAAAAGCAAGGGCGCGCCGGTCGAGGTGATTGCGCCCAGCGAGGGCGTGGGTTGGGATCTGGAAGCCTTCGCCATCGTCAAGGGCACCCAGAAGCTGGAAGCGGCCCAGCAGTTAGCGGACTGGTCGGCAAGCCGCAAAGCCAACGAGATTTACAACGAAGGCTATGCGGTGGTCGCCATGCCCGGCGTCGCCAAGCCAGTGCCGAACTACCCCGAAGGCATCGCCGAGAAGATGATCAAGAACGATTTTGAGTGGGCGGCGAAAAACCGCGAAACGATTCTATCTGAGTGGACCAAACGCTACGACGGCAAATCGGAACCGAAGAAGTAGCCGGAATGCCCTCACCCCAACCCTTCTCTCAACGAGCGGGGAGAGATAAACCAAGCGGTTGACCGTCCATGACCACACCCTATCTGCGTGTCCGCAACGTCACCAAGCGCTTTGGCCATTTCACCGCGCTGGATGATGTCAGCATCGACATCCACCGGGGCGAATTCGTTTGTTTCCTCGGCCCGTCTGGCTGCGGCAAGACCACTCTGCTGCGGGCGATTTCCGGGCTGGATATCCAAACTCATGGCGCGGTGGAACAGGACGGGCGCGACATTTCCGCGCTGCCGCCCGCGCAACGCGATTTCGGCATCGTATTCCAGTCCTACGCGCTGTTTCAGAACCTGACGGTGGCCGCCAACATCGCCTATGGCCTGGAGAACCGCAAGCGGCCTAAAGCCGAGATCCAGCGCCGGGTCACGGAACTGCTGGAGCTGATCGGTCTGCCCGAAAGCGGCCCGAAATACCCGGGGCAATTGTCCGGCGGCCAGCAGCAGCGGGTGGCCCTGGCGCGGGCGCTCGCGGTCTCGCCGGGGCTGCTTCTGCTCGATGAGCCGCTGTCGGCGCTGGACGCCAAGGTGCGGGCGCACCTGCGCGATGAGATCAAGATTTTGCAGCGGCGGCTTGGCATCACCACCATCATGATCACCCACGATCAGGAAGAAGCGATCAGCATGGCGGACCGCATCGTGGTGATGCGCGGCGGCAGGATCGAGCAAATCGGCGCGCCGCTAGAAATTTATCACCGGCCCGCCAACCTGTTCGTCGCCGAATTCATCGGGGCGATGAATTTGTTGCCGGCGACGCGGATCGGCTATGGCGAAATTCAACTCGGGTCAGCGCGGCTCGCTTGCGCGGCCGAAGGCTACGCACCCGGCGCGGCGGTGCGGGCGGCGGTGCGACCGGAAGATATCGTGTGCACCGGCAAGACCAACGGCCATGCCAACAGCTTGCGGGCCGAGGTGCGTGAGATGGAATTCATGGGGCCGTTTTTCTGGCTGAGCTTGGGCGGCGGCGAGCTGGGCGAACACCGGCTGCGGGCGCAACTGCCGAGCCAACGGGCGCGCGATCTGGACCTGCGCGCCAACGACGCCACCCACTTGCATATTCCCGCCGAACGCATCCGCCTGTTCCCGCACGGCGTCGGCCATGGCTGAACTGGCCTTGGCCGCGCCGCGCATCCGCCCGCGCCTGGGCCGCGACGAGTGGCTGATGGGCGGCGGTCTGCTGGTGCTGGCGCTGTATCTCGCTGTCACCTTGTTGCTGCCGCTGGCGCTGATGCTGGCGAAAAGCGCGCAGGACCGCGACGGCGCTTTCGTCGGCCTGGCCAATTTCGCCCGCTACTTCGGCAATCCGGCGCTGTCCGGCACGGTCGGCAACAGCCTGTGGGTGTCGGCGTTGGCCACGGCGATCACCATCGCGCTGGCCTTCGGCTACGCCTACGCCTTGAACCGCAGTCGCATCCCGTTCAAGGGTTTGTTCCGGCTGGTGGCCATGCTGCCATTGCTGGCGCCGTCGCTGCTGCCGGCCATCGCGCTGGTGTATCTGTTCGGCAATCAGGGCGTGCTGAAAGGTTGGCTGTTTGGCGAAAGTATTTATGGCCCCATCGGCATCGTGATCGGTTCGGTGTTCTGGACTTTTCCCCACGCGCTCATCCTCATCAGCACGGCGCTGGGGACCGCCGACGCCCGCTTGTACGAAGCCTCGGAATCGTTAGGCGCAAGCCGCTGGCGTACCTTCACCACCGTCACCCTTTCCGGGGCGCGCTACGGTCTGATCAGCGCGCTGTTCGTGGTGTTCACTTTGATCATCACCGATTTCGGCGTGCCCAAGGTGGTCGGCGGCCCGTTCAACATGCTGGCGACCGATATCTACAAACAGGTGGTGGGGCAACAGAATTTTCAAATGGGCGCGGTGGTGTCGCTGCTGCTGCTCCTGCCGGCCGTCCTCGCGTTTTTCGTCGAGCGCTGGGCGCAACAGCGGCAAATTTCCAGCCTGTCCAGCCGCGCCGTACCCTATCAACCCAAGCCGCGCCGCTCGCGCGACAGGCTGGCGCTGGTCTTGGTGGTCACGGTCGCGGTGATGATCCTCGGCGTATTCGGCATGGCGGCGTTCGCGTCGCTGGCGAAACTGTGGCCGTACGATCTCAGCCCGAGCCTGCGCCATTACGATTTTAGCGCCACGGACGGCGGCAGTTGGGCGTCTTACGGCAACTCGATCCGGCTGGGGTTGTACACCGCCGCGTTCGGCAGCCTGGTGGTATTCATCGGCGCTTACCTGGTCGAAAAGACCCGCGTGGCGAAACCGCTGCGGACGGCGACCCATCTGCTGGCGCTGATTCCGATGGCGGTGCCGGGCATGGTGCTGGGGTTGGCTTACATCTTTTTCTTCAACGCGCCCGGCAACCCGTTGAACTTTCTTTACGGGACAATGGCGATGCTGGTGCTGGCGACCATCGCCCATTTCTATACCGTGGGCCACCTGACCGCGCTGACCGCGCTCAAACAACTCGATCCCGAGTTCGAGTCGGTCTCGGCGGCGCTCAAGGCCCCGTTCTACCGCACCTTTTGGCGGGTGACGACGCCGCTGTGCCTGCCGGCGGTTCTGGATATCGCCCTTTATTTTTTCATCAACGCCATGACCACGGTGTCAGCAGTGGTCTTTCTGTACTCGCCGGACACGACGCTGGCGTCGGTGGCGGTGCTGAACATGGACGATGCCGGCGACACCGCCCCGGCGGCGGCGATGGCGATGCTGATCGTTGTCACCTGCGCCGGGGTTCGTCTGCTACACGTCGGCTTGAGTCGCGAATTGCTGAACCGCACCCAAGTCTGGCGGCGGCGCTAGGTTGGTTCTTACTCTTGTCCCGCAAAGCGTTGCCGTGGTTGTCTATCGCCCACCGTGCTGATCTCACTGGGATTTGTAGCGCTTTTTCCGCTGCTGGCGCGGCGGTTGGTCGCTTTCGTCATCAGTGCGCGCCGTTGAGATGACATGAACGAGACCTGTCGCGCACCATGAAAATCCTGATGCTGTCAGATGTCTATTTCCCGCGGGTCAATGGCGTTTCCACCTCCATGCAGACCTTTCGGCGGGAACTGCGCCAGTTGGGGCATGAAATCTGGATAGTGGCCCCACAATACCCGCAAGCAAGTCCTGAGGCAGACGGTATTGAGCGCGTGGCCTCCTGTCGGGTGCTGTTCGACCCGGAAGATCGACTGATGCGACCCCGTGCGTTGGCGCGGCGGCTGGCGGTGCTGAAATCTCAGCAGTTCGACCTGATCCACATACAAACGCCCTTTGTCGCGCATTACGCCGGCCTGCGGCTGGCGCGGCGATTGCGCGTGCCCTGCATCGAAACCTATCACACCTTTTTCGAGGAATATCTGTTTCATTACCTTCCCTGTTTACCGAAAAGGGTTTGGCGCGCGGCCACCCGGCGTTTCTCTCGCCGGCAATGCAATCAATTGGATGGTTTGGTGGCTCCCTCACAGGCGATGCGCGAGGTACTGGCCGGCTATGGGGTACGCACCAGAATCCGGGTGATTCCGACCGGCATGCCGAGCGAGGCTTTCGCTGACGGCGACGGCGCGGCGTTTCGCGCCCGCCATGCGATCCGCCGCGACCAGCCGGTGCTGGTGATCGTGGGACGGGTGGCTTTCGAGAAAAACATCGATTTTCTACTGCGGGTGACCGCCGAATTGCAACGGACGACCCATCCCCAAATCGTCTTGCTGATCGCCGGCGAAGGGCCGGCCAAAGCTCGGTTGCAGCGCCTGGGGACAGATTTGGGAATCGAGAAGAACCTGCGCTTTCTTGGCTATCTAGCACGCGGCCCTGAGCTGAACAGCTGCTATCAAGCCGGCGATGCGTTCGTGTTCGCCTCGCGCACCGAGACTCAAGGGTTGGTGGTGCTGGAAGCCATGAGCCTCGGCGTGCCGGTCGTTTCCACGGCGGTCATGGGTACCCGCGATATTGTCGCGCCAGAGCGTGGCGCGCTGGTCGCCGAGGAAAATGTCGAGCATTTTGCCGCGCGGGCGCGGCGGGTGTTGGACGATGCCGAGCTGCGCCGGCGATTGGGAGAGGAAGGCCGGCGTTACGCCCGCGAATGGGCCGCCCAAGGACCGGCTCGGGAGCTACTGGAATTTTATCGAGAAGTAATCGCCTCATGACGCTGTATAACCCCGCACCTCGGAGAAGATGCCATGCACACTCACAATCCGGTCGGTTGGTTTGAGATCTACGTGCAAGACCTACCGCGCGCCAAGGCGTTTTATGAGAACGTGTTTGAGGTCCAACTGCAAAAGTTGGACGCTCCAGACCCAGACATCGAAATGTGGGCTTTTCCCATGCAAGAACAAGGCACTGGCGCTTCGGGCGCGCTGGTCAAAATGGGCGGACGCCCGTCCGGCGGCAACAGCACGCTGGTGTATTTTTCCTGCTCCGATTGCGCGGTGGAGGCGCGACGGGCGCAATTCGCGGGCGGTCACGTCGTCAAGGAAAAATTCTCCATAGGACCGTATGGCTCCATCGCGCTCGTGACCGATACTGAAGGCAACATGATCGGCCTGCATTCGCTGCAATAGCCGGCTCGCTTCAACCGACTTGGCGGCGGATCAAAACAGCCGCCGCCAATACAGCGCCAGCAGAATGAGACCGCAGACGCCCACCATGCCGAAGATGACCCACCAAAATGCCGCGCCCTCTTGCAATCCTGGCAACCCGGCGACATTCATGCCGAAAATTCCGGCGATCACGCTGGGCGGCAGTAACAGAGCGGTAAAGAGCGACAGGATGTAGAGATTGCGGTTGGTTTGTTCGGCCAACCGGGCGGCCAACTCTTCCTGGAGCAATTTGGCGCGTTCCTGCGCTTCGTTCCAATCCGCGACCAGCTCTCGAAAATCTTCCACGACCTCCGCTAGGGCGGCGTGGTCGGCGCTTGGAAACCAATCGGGCGGTTGCCGGCTCAAGCGTTGCAGCATCCGGTATTCCGGGCCGAAATGGTGGTTGAGGCGCACCGCCAACCGGCGGATGCCGCCCAGCCGCGCGTGTTGGCCCCACACTTGCGCTGTCAGGATCTGCTCTTCGATGTCATCCAACCGCCCCCGAATGCGCAGCGTGGTATCGCCGAGCCTGGACACTTGCCACTCGAACCAGCGCACCATCATCCCGGGCGCGCTTTCGAAGGTGCGTCCGGCGCCGATCTCAGTGCGGAGCTGATCGGCGGCGCTGCAGGGTTGACGCCGGGCGCTGATCAGATGATGGCCATCCAGATGGAAGCGGAGCGCGGCGATCTGATCCGGGTCAAAATCGACGCCGAAATCGTAACGGATGTCGCTGATTACCCCGATCAGATGGCGGGCGCCGCGCTCGATACGCTTGCGGTCATCATCGTCCAGCAACAACCGGCGCGAGGTTTCGGGCAGATGGCCGCGGCCGGCAATCCAGTCGCGGGCTTGACCGATACGGAGGTTGAAATGCAGCCAGACGACAGCATCGGGTTGGGCGAGGGCGGCGTTTAACTCCTCGCCGGCCAGCGGTTGGCTGCATCGGCCGGACTGCATCGCGAAGCCGCAAATCAGGCCCCGCACTGCGGCGCGATACCGGATCAGATTGACCGTCCCGTTCGGCCGCGCCATCGGCTCACTTCAAATTCATGCAGTTGGCGTAGTATGTCACCGTGGCGGGCCAGTCGGAGAAGATGCCGATAATGCCGACGTCCCGAGCTAGAACGTCCAACACGGCCATCATATCGCCTTCGCGGCGCACGGCCGCATCAAAAGTTTGATAGTAAAATCCGTTGTTGCCGTTGGCCAGAATGCCGGAGCGCTCCAAAGTCCAAGTGATGATATCCAGCCCGGCCGCTTTGACGTCATTCGCGTATTGCGAAGGGACGATCCGGCCGTTTTCGGCGGCGAGCAAGGCGAACAGCGGCGGCGCGACGATGTTGATTTCTTCCGCTTTGTACCCGACCAGTTCGGCGGCGGTGGGCAGCTCGGCGACCGTCTCCGCGTCATCCAGATAAACAGCTTGTTTGCCGAAGTCGGGTTCTCGCGCGATCCAATACAGCACATCGCCCTTATTGAACGATTGCGGCCAGACCTGGCGCGGCGGCACGCCGGCCGCCTTGTATTCGTCGATCAGCTTCTGCGCGTACTGCTCCTGGGTGAACCCCTCAAACGGCATGGTGACCGAAGGGCTTTTCAGTTCCGGCGTCATCCCCACGCCCAGCGACTTAAACAGTTCGATGCTCTCTTTGTGCGTCATCAACGTGCCGCTGGTGGGGCCAGCGTACAGGTCGGTGCGCCAGCCGGCGGTGCCGCCCTGAAATTCCTCCGGGGTTTTGGCGTTGGGATTGAAAGCGTCCATCTTGCCGCGCAGAGTTTTGAACTCGGCCAAGGTGATGTCGCTGGTACGACATTCGGCCGAAGCGGCGGTCAACAACTTTCCGCCGGCGTCAAAGGTTGCGGGGGTGAACGGCTTGACGCATTTCGCCGCGAGCTCGGGAACGGTCAAAACGTTGGTGGTCGTGTGAAGATCATTCTGGGCGTGGCGGCAGACCAGTTCCTTATCCTTGGTGAAGGTGACATCGCACTCGATGACGCCAGCCCCCATGCGCGCGGCGGCGAGATAGGATTCCCGCGTGTGTTCGGGAAACTGCATCGCCGCGCCCCGGTGGCCGATGGAAAAAGTGCTACTTTTGAAGGGGCCATCAGCGCACGCCAGCAGCTTGTCCTTGAGCGGGCCGTTCTCCATGTCGTTGACTAGAAAATACGGCCGCGGGCCCAGCTGAACGCGAATTCTTGCATTGCCGCGCTCGCTTTTGAGAGTTCCTGCCTCAAAATCGGCGGTCGAGGCAAGCAATGGAACCGCAACCAGCAGGGTGGCTACACCGCAGAACCCGTTTGCGAGAAATCGGTACATTATGGAACTCTCCTGAAACTATAGGGCTGGCCTACAAGCATTCTTAGCGATGAAAACTGCTCTTCACGAAAGAGGATTTAAATAGTCAGGGTGAGTCTTTTGTATTTCTTCCCCATGACACCGTGATGAACATCCGGTTAAGAAACTGTTGAAAGAGGCATTTTTGACTCAAGCGACGCAAGAGCAAACAGCTTCTAGTGGCATGGAAGAGGGTTTTACTAGTGGCCATCAAGCGTTGGTAATCCTCGCTCAAACGGCGGCATTGATTGGGCCAGGCAAAGGTGCCTACCACCCGACGCCGGGGCAGGAATTGGACGCAGGCGGGCCGAAGCCTCTAGGAGGGGAGCGCCACCCGGCAGCCAAGCCCAACGGCGACGGGGTAGGCGTTGAACAATTTGCGCGGTCCACCTCAAAGCTTTTATGACTTGAGTTTTGCCTTTGTGCGCGTTGTAGGTGCTCCCGCGCGCCATCGTGCAACCGGCCAACGCGATGGATCGGGACGACACACACGACCTGTTGCCGCCCGCGCAAATCCGAAAGCAGGTTCCTCCCTTGACGAGAGTCCGGCCGGATCTAACCTCGTCAAACCTTGGATAACTTAAAGATTATCGATACTTCCAGGATTGGCTATAACAGCCTAACCCCTATCCATTTTTTCAACAGTTTCTATATTCCCGACGAATTCAGCCGGGCTTGGCCGCACGCTGGGCCCGGCGTGACAGTTCCTAGCGGCGGTCGGCTTTGGGCGATTTCGGGGAGTTGGGGATCGGTTTTAAAAATTCAAGATTATCGGCCGAATCTTGAATTTTACCCCTCGACACCCTCAAAATAAATGATTACGTAATACGTAATATTATGAAACAAGCAGGTCGACTGTGAATTTCAGAATTATTTGGCGCGCTTTTTTCGGAATGATTTGGCGCATGGGAGTGGCGGGCTGGTTTGCGGCCGCTTTATCATTTTCGGAGGGTGGCCGCGCGGAATGTCGGGGGCCGGCTTCACTCGCGGCTTGCAGGGCAGCGTACAGGGAGGTTTTGCCGATCTTGAGGCGCGCGGCGGCCTCGCGGACGTTCAGCCCGTTGGCCATGTGGTCGCGCGCGCGCCGCAACTTGTCGGCGGCAACGACGGGCTTGCGCCCGCCCTTTCGCCCTCGCGCGGCGGCGGCGGCAAGCCCCGCTTTGGTGCGTTCGCGGATGAGATCGCGCTCGAACGGGACCAGCGCGCCGTACGCGCGGAAAACGAGTCGCCCGCCCGAGGCAGTGGTGTCGATGCTTCCAGACCGCGACCGGAACCCGACGCCCCGCGCTTCCAGCGCGCCGATGGTTTCGACCGGATGCGGCAGGGGGCGCCCGAGACGATCCAGCCGCCAGACGGCCCGCACGGCCGACCAACGGTCGTTTGGCGGACAAGATGACGCCCGACCGCGCGGGGGAGCGCCAAGCCCTTTCGGCTTCTCGCGGCATTTCGCGCGTAGGGCTGCTAACACCGAATGGGTCGACGGGTTCAATCACCGCCGGTTGCTGGAGCCGATTGGGCATATTCCACCGGCGGAGTTGGAAGCGGCGTATGATCGCCAACAATGCGATTAGGTCTGCACGGCCGCCTGACTCAACTAAACCAGTCTCCGGGGAATCCGGGGCGGTTCATCCCGACGAATCGGAGATCGCCGTGCCCTGCGGAGGCGTCAGGAGATGGCTTCTCTGAGCAAATGCTCGGTCCAGTCCATGAACACTCTCAGCCGGTGCGACAAATGGCGCCGATGTGGATAGACGATGTTCAGAGGCATCGGGGGTGCCCTGTCGTTGGGCAGGACCTCGACCAAGGTCCCATCGCGAAGGTGCTCGCGCACATCGTAGGCGGGCACTTGGATCATCCCAAGACCTGCGAGGCAGCAGGCGATCAGCGCCTCGGCATTGTTTGCCGTCACGCGCGATCGCAGCGGAATCTCTTCGACACCGTCTGATGTCTCAATGTCCCAGTACTCCGCTCGGGAGGTCGTCGGCGATGCGTAGCGTACGGCAAAATGGCTCTCCAGCTCCTCGATGCTCTTCGGCGTCCCATGCCGATCCAGGTAGGTCGGCGCAGCACAGTTGGCCATCTCCAGCACGCCCAACGGTCTTGTGACAAGGCTGCTTCCGGTGACGTCGCCAACACGGACAACACAGTCGATCCCATCCTGAATCAAATCGACTTCGCAGTCTGTGGAGCTCAGCTCTACCTCCAGGCGTGGGTGCCGCTCCAGGAGTCCCGGAAGCGCCGGAGCGAAGATGAGCCGGCCCATTCGGGAAGGAACGCTGACGGACAAGCGCCCGCTCAGGGGCTGGGACGACTCCTGGAACAGCGCTTCCAGTTCGTCGAAGTCACTGAGCAACCTCCCGCAGCGTTCATAGAACGCGGCGCCATCCTGCGTTGGGGCCACGCTTCGCGTCGAACGCGTGAGAAGACGAGCGCCGAGCCGCTCCTCAAGCTCGCGTACCGCCGTCGAGATGGTGGAACGGGGGATCTGAAGTTGGTTCGCGGCGCGCGTGAAACTCAGACAGTCGACCACGCGCATGTAGATCCGAAGGCTTTCGATGCGGTCCATGAGCCCCTCTGTTCGTTTATTCTGAACACTATTGTCAAAATCTGATGACTAGTCATCATTGCTGAACAGTGTATCCTCTCGAACATCCACACGCAGAGGGTAAAAGCAATGAAGAATTCAATCGACGGCAAGGTCGTCCTGATCGCCGGAGGTGCGAAGAACCTGGGCGGGCTCATCGCCCGTGACTTGGCCGGGAACGGCGCGAAAGCCATTGCGATCCACTACAACAGCGGGGGCTCACGCGCCGCGGCAGAGGAAACCGCGGCAGCAGTCGAGGGGGCCGGAGCCAAGGCTTGGCTCTACCAAGCCGACCTGACCTCAGCCTCGAACATGGAAGCGCTCTTTGACGGTGCCAAGGCGCAGTTCGGCGGGATCGACATCGCCATCAACACCGTCGGTAAGGTCTTGCGCAAGCCCATCGTCGAGACAACCGAGGCGGAGTTCGACGAGATGCTGGCGGTCAACGCCAAGTCGGCCTACTTCTTCATCAAAGAAGCCGGTTGGCATCTGAACGACGGCGGGCGCATCATCACGATCGTCACCTCGCTCTTGGCGGCCTTCACCGACGGATACTCCACTTACGCAGGTGGAAAAGCGCCCGTGGAGCACTTCACGCGCGCCGCGGCCAAAGAGTTCTCCGGTCGCGGCATCTCGGTGAACAATATCGGTCCCGGCCCCATGGACACGCCGTTCTTCTACGGCCAGGAGACACCCGAGCGCGTGGCGTTCCACAAGTCGCAAGCCATGGGCAACCGGCTCACGGACATCAACGACATTGTCCCGATCGTGAAGTTCTTGGCCACCGACGGCGGGTGGATCACCGGTCAGACCATCTTCGCGAACGGCGGCTACACGACTCGCTGATCCATGCGGCGCTCGGTCTGTCGACAAACAGTGGAAGTACCTCTACCGCGCCGTCGACTCGGAGGGACAGACGATCAACTGCTTACTGACCGCCCACCGCGACAAGAAGGCCGCCCGGTGCTTTTTCAAGAAAGCCATTCGGCGGCCATCCATTACACGTACACGTCCAGATGGTTCGTTTGCGAGTGCTGCAAAGCAGTTTTTACCCGAGCTCCACAAAATAGCGTTCCTTCGGTGATCAACTGCCCACGCTGTAACAAGGCCGTCTCCACAGCGGAATCCGGGAGTGGGTTTCGGCGATAAACGGTGATCTGCCCACAAATTCTGTCGGCGGCGGGTACGGTCATACTCAAGAAAGATAATGGACGCTTCCCGGCCCTCTACACCGGCGATTTAGAGATTCTGGGCGAGAACAACGCCCCGGCGCTGGACCCGATTGCCTGGTACGGCGGCAACAGCGGGGTCGATTTTGATCTGAACGATGGCGAAGACAGCTCGGATTGGAAGGAAAAACAATACCCGCACACCAAGACAGGGACGCATCCGGTCAAGCTCAAACAGGCCAATCCCTGGGGCCTGCACGACATGCTGGGCAACGTCTGGGAGTGGACGCAAGACCACTGGCACGCCAACTACGAGGGCGCTCCGACCGATGGCTCCTCATGGGAAGACGCCGAGGCCGGCGCATTCCGCGTCCTGCGCGGCGGGTCGTGGGGCAACTTCGCGCGCGGCATGCGCTCGGCGTACCGCTTCCGCGCTCGCCCCGACTGCCGCGACGACGACTTCGGTTTTCGCTGCGCCCGAGTTCGGTCGTGAGCCCGGCCAGCGGGCCAGCCGGAGCGGAGCGCCCGAAGCCGGGGCCGACCCGGAAGCGGAGCGACGGGGCGCCAAGGCGCCGGGTGGCGGAGCGGCGGTCTGGGTTCGGGCCCGTTCGTCGGTCTGATTCAAGCGATGGGCTTCGTCCGGAATGCGCTCGTCGACAAGCACCCGAAAGGTCAGCTAGCAACGGCGCAACGCGCGGCAATCCGGTCTCCGGGCGCGCACGCGCGAGCGGTAGGCGACGCGGGGGCCGGGCTGCCCGCGAGCCGGCCACGCGGGAGACGCGACTGCCGCGCGCCACGGTCCGGCGATGACCGACCCGGCCAGGGCCGCGCCCGCGCGGCATCCGTCAGTCCGGCGTCCGCTCCCTGAACGGGGCCGGGGCCGGCCCGGTTCGGGCGTCCTGCCCGAACGGATCGCCGGCGGGGGGCGCGTCGCGGGCGTGGCGATCCCGATTCGCGGGTTCCCGCTCTTTCGGGCCCGTCAATTTCGGCGGGATCGAAACCGGACCGCCCGATCACTCCAGCGCCAGCACCAAGCGTTTGCCCAAAGCCGCCGCCGCCTTTTCCAGTTGGCGCAGGGTCGGGGAGTGGCGGGGGTTTTCCAGCCGCTGCGCCGAGGGCCAGGAGGTTTGCAGCGAGCGAGCCAGTTCGGCCAAGGACCGCTCCCCGCGCGCCCGGCGGATCAGCAACGCCGCTTGGGTGCGGGCATCCGGGGCGATCAAGCACATGCCGTCGCCGGCGGGTGATGGGTCGGGAATCGGCTTATTCTCGTCCAGCATCCACCCCAACATGGCCGACAACACTTCGGCGCCGTTAAACAGGGCCTCGTCCAAGGTCAACCCATCGGTGTAGGTGTTCTCCAGATCGACGAACCGCACGAAGAATCCGCCGCCCTCTTCGGGTTCCAGAATGGCCGGATAACGTATCTCCATCGTTTTCTCCACTACTTGAACTTGACGCCGGTATCGCGCTGGATGCTCGCCACCAACCCTTTGCCCAGATCGCGATGCCCGTGAACGGGAACGGGAACCGCGAGGCCACCCTTTACCATGACGTGGTGACTGCCATTGATTCGAGCCAAGGTCCAGCCGGCGGCTTGCAGCTTTTTGATGACCTCGTTCCCATTCATAAACAACACTATCTATCAATATAGATATATCGTCAATGATTAATTTTCGTTGGAATCGCTAAATATTGTAGTCATGAGATTGGAGATAGGAGAGGATTAAAGAATTGAAAGCCCAGAGAGACCCTGCCGATGAAAGATCTGGTTGCTGCTTACCGCCGACACGATCTTTCGGATGAAACCTGGGCCTTGCTGGAACCACATTTACCGGGACGCCAGGGAGCCTGGGGCAGGATTAACAAGGCTAAGCGACCGGGAGCCAGTGGCTCGGCACGGCGGCTCGCGCCTTGACGCTGACCGGTAGGACAATCTTTCGGGGCGAGGCGTACAGAGGCGTACACTATAGCGTCAGACCGGCGGCAGCCGAGTGCGGGACATCCCTCGTGACCGAAATCGACCCCAACCTGCTGAAACCCTTCGCCCGAAAATACATCGGGTGGAAGACCCCGGAGGCGGCGGTCGCCTTCCCGGAGCGGGTCATCGCGCAGGTGATGGACCTGGGCGATTTCGACGACGTGCGGGCGCTCGCCGGCCACGTGGGCGACGCCGGGTTGCGGCGGGCCATCGCCCGCGCCGAGGCCGGATGGTTTTCGGCCAAATCGTGGGCCTACTGGCACGACCGCCTGGGGCTCGCCCGACCGGGACAGGTGCCAGCGCGGCCGAGGCGGCGGTTTGAACCCAGCGAACGCACTCATGTCCGATAAAAACCCGCTCGCCGAACGCCGCCCCCGCTCGCTGAAAGAAGTGAGCGAATGGGGATATCGCTCCAGCTATCGGACCTCCCTGCTCCGGGAGTTTCTCGACGAGTATTATCTGGCGGGCGATTCGGACGCGCGGGTCCGGATGCTCTCGAAAGAGCCCGCCTTGGAGGACGACGACCGCTGGAACGCCTATTTGGCCGCCGTGGCCGAGCATCTCGCGCTGCAAGACCGCTTGCCGGTTCCTGGCTGGACCCAGGCGACCCGCCGCTTTTTGAAGCGGCCGTTCTACCCGTGCGGCCTGGACTCGCTGAAGGCCCTCCTGCTGGTGGAAAGCCCCACGGCCTTCCGCCGCCGGTTGATCTTCGTGGACGCCGATCCGCTGTACCGGCCGAGGCGGGACAGCGCGGGAATCGGGCTTTGATGCCGTTGGAGGGGGTGCGCCATGATGCTGGATAAAGCCGCTATCTTGCGGGGGCTGCGCAAGATCGACGCGCGGGCGAAGGCGGCGGGCATGGTCGTCGATCTATCGGTTTACGGCGGCGCGGCGCTGGCCTTGGCGTTCAATCTTCGAGAGACCACGCGCGATGTGGATGCCGTGGTGCGCGGCGCGCCGGACTTTTTGCGGGCGGCCGTGGCGGACATCGCCCGCGAGGAAGGCTGGCCGCCCGCCTGGCTCAACGACGGGGTCAAAGGCTTTGTCGCCGAGCGCGAAAAAATGGAGCTGATGGAAGCTTTTCAAAGCGGCGCGGGCGGCGGCCTGCGCCTCTATACCCCCGCGCCCGAATACCTGTTCGCCATGAAATGCATGGCGATGCGAGCGATGGATTTCGAGGGCGGGCACGATGTCGCCGATATAGACGCCTTGGCCGACCTTGCGGACGTTCGGGATGTCGAATCGGCGCTGTCGCTGGTCGAGGCGTTCTATCCGGCTTCCCGCATCCCGCCGAAAGTCCGGTTCGGCGTCGAGGAAATCATGGAACGAGTGGCGGCGCGGCGCGAACTGGAACAGGCCGAACGCGCCCGGCGTCGCGCGGCGCTGCCGGACCTGCAACGGGCGGGTGAGGTCGCCGCCGTGTTCGGGCGTCGCGCCGATGAGGCGATCCGAACCGCCGGGCGAGCGGGGGAGGTGGACTGGCTGGCGGTCGCGCGCGCGACGATCGCCGAAAGCCTGAAAGCGGGCCGAACGACCCAAGAAATCGCCGACGCGCTTTGTCGCCATAGCCCCGCTGCGGTGTCGCCCGCCCATCAAGCGGCCCTCCGCGCCGAGATCGAACGTCATCTCGCCCGACCTCAACCGCCCGGCGCTTTTCAAGCCCGACCCAAAAGGAGGCCCGGCTTCGATCCGATGGGATGATCGCGCGCGCCCAAACGGGCCTGCACCCGCGCCGCGCGGGCCGTCGCGATCAGGGGCGCGCGCGCCGCAACCGAACCCAATCCCGGCCGATTTGAAACAGCGATCCCGCCAACACCAGGGCGGCGCTAAAACAAAACAGCGCGCGAAAGACCGCCCGTTCGCGCAGCGTGCTGGCGGCTACCCGGCAGTAGCGAGGCTCGCCGACCAACACGTCGGCGCCGGCCGCGCCCGCAAGGCCCGCCAGCAACAAAATCCCCAACCAGACGCGCGCGCGCTTCAGCATAGCGTCTCTCTCCAGCCCGGCATCGCGACAAAGACAAAAAACAGCAACATCAGGCTGACGACCCCCCAGCCGACCGCGCGGTAATCGTTCTCTTCCAGCGCGGCGGCGGTGCCCAGCGCCGCCGCGACGCCGATCCCCGCCACGGCCGCTGCGGCCGTGATCGCCATGAGGCGCTCCTGCCATACCATCATGCCGACCGCCAGCGCGACGAGATCGACGTGCAGCGCGGCGACGGCGATCAGGTAGCCTCGTCGCCACCGCCAACGCGCGGCCGAGAGTGGCGGGACCGCCACGGCGCGGCCGGCGGGCGGCTGGGCGAGGTCGGCGAAGACCGAAAAGGCGGTCACCACCATGACGGTGGCCGCTACTGTGTGCGCGAACATATCTAAAGCATTCATAAAATTGACCCTCTCACGATGGCTCGCGTGTCCCGATAGAACGGCAGCGGCCGCGCGAGACGCCCCCCCGCCGGCCGGACCGGTCGGCTCAGGTGCGCTCAAGGCGCTGACGAGCCGCTGGATGCCGGCTTGCGGCTCGCTTGGGATGAGCGGGCGGCTTTCGCCTTGGCGGCGTCGCGCCGCGCGGCTTGCCGGTGGAACGCATCGCCGACTTTGCGGGCGTAGTCGCCCTCGGCATGCATCACATCCCCCATGAACGAACAGCCGCCCGCGCCGCACAGCACCCCGGCGAAGGCGATACTCAGCCACCGTTTCATCGTAAGCGTTCGATTCAAACCG
>DJIW01000036.1 GCA_002433805.1 Competibacteraceae bacterium UBA6584 | reverse complement strand
CATGTGTCGTTCTACAGGCGGCCCCGACCAGACGTTGAGCTAAACGGCTATCCATGGTTAAACCTCCGTTGCAAGCGATAGAGGAGCGTTGGAAACCCACGGCCGCGCGGCCAACACCGGCGCGACGGTGTGAAACGAGCCAAAGACGACGATTCGGTCGCCCGGAGCGGCGATGGTTTTCACGGTCTGGCAGGCCTCGATAATCTCGTTTTCAGGGGTTGCGCGCTGGCCTTCATCCCACAATCGCGCGGCGAGTTCCTCGCCGGTGCGGCCGCGCGATCCGCCGAGCGTGACCGGATGCCAGCTGTCCACCTCGCCGGTCAAGCTTCGGATGATGCTATCGGCATCCTTATCCGCCAGCAATCCCACCACGGCGAAGGTTCGGCCCGAGCAAGGCCGATCCCGCAAATTCTCGGCCAGCACCCTGGCGGCATGCGGATTATGCGCAACGTCGAGAATCCACTCAACCGGGCCAGGGACGATTTGAAATCGTCCGGGGATATGCGCCGCCGCCAAGCCGGCGCGCAGGGCGTCCGGGCCGACGGGAAGACGGTGGCGCAGGCTGGCGAGCGCGGCGAGCGCGGCGGCGGCGTTGCCGATTTGATGTTCGCCGCTCAACGCCGGGAGCGGTAGCGCATCGAGTTGGCTTTCGCCGTCGCACCAACGCCAATGCTGGCCGGCGCGAGCGAAATTGTAGTCGCGGCCGACCAGCAACAGCCGCGCGCCTATCGCCCGGGCGTGGTCCAGCAGCCGCGCGGGCGGGTCGGGATCGGCGCAGATCGCCGGGCGGTCCGGTCGAAAAATACCCGCTTTTTCATAGCCGATGCTTTCGCGGTCCGGCCCCAGCCATTCCACGTGGTCGATGTCGATGCTGGCCACCAGCGCGGCGTCCGCGTCGATGACATTGACCGCGTCCAGCCGGCCGCCGAGGCCGACTTCCAGCACCGCGACCTCCACGCCCGCGTCCCGGAACAGCTCCAACGCCGCGAGCGTGCCGAACTCGAAATAGGTCAACGACCGTTCGCCGCGCGCGGCGTCGATGCGGGCGAACGCGCCTTGGATCGCCGCGTCGTCGGTTTCCGCGCCGTCGATGCGGATGCGTTCGTTGTAGCGCAGGAGATGGGGCGAGGTGTAAGCACCGACGCGGTAGCCAGCCGCGCGCAGCATCGCCTCCAGAAAAGCGACGCACGAGCCTTTGCCGTTGGTGCCGCCGACCGTGATGGCGGCATGAGAGGGCGGTTGCGGCTGCAAGCGACGCAGCACCGCCCGAACCCGATCCAAGCCCAATTCAACGGCGCGAGGGTGCAGGGTTTCCTGCCAGGACAGCCAGTCGGCGAGGGTAGCGAAACGCGGTTCGGGCATGGCGTGCGGACCGTCGCCGGACTCAGGTCGCCAGGGTGTCCCGGCCGGTCAGCATCGCCAGCAGCGAAGCCAGGCGGTCGCGCAACTCGCGCCGGTCCACGATCATGTCGATCGCGCCGTGCTCCAGCAAAAACTCGCTGCGCTGGAAACCGGCCGGCAACTTTTCCCGCACGGTTTGTTCGATCACCCTCGGTCCGGCGAAGCCGATCAACGCTTTCGGCTCGGCGATATTGATGTCGCCCAGCATCGCGAAGCTGGCGGAAACGCCGCCGGTGGTCGGGTTGGTCAGCACCGACAGGTAGGGGATGCCGTGCTCGGCCAGCCGGGTCAGCGCCGCGCTGGTTTTGGCCATTTGCATCAGCGACACCAGGGCCTCTTGCATCCGCGCCCCGCCGCTGGCGGCGAAGCAGACGAACGGGCTGTGCTCGTGCAGGGCGGTTTGCGCGGCGCGGACGAAGCGCTCGCCCACCACCGAGCCCATGGAGCCGGCCATGAAGGCAAACTCGAAGGCAACGGCGACGACTGGAATGCCCTTGAGCCGGCCGCGCATGGCGATCAGCGCGTCTTTTTCGTTATGGGCTTTTTGCGCCTGCGCCAGCCGGTCGCGGTATTTTTTGCTGTCTTTGAATTTCAAAAAATCGGTCGGTTCGATGCCCTCGCCGATTTCGGTGGGTCCATCCTCGTCGAGAAAACCCAGCAAGCGCTTGCGGGCTCCAATCGCCATGTGATGGCCGCATTTGGGACAGACCTGCAGGTTGCGCTCCAGTTCGGTGCCGTAAAGCACCGCGCCGCATTCCTCGCACTTGTTCCAAAGTCCTTCGGGAACCTGATGCTTGTTGCGGCCGTCGGTGCGAATTCGCGATGGGACCAGTTTTTCGTACCAACTCATAACGATATCCGGCGTGGCAAGGTGATCGGTTCGGACGTCGGGCGAGGGGCTCGGCGAAACGCGGCTCAGTCGGCCACCGCGGCGGGCGCGCCGACCTGATCCATCGCCCGACGCATCGCGCCCAACAGCGCGGCAACCTCGCGGCGCATCCGTTCGGGCTCGTCGGCCAGTTCGGCCATTTTGGCGACCAAGGTGCTGCCGACCACCACGGCGTCGGCGACCTCGGCGATGGCGGCGGCGGTCGGCGGGTCTTTGATGCCGAAGCCGACGCCCACGGGCAGCTCGGTCCGGGCGCGAATCGCCTCCAGTTTGGCCGCGACCTCGGCCACGTTTAGCGCCGCCGAACCGGTGACGCCTTTCAGCGAAACGTAATAGAGATAGCCGCGCGCCAGGCGGGCGGTGTGTTGGATGCGCTGGTCGGAACTGGTGGGCGCGAGCAGGAAAATGGGCGCGATGCCGGCCTTATCCAGCAACTCCACCGTTTCGGCGGCTTCTTCCGGCGGTAGATCGACGGTCAGCACGCCGTCCACGCCGGCCTCGCGGGCGGCGGCGGCGAAGGCGGCGTGGCCCATCCGCTCGATGGGATTGAGATAGCCCATCAGCACCAGCGGGGTTTCAGCGTCGGATTGGCGAAATTCGCCGACAAGTTCCAGCACCTTGCGTAAGGACATGCCCTGCGCCAGCGCGCGCTCGCACGCCTTCTGGATCACCGGACCATCGGCCATCGGATCGGAAAACGGCACGCCCAATTCGAGGATGTCCGCCCCGGCGTCGACCAGCGCGCGCAGCATGGGGACGGTCAGTTCCGGGCGGGGATCGCCGGCGGTGATATAAGGAATCAGGGCCTTGCGACCGGCGCGGCGCAAGTCTTGAAAGCGGCGGGTGATGCGATTCATGCGGTAAAACCCATTAAAGTTGGATGCCTTCCAGCGCGGCGACCGTGTAAATATCCTTGTCGCCGCGTCCCGACAGGTTGATCACGATCCGCTGATCGGAGCGCAGGGTCGGGGCGAGTTTGGCGGCGTAGGCCAGGGCGTGGCTGCTTTCCAGCGCCGGGATGATGCCTTCGGTGAGGGTGAGATCGTGGAAACCTCGGAGGGCTTCGTCGTCGGTGACGGCGACGTATTGAGCCCGGCCGATGTCCTTGAGCCAGGCGTGTTCCGGCCCGACGCCGGGATAGTCCAAACCGGCGGAAACCGAATGCGTTTCCACGATCTGACCGTCTTCATCGTTGAGGAGATAGGTGCGGTTGCCGTGCAGCACGCCGGGGTTGCCCGCGCACAGCGTGGCGGCGTGGCGGCCGGTGTCGATGCCCGCGCCCGCCGCCTCGACGCCATAAATGGCGACCTCGGCGTCGTTCAGGAACGGGTGGAACAGGCCGATGGCGTTGGAGCCGCCGCCGACGCAGGCGACCAGCGCATCCGGCAGACAGCCGCAGTCGGCCAGCATCTGCTCGCGGGTCTCGCGGCCGATCAGCGCCTGGAATTCGCGCACCATCAAAGGATAGGGATGCGGGCCGGCGACGGTGCCGATCATGTAAAAGGTGTCATCGACGTTGGTCACCCAGTCGCGCAGGGCTTCGTTGAGGGCGTCTTTAAGGGTGCGGGAACCGGAATCCACCGGCTGGACGGTCGCGCCCAGCAACCGCATCCGATAGACGTTCAGCGCTTGTCGCCGGATGTCTTCCGTGCCCATGTAGACCACGCAGTCCATGCCGAGGCGGGCGGCGATGGTGGCGGAGGCCACGCCGTGCTGGCCGGCCCCGGTTTCGGCGATCAGCCGAGTTTTGCCCATCCGCGCGGCCAGCAGGCCCTGGCCGACGGTATTGTTGATCTTGTGCGAGCCGGTGTGGTTGAGGTCTTCGCGCTTGAGATAAATTTGCGCGCCGCCGAGCTTCCGGCTCCAGCGTTGGGCGTGGTAGAGCGGGCTGGGCCGGCCGACATAGCGCGACAGATCGGCGTCCAATTCCGCCAGAAATTCAGGATCGCTGCGATAGTTTTGCCAAGCGGCGTTCAATTCGTGCAAGGCTTCCATCAGCGTTTCGGCCACGAAGCGGCCGCCGTAACGGCCGAAATGGCCGGCGGCGTCCGGGAACTGGCTGTAGTCCACCTTATTGCCCTGAGCTTTCACAGTCGTACACACCTCGCAAAAATGCGCGCATCAATGCGGCGTCCTTAACGCCTTTGGCGGCTTCCACGCCGCTGCTGACATCCACCGCGTCAGGCCGCACTTGGCGGATGGCGGCGGCGATGTTGTCGGGGTTAAGACCGCCCGCCAAAATCAATGGTTTGCAGCGTTCAGCCGGAATTCGGCTCCAGTCGAAACCTCCACCGGTTCCGCCCATTGTGTTGCCGCCGTGGCTGTCGAGCAAGAGGCCCACCGCCGAGGCGAAACGCCGCTCGTAATCTCTTAAATCCGCGTCCGAGCCCATCGGCACGGCCTTGAGATAGGGGCGTTCGAAGGCGGCGCAATAGTCGGGGTCTTCATCGCCGTGAAATTGCAATAGCGACAACGGCAGCGCGGCGATTGCGGCTTGAACCATGTCGGGTGGATCGTTTCTGAACAAGCCGACCGTGGCGACAAACGGCGGCAGTACCGCGATGATCCGTCGCGCCGTTTCCACATTCACGCCGCGGGGGCTGGCGCGATGAAAAACCAGTCCGATCGCGTCCGCGCCCAAGCCCGCCGCCATCGCGCCGTCTTCGGGGCGGGTGATGCCGCAAATCTTGACGCGCGTGCGGGAAATGGAGGTCATGAAGGAGTTGCGACAGGTGGGAAGGCTGGCGAAGGACGAAGACTACCAGAAATTTAACGGATTTCCAGAGGCGTTAAGGCGGAACAACGAGCCGGCCATCGCCGGCGACACTAAAAGAGGACCGATTGAACCGTTGCGAATTCCAGGCGTGCTAAGCCGCTTTTTCGACGGTCACGGACAATCTGTACACAGCGAACAAGCTGGCAAACAGGATGAGCAGGCAAAGGGGAATGACCTCCAGCGAAATTTGGCGGGCCAAAATCCCGACCAGACCCGGAATAAGGGCGGTCCCCAGGCTCGCGGCGGCCATTTGCATTCCGATGGTATTGGCCGCAAAGCGCGCTCCCACCCGCTGGCTCGTGCCCGAAACCAGCGCGGGAAAAATAGGGGCGACGGCGAAGCCGATCAGCGCCACCGCCGCGAGGTTGATCGCCTCCAGCGGATTCCACCATAACAGGATGGCGCCCAGCAAAGCGCCTGAAAGGCCGCTTTGGATCAGCGCGTGGATGCCAAGCCGTTTGGCGAAAATGCCGGCGACGATCCGGCCTACGGTGAAAGTCGCCCAATAACTGCCCGTCACCAAACCCGCCGCCGCCGGTGAAATGCCGCGCGCCTCGGTGAGCAGGGTATAGGCCCAAACGCCCACGGTGACTTCCGAGCCGGTGTACAGCAAAAACAGCAAAGCGCTCAGCCAGACGCTGGCGTGCCGCAGCGTCTCGCGGAATGGCGTCCGGTAATCCGTCAGTTTCTTGGGTTGGTCGATTTCGGGGTCGGTCTTGATTTGAGTCCACCTCGACATCGTGACCAGGAAACACGCCGCCAGCAGCAATTGGAATCCGCCTACCACGATATAGCCGAACCGCCAGGAATTGAGAGCCGTCAGGGCGACGGTCATAATGATCGGGCCGAGCGTGACCCCGATCCCGTAGCTGGCGTGCAACCATTGCATCACCCGTTCGCTGAAGTGGGTTGCCGCATAAGTGTTCAAGCCGGCGTCAATCGCGCCCGCGCCCAAGCCGGCCGCGATCCCCAGCAGGACCATCAACCACCACGCCGGCGCTAGCGTGTAACCGATCAAGCCCGTCCCTGTCAGCGCGCAGCTCGCGGCCAAAACCAAACCCACCCCGAGGCGCGCGATCAGATAGCCGCTCGAGAAGCTGGACACCAGATAGCCGCTGACAGCGGCCAAGAGCAGAACGCCCATCGAGTCCAGGGGAATGCCGAAATCCGCGCGAATCGAGGGCCACGCCACGCCTAGAACGCCATCCGGCATCCCAAGGGCGATAAACGCTACGAAGGCCAGGGCAATCAGGGCGATTTTCGGGCGATCCATTTTTCTTGCCGCTATTTTAAGGTGACAGCGCCCACTCGGCGGCTTTTTGCGCGTGAAGGGCGGTGGTGTCAAACAGCGGCAGCGACGAATCCTCTGAGCTAACCAACAGGGAGATTTCGGTGCAGCCCAGAATAATGGCTTCCGCGCCCTGGGTTTTTAGCTTATCGATCAGGCGGCGGTAGTGCAGGCGCGATTCCTCCACCATGCGACCGAGGCACAATTCGTCGTAAATGATGCGATGAACGATCTCGCGATCTGGCGCGTCAGGGGTGATGACGGTCAAACCGTGGCGATCTCTCAATCGACCCGTATAAAATTCTTGTTCCATGGTAAAGCGGGTGCCGAGAAGGCCCACGGTGACCATGCCAGCTTGTCGAATGCGCTCGGCGGTTGGATCGGCGATATGCAGCAGCGGGACGGTCACGGCGGCTTCGATAGCCGGGGCGACCTTATGCATCGTGTTGGTGCATAACACTAAAAAATCTGCGGCGGCGGCTTCCAAAGCCCGCGCGGCGTCCGCCAACCGCAGACCGGCGGCGCGCCAATCCCCGATCCGTTGTAAATATTCAATTTCAGCAAAATCCACGCTGTAGAGCACGATCTTGGCTGAATGAAGACCGCCCAAACGGTCTTTAACCGCTTGATTGATTTGTCGGTAGTAGGGGACTGTCGATTCCCAACTCATGCCGCCGAGAAGGCCGATGGTTTTCAAGCGCGGTTCCTGAGTTTTGGTTTAAAGGCCGCCGGCATGGCATCGGGCGGCCTTTGTCGAGATCAGGCGATGGCCGCTTGTTGCGGCAACCAGATTTCACGGTCGATGCCCCGCACGATATCGGGATGCTGGTCGGGATTGAAAGTCGGCTGTTTCCCTTCTCGGATTTGTTGCAGGTAATCGACCGTCAGCTTTTTCACCACGCCAGACAAGGCGACGATGCCGATCAGGTTGACCGTGGCCATCATGCCCATCGAGGCGTCCGCCAAATTCCAAACGATGTCCAATTTGCTGATCGCGCCCCACATCACCATGCCCAAACAGGCCACGCGCAGCGCCGTCAGGCCCCCTGACCGATCCAGCTTCAGGAAAAAGATGCTGTTTTCGGCGTAGGAATAGTTGCCGATGATGGAGGTGAAGGCGAAGAAAAAGATGGCGACGGCGATAAAGATGCTGCCCGCCGGCCCCATGTAAGATTCCATGGCCATTTGCGTGAGTTTGACGCCGGTGACGCCGGAATCCGGTTGAAACGCGCCGGACAGCAAGATCATCACGGCGGTGGCGGTACAGATCATGATAGTGTCGATAAAGGGTCCGAGCCCCTGCACGAACCCTTGCGACGCCGGATGGTGCGGTTGCGGGGTCGCGGTGGCGGCGATGTTGGGGGCGCTGCCCATGCCGGCTTCGTTGGAAAACAGACCTCGCTTGATCCCGTTGAGCATGGCCTGACCGACGCCGTAACCGACCGCGCCGCCCACCGCTTGTTCCAGGCCAAACGCGCTGCGCAAGATCAGCATCAGCATGTCTGGAACCTGGCCGATATGGGTGACGAGGACGTAAATGGCGACCAGCAAGTAAATCGCCGCCATGAACGGCACCACGACTTCAGCGAAGCGGGCGATGGAGCGCAGACCGCCGAAAATGATGATGGCGGTCAGCACGGCCAGCCCGATGCTGGAGATCATCGGCGGTAAACCGAAAGCCCCGTACATGGCTTCCGAAATGGAATTGGCCTGCACGGCGTTAAAGACCAAGCCGAAAGTCAGCAGCAAGCACAGCGCAAAGACGACACCCAGCCAGTGCTGGCCCAAGCCGAGCGAGATGTAATAGGCCGGACCGCCGCGATATTGCCCTTGAGCGTCGCGAACTTTATAAAGCTGCGCCAGCAGGCTTTCCGCATAGGCGGTCGCCATGCCGACCAAGGCGACGACCCACATCCAGAATATGGCCCCCGGCCCACCCAGATAGATGGCGATGGCGACGCCGGCCAGATTGCCGGTGCCGACCCGCGACGCCAGGCTGGTGCACAGCGCTTGAAACGGCGAAATGCCCGCCCGGTCGGCGGCGCGGGCGTTGAAGATGGAACTGAAATAGTGGCCGATATGCCGGAACTGGATCAATCCCAGATAAAGCGTGAAAAACACGCCGACGGCGAGCAGGCCATAGATCAGGATGTAACCCCAGAAAATGGTGTTCAAGAAGTCGATCGCTGCGCTCATGCGGTTTTTGTCTCCAATGCGGGTTAGGCCAAGGTTTTTATGGTCTGGCCGAGATCGGGAGATCGCCGGGTTGGCTTTGAATTTTGAAAAGGGTCGGGTTCGTGGCAGCCTAAGTTTTACCGGCGCCTGTCGCTTATCCGGCATAATGTCCGCCACCATCTAGCCCGTCAAATGCTAACGCGATCTCTCATGCTTCCCGTCATCGCCCTGGTCGGCCGGCCCAACGTCGGCAAATCCACCTTATTCAATTCCTTGACCCGCACTCGCGACGCGCTGGTGGCGGATTTACCCGGACTGACCCGCGACCGTCAGTACGGGGTTGGCCAGCGCGGCCCCCATCCTTATGTGGTGGTCGATACCGGCGGCTTGACCGGCGAGGAAGACGGCTTGAGCGGCTTGGTGGCCCGTCAGGCGTGGCGGGCGATCGAGGAAGCCGATGTCGTGCTGTTGCTGGTGGACGGTCGGGCGGGATTGACGGCGGCGGATGAAGAAATCGTCGGCCAGTTGCGCCGCGCCGGCAAGCCGGCGCATCTGGTGATCAACAAGGCCGAACACCGCGATCCGGATCTGCTCAGCGCCGAATTTCACGCCCTCGGTTTCGAGCATCTGCACGTCATCGCCGCCGTTCACAACCAAGGTGTCGAGACGCTGATGGAAGACGTGTTCGCCGCTCTACCCGGTTTTCCCGACGCCGGGGATTCCGAGGAGACCGACGGGTCGGAGGAAGCGGAAAAGGTGATCAAACTGGCGGTGGTGGGCCGGCCCAACGTCGGTAAATCCACCTTGGTCAATCGCTTGCTGGGCGAGGAGCGGATGCTGGCTTGCGACCTGCCCGGCACGACTCGCGACAGCGTGGCGGTTCCCTTCGAGCGCGACGGCCAGCGTTACATCCTGATCGATACCGCCGGGGTGCGCCGCCGGGGGCGGATCAGCGAAACGGTGGAAAAATTTAGTGTCATCAAGGCGCTGCAAGCCATCGAACAAGCGCATGTGGCGGTGCTGGTGCTGGACGCCCGCCAAGGCGTCAGCGACCAAGACGCCAGCTTGTTGGGGTTGGTTCTCGACAGCGGTCGGGCCTTGGTGATCGGCGTCAATAAATGGGACCATCTCGATCCGGATGCCCGCGCGCAGGTCAAGCGCGATCTCGACCGCCGGTTGGGATTTCTCGATTTCGCCAAAATCCATTTTATCTCGGCCTTGCACGGAACCGGCGTCGGCGAATTGATCGGCTCCGTTCGAGAAGCCTATGCCGCCGCCACCCGCAAGCTGTCCACGCCGGAATTGACCCGGATTTTGGAAGACGCCCTGGCCGCCCATCAGCCGCCCTTGGTGCAAGGCCACAGCATCAAACTGCGTTATGCCCATCAGGGCGGCCAGAATCCGCCGATGATCGTCATCCACGGCAACCGGGTCGGCCATGTGCCGGAATCCTACCGGCGTTATCTGGCCGGAG
This sequence comes from Competibacteraceae bacterium UBA6584, assembly GCA_002433805.1. Classification (GTDB taxonomy): domain Bacteria; phylum Pseudomonadota; class Gammaproteobacteria; order Competibacterales; family Competibacteraceae; genus Competibacter_A. The sequence continues at coordinate 45,196 of DJIW01000036.1, read as the reverse complement.
TTTATCGCAAGCGCCTGAATTTATGGGGCACTCCGATCCGCATCGAATTCCGGGGCGGTGAAAATCCCTTCAAGCCCGCAGGCGGTCGGATCAAGCCCAACAGACGCTTTAAAAAATCAAGCTCATGAATTCATTGAAAAATGAGACTATGGCTTCTTTAATATTAGTTTATTATGATATAGTGAATAGACCGACGTGTTTGGTTGGTCCCTAGCCGTATTGTGGTGCTTGCCACGCGCTTGATCGACACCCGCGCATAGAGACTTGATATGACAACCCCGGCTCCCGCAACCGCCGCGCCCGGCGAGGCGCCGCCGCAAGAACGCCCTCATCAGCGGCTCGAACATTTCCCGGTCGCGCTGTTCTCATCGGTCATGGGCACATCGGGGTTGACCTTGGCGTGGTTGAAGGCCCATGCCGTTCTCGGAGCGCCGATCATCGTGGGCGAAGGCTTGCGTGGGGTGGCCAGCGCGCTTTTCGTATTGTTGCTAGTGTTTTATGGCTTGAAGGCCGTGCGTCATCCGGCGGCGATCAAGCTGGAAATGCGCCATCCGGTCAAGATCAACTTCATCCCCACCATTTCCATTTCCTTGTTGCTGCTGGCGATCTGCTATCTCGAAGCCGCTCCGACGCTGGCGTTTGGGTTGTGGGTTACGGGCGCGGTCCTGCATCTTGGGCTCACCCTGGGCGTGTTCGGCAGTTGGATTCATCACAGCCACTACGCCATCCAGCACGCCAATCCGGCTTGGTTCATTCCGGTGGTGGGCAACATCATCGTGCCGGTGGCCGGAATCCGGTTCGCCTCGCCGGAAATCTCCTGGTTTTTCTTCAGCATCGGTTTGGTGTTTTGGATCGTGCTGTTGACCATCGTGCTCAATCGGCTGATTTTCCACGAACCGCTGCCGGCGCGGCTGGCTCCGACCTTGTTTATCTTGTTGGCCCCGCCCTCGGTGGGATTCATCGCTTACGTCAACATGACGGGCGCCATCGACGGCTTCGCGCGGGTGTTGTATTACACCGCGCTGTTTCTGGCGCTGCTGCTGGCCAGCAATGCCCTTCGCTTTTTGCGCTTGCCGTTTTTCATTTCGGCCTGGGCCTATTCTTTCCCTTTGGCGGCGCTGACGCTCGCGACCTTGGTGATGAGCGCGCAGCTGCCCGATTCGATTTTCAGACCGTTGGGGATCGGGTTGTTAGGATTGCTCAGTCTGGTGGTGGCGGCGCTGGCGGTACGAACTTTAATCGCGGTTTGGCGTCGAGATATCTGCAAGCTGGATTGAGATCGGTCGTTGTCGAGTTGTTTTTATTGGAGTTGTTGAGGAGAAAATAGTATGCAAATCAATGTTGGAAGTCCTGATCGAATCGTTCGGATCGTGGTCGGAGCGGCGTTGATCCTAATGGCGTTGACGGGCGCCATCGGCGCTTGGGGTTGGATCGGCGTCGTGCCCTTGTTGACCGGCATTTTTCGTTTCTGCCCGGCTTACAGTTTGTTGGGCATGAATACTTGTAAACTGAATCCCCCGTCTCAGGGAGGGAGCATCGGATAGCATCCCATGAGCGGCAAGTCCTACCAACAAATCACTCAGGATATCAACCAGGCGCTGGGATCGTTCCGCAAGGAAGCCGGCGAAACCATGGCGGGTTTCGGGGCCATGGCGAAAGGGGCGATGGCCCCCGGCGTCCTTTCGGAATTGCACAAGGAGTTGATGGCGTTGGCCATCGGCATCGCCGCGCGCTGCGACGGTTGCATCGGATTTCACATGAAAGCGCTGGTGCGTTTGGGCGTAAGCCGCGAGCAGCTCAACGAAACCCTGGCGGTCGCCGTGTACATGGGCGGTGGGCCTTCGCTGATGTACGCCGCCGACGCCTTGCGCGCGTATGAGGAGTTCAAGAGCTGATCGGGTTTGATTCCGAAGATCGAAGTCGAGCATCGGGCGGGCTGGTTTTCGGACCCGCCCGTTTTTTATCGAGCGAGCATTACGGCTTCTATACTGACCAGATCCCCTTGGCTGGCGTTTGATCCATGTGGACCTGGACTTTGAATTGGAACGTCGTCCGTCACGATCTGGTCATCGGTAGCTGCCCGCGCCGCGCCGGCGATCTCAAGATCATTCAGGCGCAGACGCAGGTTTCCGCTTTGCTTTCGCTGCAACATGATGAATGTCTGGAGGCGCTGGAGATCGACTACCCGCGCCATCTCCGCCAGGGTCGCGCGCTCGGTTTGGTCATGGCGCGTTGTCCGATGCGCGATTTCGATCCCGACGACCAGCGGCGGGGCCTGCCGGCGGCGGTGCGAGCGTTGCGTGAGTTACTCAAGCAGGATCATCGGGTTTACGTGCATTGCACGGCCGGCATCAACCGCGCCTCGCTGGTGGTGGTGTCCTACTTGACCTGGATTGAGGGCGCGAGCCTGGAGGAGGCGATGGCAATACTGTTGCACGCCCGCCCGGAAATTTTGCCCACCTGGGAGGCCTATCACGGCTGCCGCGAGGATTTGACGCTGGCGCACGAAGAACGCATCCGCCAGCGTGTTTTAGAACTCAGTCAGCGCCAACCGGAACGGGAAGCGCAAGACCATTGGCTACAGGCGGAATGGGAAATCCGGCGCGAAATCCTGCTGGCTGGCGACGGCCCTCACCCAGCGCGATAGCGTTCCTCGCCCGCGTAGTAGTCGGGAAAGCCGACCGCTGCTTGCACCTCTTGAAAATCCAGCACCTCCGCCGCCTCGCCGCGTTGGATGTGCGCCAGCGCCGCGCGCATGGCTTTGATCGAGACGTTCAGCAAGGTCAGCGGATAGACGGCGATCTTATAGCCGATGGCTTCCAGGTGCGGCAGCGGCAGCAACGGCGTCTTGCCGGACTCGATCAAGTTGACCATCTTACGGCCGGGCACCTCCGCGCAATACCGGCGCATTTCGTCTTCGCTCAGCGGCGCTTCCAAAAAAGTGATATCCGCGCCGATTTGCGCGAACGCCTGACAGCGGGCGATGGCCTCGTCCAGGCCGTCGGTGGCGCGGGCGTCGGTGCGGGCCATGATCAGGATGTCGGCGCCCTCGTTGCGGGCGTCCACCGCCGCTTGAATCCGCAATAAGGCGTCCTCGCGAGCGACCACCGTCTTGCCTCGGGTGTGGCCGCAGCGCTTGGGCATGAGTTGATCCTCGATCATGATGCAGCCGAAGCCGGCGCGGGCGTAGCCTTCAACCGTGCGTCTGACGTTGAGCGGATTGCCGAAACCGGTGTCGCCGTCGCCGAACAGCGGAATTGAAACCGCGCCGCAGATGTTGCGCCCTTGTTCGACCAGTTCGCCGTAGGAAATCAAGCCGGTGTCGGGCAAGCCCAGCCGGACGGCGGAGACGGCGAAGCCGCTCATGAACGCGGTCGGAAATCCGGCCTGTTCCGCCAGCTTGGCGGACAGAGCGTCGTGACAGCCGGGCATCAGCAGCAAGCCCGGTCGGGCCAGCAGATCGCGGAGTCGGTCGGCGGGCGTGGGCATGGGCATGGGTCGGTCCTCTCAGCGGTCCAGATAGCGTTTCAGCAGTCCGTGGTAAGCGTCGATACGCCGGTCGCGCAGGAACGGCCACAGCCGCCGCACCGGTTCGGAACGGCTCAGATCGATGTCCACCGCCAGCGTGGCCGGTTGATCCGGCGGGGCGCTAGCGATCCATTCGCCTTGCGGGCCGACGATGAAACTGGTCCCCCAAAATTGCGCGCCGGGAGTTTGACCGGAGGGATCGGGCTCGAAACCGACCCGATTGCACACCGCGACCGGCAAGCCGTTGGCGATGGCGTGTGCCCGCTGGATGACGATCCACGCTTCCCATTGCCGCTGGCGTTCTTCCTCGTCGTCGTGGGGATTCCAGCCGATGGCGGTCGGATACAGCAGCAGTTCCGCCCCGGCCAGCGCCATCAGCCTTGCGGCTTCGGGATACCACTGGTCCCAGCACACCAGCACGCCGAGCCGGCCGACCGAGGTGTCGACGGGCGTGAAACCGAGATCGCCGGGGGTGAAGTAGAATTTCTCGTAGTAGCCGGGATCGTCGGGAATGTGCATCTTGCGGTAGGTTCCGGCGATGGCGCCGTCGCGCTCAAACACTGCGGCGGTGTTGTGATAGAGGCCCGCCGCGCGGCGCTCGAACAGCGAGGCGACGACCACCACGCCGAGTTCCTTGGCCGCCGCGCTCAAGGCTTCGGTAGTCGGGCCGGGGATCGGTTCGGCCCAATCGAATAAGTCGGCATTCTCGGTTTGGCAGGGGTAGGGCATCGCGTGGAGTTCGGACAGCATGATCAGTTGCGCGCCGTGGCCGGCCAGTTCGCGGATGCCGTTGAGGCTGGTGGCGAGGTTGGCGTTGCGGTCGGCGCTACAGCTTTGTTGAACCAAGCCGACGGTCAGGGTTTTGGGGAGCATGGAGTCGACGCTTGAGATTGGAGTCAAACAGCTTAACCGACGGACTCTTGCCGCTGGTATGGCAAAATAACGGTCATTCATGGTAGAGAAAAGCAGGAGGGTCCGGCCGATCTGGGTCGGTCCGCCGATCAACGAACGCTGCGGCTTTTCGTGCGATGGGAGAGCATTATGATGTCAACGCCCCTGGCGGAACAGAAATTACTGGATTTCCAGCCGCGCCACCGCTGGACTGTGGCCGAATATCACCGCATGGCTGAAGTCGGTCTATTGAATGAAGACTCGCGAGTTGAATTGATCGACGGGGAGATCATCGAAATGGCGCCGATTGGCAGTTCTCATGGGGGCGAGGTTAAATACTTTAATAACAAGTTTGTTTCGCTCCTGCATGGAAAAGTGATTGTATCCGTTCAAGATCCTATTATTTTGGACGGTCATACCGAACCCCAACCGGATGTTGCTTTATTGCGCTGGCGAGATGATTTTTATCGAAAGGCCAATCCCCATGCTGAGGATATATTGCTGGTTATTGAAGTTTCTGACAGCACGCTCCGCTATGACCGCGACGTTAAAATTCCGCTCTACGCCAAAAACGGTATCCCGGAAGTGTGGCTGCTGGACCTTCAAAACCGGCAATTGGAAATCTATCGCGAACCCCTAAACGGCGCTTACCGCCAGCGCGATTCCCATCAAACCGGCCCAATCGCACCGCTGCTCTGCCCCGACGCCATCATCGATCTGGACGAACTGTTTCCCAAAAACTGAACGGCCGTTTCGCGAAGCGAATGAATCTTGCCATTTACGGTTGCGCCGCCACTTGCGCGGCGGCGGCGAGCGGATTCATTGCGTCGACGCCATCCCGCATCGGATAAGGCTCCGCTACCGGCGCGACCAGCAGTTTGCGGATGGCCCCCACGTCGGCGGCGGCCTGATGGAAACCCCTCGATACCGTGGGGGCCGAGGCCAGCTTGATTTCCACCACCCAGGTTTCGCCGTTGCGAAAACCCAGCACCAAATCCGCTTCCGCCCCGTGCGAAGTGCGATAAAAGCTGGCTTCGGCCTGGGGCGCGGCGGCGAGCAACTGCTCGATCACGAAACCTTCCCAGCTCACGCCGGCCACCGGGTGGCCCAGGACCGCTTCCAGGCTCGTCAGGCCCAGCAGAGCGTGCACGATGCCGCTATCGCGCACATAGACCTTGGGTGCGCGCACCAGTCGCTTGCCCACGTTACCGTGCCAAGCGGGCAGGCGGCGGACCAGCATCAGATCGGCCAGAATGTCGATGTAACGGGCCACGGTTTGCCCGCTGACCGCGAGCGACGCCGCCAGTTGCGATTGGTTGAGCAGGCCGCCTTGGACGTGAGCCAACATGATCCACAAGCGCCGCAGCGTGGTGGCCGGAATGCGTGGCCCGAGGGTCGGAATGTCCCGTTCCAGATAGGTCGCGATAAAGGCTTCGCGCCAGCGCAGGCTGGCCGCATCGTCCGGCGCCAGCCAGGACAGGGGGAAACCGCCGCGCACCCAGAGCGGATGCAGATCGACGCCCAACGCGGTGGGCGGCAGCACCTCGCGCGCCTCGAAGGGCGTGAGTTCCAGTCGCGCCACCCGCCCCGCCAGGCTTTCGCTGGCTTGTTGCAACAGAGCGCCGGAAGCGGAACCGAGGAGCAAAAATTGTCCGGCGGTTTCGCCGTCTCGGCGGCGGATATCGATGACGCCTCGCAGAACGGTGAATAATTCCGGGATACGCTGCACTTCGTCCAGGATCACTAGCCGATGGCGCTGGGCGAGTAGGAAACCCTCCGGATCGTCTAACTGGCGTTGGGCCGAAGGCAGTTCCAGGTCGAGGTAAAGGGCATCGCCCCGCTTGGCCATTTCGGCCAGCGCCAGCGTGGTTTTGCCCGCCTGGCGCGGACCTAACAGGACCACGGCCGGGAACTGGGCGAGCAGATCGACGAGTTGTTGTTGGGCGAAACGAGGATACATCCGTGCAATTTACCTTTTCTATGGAAGATTTACACGGTATTTCTGACGCAATAAGCAAAACAATCAATTGGCAGAATGCGGCGGGCGGCCGCTTGCGGTTTGTCGCCGGCTGTGCGCAAGTGCGTGTTGGAGTATAAGGGCGCCATCGAAACTATAATCGGTCGCTGTTTCGCGCCGATTCTTTGCCCCGACGCCATCATCGATCTGGATGAACTGTTCCCCAACCGCTGAGCTTTTTGCTGAATGACCGAAATCACCTTCACCGCCGACGGCGCGGAGCGCGTCCCGCTCAAAATCTTCACCGAAAAGGCGTACCTGGATTATTCCATGTACGTCATTCTCGACCGGGCCTTGCCGCACATCGGCGACGGTCTGAAACCGGTGCAGCGGCGCATCGTCTACGCCATGTCCGAACTCGGTCTGTCCGCCAATTCCAAGCACAAGAAATCCGCCCGCACCGTGGGCGATGTGCTCGGCAAATACCACCCGCACGGCGATTCGGCCTGCTACGAAGCGATGGTATTGATGGCGCAACCCTTTTCCTACCGCTATCCGCTGGTGGACGGACAGGGCAACTGGGGATCGGCGGACGATCCCAAATCCTTCGCCGCCATGCGCTACACCGAGGCGCGGTTGTCGGCCTTTGCCCAAGTCTTGCTGTCCGAACTCGGCCAAGACACGGTCGATTGGACGCCGAATTTCGACGGTACGCTCGACGAGCCGACGCTGTTGCCGGCCCGCTTGCCGCATGTGCTTTTAAACGGCGCGACCGGCATCGCGGTCGGCATGGCGACCGACATCCCGCCGCATAACCTCGGCGAACTGGCCGCCGCCTGCATTCAACTGCTCGACCAGCCCGACAGTCCGTTGGACGCGCTGTGCGAACTCGTCCCCGCGCCCGATTTTCCGGGCGGGGCGGAAATCATCACCCCCCGCGAGGAACTGCGGAAACTCTACCAAACCGGTAACGGCGCGGTGCGGATGCGCGCCCGCTTCGAGCGGGAAAACGGCGAGGCGGTGGTGATCACCGCGCTGCCGCATCAAGTCTCCGGCGCGCGGATCATGGAACAGATCGCCGCCCAGATGCGCGATAAAAAATTGCCGATGGTCGAAGATTTGCGCGACGAATCCGACCACGAAAACCCGACCCGGCTGGTGCTGGAACTGCGCTCCAACCGGGTCGATGTCGATCTGCTGATGGATCATCTGTTCGCCACCACCGACTTGGAAAAAAGCGCTCGGGTCAACCTGAACATGATCGGCCTGGACGGCCGGCCCCAGGTCAAGAACCTCAAGCAAATCCTGGAAGAATGGCTGCGTTATCGGGTCGCCACCGTGCGGCGGCGCTTGCAATACCGGCTCGATCAAGTCGATCAGCGCTTGCATATCCTCGACGGCCTGCTGATCGCCTATCTCAATCTGGACGAGGTGATCCGCATCCTGCGCACCGAAGACAAGCCGAAAGCCGTGCTGATGGCGCGCTTCCAACTGTCCGACGTCCAGGCCGAGGCGATTCTGGAAACCAAGCTGCGCCATTTGGCGCGACTGGAGGAAATGAAGCTGCGCGGCGAGCAGGACGAACTGCGTAAGGAACAGAAGCAATTGCAGGTGTTGCTCGGTTCGGAACAGCGGTTAAAAACGCTGATCCGCAAGGAAATTCAGGACGACGCCAAGCGTTATGCCGATCCCCGGCGCTGCCCGCTGGTAGAGCGGCGCACGGCTCAAGCTTTGGACGAGGCGAGTCTGACGCCCAGCGAGCCGATGGTGGTCGTGCTGTCGCAAAAAGGTTGGGTACGCGCGGCCAAGGGTCGCGAAATTGACGCCAACGCCTTGAGCTACAAGTCCGGCGATGGCTTTCTCGATCAAGCCCAGGGTCGCAGCAATCAGTCAGCCGTTTTTCTCGACACCACCGGGCGCACCTATACGCTGCCGGTCGCGGGCTTGGCCTCGGCGCGCGGTTACGGCGAGCCCTTGACCGGCCGGCTCAGCCCGCCCGACGGCGCGCGCTTCGTCAGCGTGTTGATGGGCAATCCCGAAGACCTTTACCTGCTGGCGACCGATGCCGGCTACGGTTTTATTTGCGCCTTCGACGATCTGCTCAGCCGCAACAAAGCCGGCAAGGTGGTGCTGACCGTGCCGGACGGCGCGCGGATTCTGGCGCCCTTGCCGGTCACCGATGTGGAAACCGAACGCTTGGCGGCCGTCGGCGGAAGCGGTCGGCTGCTGGTTTTCCCGGTCGGCGAACTGCCGCGCTTGCCCAAGGGAAAAGGTAACAAGATTCTGGATTTGCCGGGGGAAGGCGCCCAACCGGAACGGTTGGCGGCGCTGCTGTTGGTGCCCTGCGGCAAAGGGGTGATCCTGACCGCCGGCAAGCGCGATTTCAAACTCAAGCCCGCCGATTTGGAAAGCTACGCCGGCGAGCGCGGCCGGCGGGGCAAACCTTTGCCGCGCGGCTTTCAACGGGTGGAACGGTTGATCGTCGCCGAGTGAGTCTGTCGCCACCAGAGCCGATAGCCCAGCAGCAGCGCCAAAATCCCCGCATACAGCAGCGGTTCGGTGCGATCGGCTTTGACCAGCCACAGATAGTGCAGCACGCCGAGGATGGCGATGAGATAAACCAGCCGGTGCAGCCGCTGCCAGTGGCGGCCCAGCCGTTTTATCATCCCGCTGGTGGAAGTCGCGGCCAGCGGAATCAATAACAACCAGGCGGCAAAGCCGACCGTGATGTAGGGCCGTTCGGCGATGTCTTCAAGGATCGAGCCGAGGTCGAAGAACTGGTCGAAAATCAAATAGACGCCGAAATGCAGGCAGACGTAAAAGAAAGCGAACAAGCCCAGCATCCGCCGGAATTTGAGTAGTTTGTTCCAGCCGGTCAAACGCCTCAACGGGGTGATCGCAAGCGTCAGCAGCAGGAAGCGCAAGCTCCAATCGCCGGTGCGATGGCTCAAGGTTTCGACCGGATTGACGCCTAACTGATCGCGCCAAGCCAGCCCGCATAGCCAAGCCAGCGGCAGCAGCGCGATCACGAACACCCACGGTTTCGCGAGGGATGTCGGCGGGCGGGTTCGGGGCGGCGTCATGGCGAGATTGAAGAAACTCAAAAAAAAGCCGGAACCAAAGGTTCCGGCAAATAACCACCAAAGGAAGGTGTGGAGAAGAACGACATCTTTCGATGCCGCCGATAAGTTAAGCAGTATTGTTGCACTGCGTCAAGCGCTTTTTTGCACTTGCAAAAAAAAGCCGGAACTCGAAGTTCCGGCAAGCAACCACCAAAGGAGGATTGTGAAACAACATTCACCACCGAATGTTGCGATGCAGTATAAAGTCTTTGCTGCACTGCGTCAATATTATTTTTGAAATCAAGTTTCAAAATCCGCAAGTTGCCTTGCGCCATGAGTTCAAAAGCGCCGACCTCCCAGCCGGCTCTTGAATTCAAGGATGGCGCAGCACAATTTTTCCCAATTGCTGGGCGGACAACAGATGCTGGTGGGCCGCAACCGCCTCATCCAGCTTGAAAACCCGGTCGATGGCCGGCTCGATGCGATGCTTGACGATGAAATCCATCATCGCGGCAAATTCGGCGGGCGAGCCCATGGTGGAGCCGATGATCCGAATTTGCCGGAAGAACAGGCGCACCAAATCCAGCCCCGAGGGAGGATTGCCGGCGGTCGAGCCATAAATCGCCATCCGCCCGCCCGGTTTGAGCAAGGACACGCAGCCTGGGAAATTAGAACCGCCGGTGCCGTCGATGATCACATCCGCGCCGCCGGTTATCTCGGCCAAGCGCTTGGGCCAATTCTCGGTGTGATAGTCGATGCCGCCCGTCGCGCCGAGCTGGCGAGCCTGCTGGAGCTTCTCCTCGCTGCCGCTGGTGACGAAGGTCCGCGCGCCCAGCGCGACCGCCCATTTCATGGCGAAGGTGGCCACGCCGCCGCCGATGCCGGTGACTAGCACCGTGTCGCCCGGTTGCGCCGCCGCTTGGGTCATCAACGCCCGCCAGGCGGTCAGGCCCGCCAGCGGGATGGCGGCGGCCTGTTCCCAATCGAGAAAATCCGGTTTGGGAACAACATGGCCGGCGGGCACGCAAATAAACTCGGCGAAAGTGCCGGGCTCGGGCATCCCCAAAACCCGAAATGTGGAACTGGGGAAGCGGGTGTCCTCGCCCCATTCATAGGCGGGATAAATTAGCACCTCCTTACCGAGCAAATCGGGAGGAGTATCAGGGCCAAGTTTGTCGATAACGCCCGCGCCGTCCGAACCCATGATGCAGGGCAGCCGGATGTTCGGATAACGGTTGAGCGTGATCCACACATCGCGGCGGTTGAGGGCGGAAGCGCGCAGTCGAACCCGCGCCTGCCCCGGACCGGGTTCGGGGGTGGGAACCTCGGTCAAGGTCAATTGTTCGGGGCCGCCGAGGGTTGAAAGGACGATGGCTTTCATGGGTGATTTCCTGGGGTTGAACGAAAGTCGCGAACGAGCGCGCCCATTGTCCCTCAAAAGAACTCAGTGGGGCTCGATCCGCGCTCGAAGGCGGCCCGATGGGACAACGCCGCGAGGAACGGTATATCCTTCGCGCCCCAGCTTCACTTTCCACCAACTATGTTCTAGCTTTACTGAGCAAGCGCCGCCGGGAGCGATCCCGACACCGACCGCGCCGCCGAGGCGCGCTCATCGAATAGCCTGGACTTTGCAAACAGTATCAGCCTTGCCGCAACACTGGCCAGCATCGGGAAACGCGGCGGCGGTCCCTATTTCCGCGAACCGCGGTTGTTTGCAGGAAGGTTATCCCTCACCACCAGACGATCACGAAGAGAAGCACGATGACTGACAAGCCTATCAATATGACGCGCCCGTTGGACCTGACGCACGAGAAGCGCAATGTCGGCCCGCAGCGCATCCAGCGTCCGCTCTACGTGGATCTGTTGCCTACGTGCAATAACGCCTGTCCGGCGGGCGAAAACATCCAAGCGTGGCTGGCTCACGCCCAAGCGGGCCGGTTTAAGGAAGCCTGGCAGAGTCTGACCGAAAACAATCCGATGCCGGGCATTCACGGCCGGGTCTGCTACCATCCCTGCGAAACCGCCTGCAATCGGGGCAAGCTCGATACATCCGTCAGCATCCACGCCGTCGAACGCTTCCTGGGCGATTTGGCCATCCAGGAGAACTGGCAATTCACCGTGACCGCGCCGCCGACCGGCAAGCGGGTGCTGGTGGTCGGAGCGGGTCCCAGCGGCTTGTCGGCCGCCTACCATCTGGCCCGCATGGGCCACACGGTCGAAATCCATGAGGCCGGGCCGATGTCCGGCGGCATGATGCACTTCGGCATCCCTTCTTACCGCCTGCCGCGCGACGTGCTGGATGCCGAGATCAAACGCATCGAGAACATGGGCGTCAAAATCGTCCTCAACCACCGGGTCGACGATCTGTTGGCTGAAAAAGAGGCGGGCAAGTTCGACGCCATGTTCATCGCGGTGGGCGCGCACATCAGCAAACGCACCGACATTCCCTCCCGCGACGCCGGCAAGATGCTCGACGCCATCAGTTTCCTCAAGGATGTGGAAACCGGCAACGCGCCCAAGCTGGGCCGCAAGGTCGCCATCTACGGCGGCGGCAACACCGCCATGGACGCCGCCCGCGTCGCCAAGCGGCTGGGTTACGAGCCGCTGATCATCTATCGCCGCGACCGCGCCCACATGCCCGCGCACGACTTCGAGGCGACCGAAGCGCTGGAAGAGGATGTCAAAATCCACTGGCTGCGCACCATCAAAAATATCGAGGAAACCAAATTCACGGTCGAAATCATGGAAGTCGACGAAAAAGGCCGGCCGCAACCCACCGGCCGGTTCGAGACCTTGGAGGCCGACGCGCTGATCATGGCCCTGGGTCAGGACGTGGACACCAGCTTCATGCGCAAGATGCCGGGCGTGGCGTTCAAGGATGACGGCGTGGTGACGGTTGACGAGCACATGATGACCGGCTATCCGGGTCTGTTTGCCGGCGGCGACATGGTGCCCTCCGACCGCACCGTAACCATCGGTGTCGGCCACGGCAAGAAAGCCGCCCGCAATATCGACGCCTGGTTGCGCAGCGGGACTTACGTCAAACCGCCCAAGGCCGACCTGGCGACCTTTGAGAAGCTGCACGTTTGGTATTACACCGACGCCGCCCAGCGCCCGCAAGGCCACCTGGAGATGAAAAAGCGCGTCAGCAGCTTCGAGGAGGTGGTGGGCGGCCTCAGCCAAAAAGAGGCGCTCTACGAAGCCCGGCGCTGTCTGTCCTGCGGCAATTGCTACGAGTGCGACGGCTGTTACGGGGCGTGCCCGGAAGACGCCATCATCAAACTGGGACCGGGCAAGCGCTACCGCTATAACTACGATCTGTGCACCGGCTGCGCGGTATGCTTCGAACAGTGCCCCTGCCACGCCATCGAGATGATTCCCGAACCGCCGGCGGAAACGGCGGCGGGACCGGCGGCTTGAGTCGATCCTGACTTGGGTGATCCACTCTCCCTCGCCCGGTTGCGGGCGAGGGGACGCAAACCGGTTTGAATCCACCGCCCGCCGCGATCTGGAGCGGGCCAAAAAAAGAGAAGCGCAATGACTGAACGGCAAGTCACTACCATTGATGGCAACGAGGCCGCCGCCTACGTCGCTTATCGCGTCAACGAAGTCTGCACCATCTATCCCATCACTCCGTCCTCGACCATGGCCGAACTGGCGGATCAGTGGGCTTCGGAGGGCATCAAGAACATCTGGGGCAGCGTGCCCTTGGTCGTGGAAATGCAGCATGAGGGCGGCGCGGCCGGCGCGGCGCACGGCGCGCTGCAGACCGGCGCGCTGACGACGACCTTCACGGCGTCGCAGGGGCTGCTGTTGATGATCCCCAACATGTACAAGATCGCCGGTGAATTGACTGCGGCGGTGTTCCATGTCGCCGCCCGCGCGCTGGCGACTCAGGGGTTGTCGATCTTCGGCGACCATCAGGACGTGATGGCGGTGCGCCCGACCGGATTTTGCATGTTGGTCTCGGCGTCGGTGCAGGAAGCCCACGACATGGCGCTGATCGCTCAGGCGGCCACCTTGGAGGCGCGGGTTCCGTTCATCCACTTCTTCGACGGCTTCCGTACCTCCCACGAGGTCAACAAGCTGAGCTTGCTGACCGACGACGACATGCGGGCGATGATCCGCGACGATCTGGTGCTGGCCCATCGCGCCCGCGCCTTGAATCCGGATCGCCCGTTCATTCGCGGCACCGCCCAAAACCCCGACACTTATTTCCAGGCCCGCGAAACAGTCAATCCGTTCTACGCCAAGGTCCCGGAGATTGTCCAGGCGGCGATGGACAAGTTCGCCGGCGTCGCCGGTCGTCGTTACAATCTGTTCGACTATTTCGGCGATCCCAATGCCGAACGGGTCATCGTCATCATGGGTTCCGGCGCGGAGACCGCCCGCGAAACCGCCGATTATCTGAACGCGCGCGGCGAAAAAGTCGGCGTGTTGCAGGTCCGGCTCTATGCGCCTCTGTCGGCGCCGCACTTCCTGGCGGCCTTGCCGGTCAGCGCCAAAGCCATCGCCGTGCTGGAGCGCACCAAGGAACCCGGCGCCACCGGCGAGCCGATGTATCTGGAAATCGTCAACACCCTGGTGGAAGCGCAGATGGACGGCAAGCTGCGCACGCCGAGCCTGCCGCGCGTCGTCGGTGGCCGCTACGGCCTGTCGTCCAAGGAATTTACCCCGGCGATGGTCAAGACCGTCTTCGACGAACTGCGCAAGGATAAGCCCAAGAATCATTTCACCGTCGGCATCAACGACGATGTGACCCACACCAGCCTGGAAATCGATCCGCATTTCGTCATCGAGTCCGACAAGGTGGTGCGGGCGATGTTCTTCGGCCTGGGCGCGGACGGCACGGTCGGCGCCAACAAAAATTCGATCAAGATCATCGGCGACGATCCGGAATTCTTCGCCCAGGGTTATTTCGTCTACGACTCCAAGAAATCCGGTTCCCAGACCGTCTCCCACCTGCGCTTCGGCCCCGATCCGATCCAAGCGCCCTATCTGGTGCAGTCGGCCAATTTCATCGGCGTCCACCAGTTCAACTTCCTGGATCGCGGCGATGTGCTGACCCGCGCCGCACCGGGGGCGATCGTGCTGCTCAACACCAGCCCGCACGAACCGGAAGAAGCCTGGGAGCGCATCCCGCGCCCGGTGCAGGAAGAAATTATCAACAAGAAGCTGGAGATCTACGGCATCAACGCCGAGAAGGTGGCCCGCGACAACGGCATGGGCACCCGGATCAACACCATCATGCAGACCTGCTTCTTCGCGATTTCCAAGGTGCTGCCGCGCGACAAGGCCATCGACAAGATCAAGTATTCGATCAAGAAATCCTACGCCCGCAAGGGTGAGGAAGTGGTGCGCAAGAATTTCGAGGCGGTGGATAACACCCTGATCAACTTGAAGCAAATCGCGGTGCCGGCCCAGGCCACGAGCACCCGCCAACTGCCGCCGGTGGTGCCGGCCAACGCGCCTGAGTTCGTGCAAAAAGTGACGGCGATGATGATGGCCGGGCGCGGCGACGAACTGCCGGTCAGCGCCTTGCCGGTGGATGGCACTTACCCCAGCGCCACCACGCAGTGGGAAAAACGCAATATCTCCAACTTCGTGCCGATTTGGGAGCCGGAGATCTGCATCCAGTGCGGCAATTGCAGCATGGTCTGCCCGCACGGCGTCATCCGTTCGAAGTTCTACCATCAGGCCAATTTGGAAGCCGCGCCGAAAGCGTTTAAAACCGCGCCCATCGACGCGCGCGGTTTTCCGGACATCCGCTACACCCTGCAGGTGTACCTGGAGGATTGTACCGGCTGCTCGCTGTGCGTGGAGGTCTGCCCGGCCAAGAGCAAGGAAAAGGTCGGCCACAAGGCCATCAACATGGCGCTCAAGGAGCCGGTGCTGGACAACGAACGCGCCAATATCGGCTTCTTTGAGGGCTTGCCGGAAGTGGATCGCGGCCGGGTCGATTTTTCGACCGTGCGCGGCGTGCAGTTCCTGCCGCCGCTGTTCGAGTTCTCCGGCGCGTGTTCCGGCTGCGGCGAGACGCCCTACGTCAAGCTGCTGTCGCAGCTGTTCGGCGATCGGCTGCTGGTCGCCAACGCCACCGGCTGCTCCTCGATCTACGGCGGCAACCAGCCGACGACGCCCTGGTCGATCAACAGCGAAGGGCGGGGGCCGGCCTGGTCTAACTCGCTGTTCGAAGATAACGCCGAATTCGGCTTGGGCTTCCGGCTGACCGCCGACATGCACCTCAGCTACGCGCGTGATTTGTTGAACGCGCTGGTTTCCGGCATCGGCCAGGAATTGATAGACGATCTGCTAGAGGCCGAACAGCTCACCGAAATCGACATCCGCCGCCAGCGCGGCCGGGTGGCGGAACTCAAGCAACGCTTAAAGGAAATCCAGGACCCGCGCGCCGCGCGGTTGCTGGCTGTCGCCGACCAATTGGTCCGGCGCAGCATCTGGATCGTCGGCGGCGACGGCTGGGCTTACGACATCGGCTCCTCCGGCGTCGATCACGTGCTGGCCAGCGGCCGCGACGTGAATATCCTGGTGATGGACACCGAGGTCTACTCCAACACCGGCGGTCAGATGTCGAAATCCACCCCGCTCGGGGCGGTCGCCAAATTCGCGGCGGCCGGCAAGACGGTGGGCAAGAAGGATCTGGCCTTGCAGGCGATTTCCTACGGCAACGTCTATGTGGCCCGCATCGCGCTGGGGGCCAACCCGCAGCAGGCTCTGTTGGCCTTCCGGGAGGCCGAGGCTTATCGCGGCCCCTCGCTGATTCTGGCCTACAGCCACTGCATCGCCCACGGCATCAACATGCAGCGCGGTTTGGACCAGCAGCATCTGGCGGTGGAAAGCGGCCATTGGCCGTTGGTCCGCTACAATCCGGCGGTGCGCGAATCCGGCAACAATCCGTTCGTGCTCGATTCGGCCCGTCCCCGGATTCCGCTGAAGAAATACGCCTACAACGAGGTGCGCTATAAGGTGCTGGCCTATACCAATCCCAAGGAAGCCGAGCATCTCATGGAGTTGGGCCAGCAGGCGATCAACCAGCGTTGGTCCGTCTACGAAGAAATGGCGGGCCGTAGCGGCGCGGCGTTCCAGCCGACCTTCAAACAATAAGAGGCGCGTCCTCCCGACACCCCGACCGTTGCTCCCCGCCCGCGCCGGGCGGGGCGCGCGGCTTCGGCGCTGGCCGGCCGAGGGTTCGGACGACGATCCACCGACATCTTGCACGCAGAAGGAATCACCATGGATTTACGAACCACTTACATGGGGATGGAGCTGAAGCATCCTATCGTGGCTTCAGCTTCGCCGCTGGCGGGAACCTTGGCCAATATCAAGCGCCTGGAAGACGCCGGCGCGTCGGCCGTGGTCATGTTTTCACTGTTCGAGGAACAGTTGAAACACGAGAGCGCCGCGCTCGAATATCTGATGACCGCGAATACCGAAAGCTATGCCGAGTCGCTCAATTACTTCCCGGAAGTCGATGATTACACCGTCGGCCCGGACAGCTATCTCGACCTGCTGCGGCGGGCTTCCGAGGCGGTCGACATCCCCATCATGGGCAGCCTGAACGGCATCACCAATACTGGCTGGATCGAATACGCTCAGTTGATGCAGCAAGCCGGGGCCAAGGGGATCGAGCTGAACATCTACTACATCCCCGCCGATCTCACTACCAACGGCCGCCAGGTCGAGGAGCGCTACATCGAGATCGTCAAGGCGGTGAAAGCGGCGGTCACGGTGCCGGTGGCGGTGAAATTGAGTCCGTTTTTCAGCGCGATCGGGTCGATGACCAAGGCGCTGGATGAGGCCGGAGCGGACGCGCTGGTGCTGTTCAACCGCTTTTATCAACCGGATTTCGATCTGGATAAATTGGATGTGGCGCCCAATCTCAATTTGAGTTCGCCCGATGAAATCCGCCTGCCGCTGTTGTGGATCGCGGTGTTGTACGGCCGCTTGCGGGCTTCCTTGGGCGCGACCCGCGGCGTGCATACCCCGGTGGAGGTGGTGAAGTATTTGATGGCGGGCGCGGATGTGGTGATGACCACCTCAGCCTTGCTGAAAAACGGCATCGATTACATGACCACGCTGCGCGATGGTTTGCAGACCTGGATGGAGATGCACAACTATGCGTCGGTGGCGCAGATGAAAGGCTCGATGAGCCAGCAAAACGTGGCCGATCCGACCGCTTTCGAGCGCGCCAATTACATCAAGACCCTCGAAAGCTTCAAGGGTGATTATATTTAACTTGACCTTCTCTCTTTCGCTTGGAGGTCTTATGGGGATCGCGGAAGCGATCCCTTTTTTTGATAGGGCGCTTATCAGAACATCCACAGGCACGAGCAGTGGAAATGGCTGCTCTATCAAGTTCGATTTTGAGGGAGCAGCCAGTCTGAGGATTAAGTAATGACCGTCGGCGCTTCGCGGCCGGTACGCTCGCGGATGCCGGCCAGACTATTCGCGATGTCGATCAATTCCGCCAGCGCTTTCTGGGTATCCAGGTCGTGCTTGGCCGCATCGGGCTCGTAGGCTTCGATGTAAACCCGCAGGGTCGCGCCTTCGGTGCCGGTGCCGGACAGCCGGTAGACGATCCGCGAGCCGCCCTTGAAGCCGATCCGAATCCCTTGTTTGTCGCTCACGCTGTCGTCGATCGGATCGACATAGCGGAAGTCGTCGGCGTAATCCACGGTATACGAGCCCAAGCGCTGGCCCGGCAGGCTGGCGGATTGAGCGCGCAGGGCTCCAACCAAGCCGTCGGCGGCTTTGCTGTCGACCGCTTCGTAGTCGTGTCGGGTGTAGTAGTTGCGGCCGTAGATTTTCCAATGCTCGCGCACGATATCGGCGACCGACTGCTGGCGCGCGGCCAGGATGTTCAGCCAAAACAGCACCGCCCACAGTCCGTCTTTTTCGCGCACGTGATCGGAGCCGGTGCCGAAACTTTCCTCGCCGCACAAGGTGATCCGGCCGGCGTCCAGCAGATTGCCGAAGAATTTCCAGCCGGTCGGCGTTTCGTAGCAGTTGAGACCGAGCTTGGCCGCCACCCGATCCGCCGCTTGACTGGTGGGCATCGAGCGGGCGACGCCGGTCAGGCGGCTGCGATAGCCGGGGACCAGTTTGGCGTTGGCCAGGATCACCGCCAGACTGTCGCTGGGAGTGACGAAGAAATGCCGGCCCAACACCATGTTGCGGTCGCCGTCGCCGTCCGAGGCCGCCCCGAAATCCGGCGCGTCGGAACCGAACAGGTAATCGGCCAGTTCCTTGGCGTAGACCAGATTGGGATCGGGATGGCCGTGGCCGAAATCTTCCAGCGGCACGCCGTTGATCACCGTGCCCGCCCCCGCGCCCAGCCGGTTTTCCAGAATTTCGCGGGCGTAGGGGCCGGTCACCGCGTGCATGGCGTCGAAGCGCATCCGGAAGCCGGATTTGAATAAGGCGCGGATTTGCTCGAAGTCGAATAAATGCTCCATCAAATCCGCGTAATCGCTGACCGAATCGACGATGTCGACCCGCATGTCGCCGATCACGGTCGTACCGAGTTTGTCCAAATCGATGTCGGGGGTGTTCAGACGGTGATAGCGCGTCATGTGCTGGGTGGCGGCGAAGATCGCTTCGGTGACTTTTTCCGGAGCCGGCCCGCCGTTGGGGGTATTGAATTTGATCCCGAAGTCTTCATCCGGCCCGCCGGGATTGTGGCTAGCCGAGAGGATGATCCCGCCTCGGGCGTCGTGCTTGCGGATCATGTGCGAAACCGCCGGCGTCGAAAAAATGCCGCCTTGGCCGAGCAGCACGCGAGTGCAGCCGTTGGCGGCCGCGATCCGCAGAATGATCTGAATCGCCTGCCGGTTGTAATAACGGCCGTCGCCGCCGACCACCAGCGGGGAGTTCTCGCCCTCGCGCTGGGTGTCGAAAATGGCCTGGACGAAGTTTTCCAGGTAGTTTGGCCGCTGGAATACCTTGACCTTTTTGCGAAGCCCCGAAGTGCCGGGTTTCTGATCTTGAAACGGTTGAGTGGAAATGGTTTCAACAGTCATGCTGGGGTACCCCTTTCGGCGTTTTATAGGTGGGTCGTCAAGATTATGCACCGGTTGGACGCGGGATAGAACAGGGCGGCGATCCGCGCGGCCTTGAGGATCGTTCAAAAGCAGGGGATCGGGCGAGAGCTCATGGCGGCAGGGCAAGGCGTCAGGATCTCCGATGACGGCGCGGGCGACGGTCCAGATTTCGACCTCGGACGCGCCTTCAGCCCGTAAGGCGCGGGCGCATTCCTCGGCGGTGCTGGCGGTTGTCATCACATCATCCACGAGCGCGACCCGTCGGCCGGCGAACGGTTGCGTTGCGATAAAAGCGCCTTGAAGATTGATCTGGCGCTGGCGGGCGTCCAAAGCCGTTTGCGGGATAGTCGGCCGCGCGCGGCGCAAACCCTCGATCAGTAGCGGGAGCTGAATGCGGCGAGCCGAGGGGCGGGCCAGTTCGACCGCTTGATTGAAACCGCGCTCGCGCAGTCGCGAAGGATGGAGCGGCACCGGGACGATGCAATCGGGTCGAGGCGCGCCGCGATTGTCGAGCGTATCGGCCAGCAATTCGCCCAGCAGCCGGGCGTGGCTCAACCGCTGGTTATATTTCAAGCCTTGAATCAGATAGTCCATCGGCGGTCTATAGAGGAAGGGAGCGAACGCGCGCTCGAAACCCGGCGGCCGGGATCGACAGTGCCGGCACTGCCCCTCATGCCCATCGGCCAGTGGAAGGGCGCATTGCCAGCAGGCGGTCTCATTGGCCGGCAGATCTGCGGCGCAGCCGGCGCACAGATCGCGACCGGGCGTTCCGGCCGCCCCGCACAGCAGGCAAACAGGCGGCAGCAACAGGTTTTCGAACCGCTTCCACCACTGGCGAAACGACGGGTTTCGCAGCCGGTTGACAAGGGGGTGGGGGTTCGAGAACATGCGGTTATTGCCCAGCATTTTTCAGCGGCATTACAACAACGAGTCAGGTCATGTCAAGTACAGCTTCGGTCATGCACATTCTGGAGTCGAGCGAGAACACGGCCATCGGCAAGATCGCGCGCGGTTCGTCGGCCAAGCGCGCCGCCACCGTGATGAATTACGGCAACATCATCGCGATCCTCGTGCCGTTCCCGCTGCTCATTTTTTGGTTTGGCGCTTCGATGTTGGTTTACGCGATGAACCGCCACCATCCCGACCCCAAGGTCGGGCATTACACCCAGCAAGCGGCCTACCGCTTTTATGGCGTCACTGGCTTTTTCGTGGTGATCGCCACGTTCTTTCCGGGCAACGGCTGGACGTGGCACTTGGTCTCCTGGATTTTGGCGTTTTTGATTTTGGTGCCGTGGTCGATCATCGATTTGCGACGCATTTACCGGGATCAATGGATCGATATTCCATTGGATGATGAAGGCCATCCCTTGTCCGACGCGGTGGTGGCGTGAACCTGCCGCGCCAGCCGGACGGCCGCCCGACAGACCGTTAGCGCCGGCCGCGATGTCGCGCTCGATTGAAGCGCTTGAGGGCGGTTGGCCCGAAGCCCGGAAAGCCCCCGAATCCTCGCTTTACAGCCACGCCTTGGGGCACGGCTCGGAGGTGGTGTTGCTGCACGGGTGGGGGATGCATTCCGGCGTGTGGGAGGATGTGGCCGAAGCGCTGTACGATCACCACCGCGTGACCGTGGTGGATTTGCCGGGCCACGGTTTCAGCCGTGCTTGGGATGGTCGCCACGATCTCGACGCGCTGTGCCGGGCGGTGGCGGCCGCCACGCCGGCGACGGCGGCCTGGGTCGGTTGGTCGCTGGGGGGGCTTGTCGCGCAGCGGCTGGCCGTCAGCGCGCCGGCGCGGGTCAACCGTCTGGTCTTGGTCAACAGTTCTCCCTGTTTCACCCGACGGCCCGATTGGCCGCACGCCATCGCATTGCCGGTGTTGCACCAATTTGCCCAGGATCTCCGCCGGGACCACCGCGCCGTGCTCAAGCGTTTTATCGCGCTGGAAGTGCACGGCAGCGAACGGGCCAGCGCCCAGCTGCACCGGCTTAAAGGCATGTTGTTCCAGCACGGCGAGCCGGCCTTGGCCGCGCTGGAAAGCGGTCTGACGATCTTGGAAACCGCCGATCTGCGTCCGGATTGGCCGCGCATCGCGTGTCCGACGCTGCTGTTGATGGGCCAGCGCGATCAATTGGTTCCCGCCCAGGCCGGCGCGGAGCTGGTGGAACGCTTGCCGGACGGTCGCCTGAAGGTCTTCGAGCGAGCCGGACACGCCCCATTTTTTTCCCATCCGGGGGAATTTGTCGCCGAACTGCGGACTTTTCTCGATGCGGGATCGTGAAAACGCGGTTTTCGAATTGGATCGGCGAGCGCTTCGACGGGCCTTCGAACGGGCCGCCGTCGGCTACGATCAGGCGGCGGTGGCGCAGCGTGAAGTCGGCCAGCGCTTGCTGGAACGCTTGGATCAGATCAAGCTCGATCCGGCGGTGATTCTGGATGTGGGTTGCGCGACCGGCGCGACCACGGCCTTATTGTTTAAAAAGTACCGTCGGGCGCGGATTGTCGGGTTGGAACGGGCGGTCGGGATGGTGGCGGTCGCCCGCAAGCGCGCGCCGTGGCTGCGGACCTTGTACGGCGCGGTCGGCGAACCTGAAACCTTGCCGCTGGCCGACGCCAGTTGCGATTTGATTTTTTCCAATTTGGCCTTGCCGTGGTGTTTTGATCTAGATCGGGCTTTTTCGGAATTCCGACGGGTGCTCAAGCCGGGCGGCGCTTTGTTGTTCAGCACGCTGGGGCCGGACACCTTGGTTGAGCTGCGCCGCGCGTGGCACAGCGCCGACTCCCATCCACACGTGCACGCTTTTCTGGATCTGCACGATGTCGGTGACGCCTTGCTGCGAGCCGGTTTGACCGAGCCAGTTATGGATGTCGAACGGCTGAATTTCACCTATTCCGAGCTGGATGGCTTGCTGCGCGACTTAAAAGCGCTCGGCGCGGGCAATCTGAACGCCGGCCGACCGCGCGGCTTGACCGGTAAAGATCGCTGGCGGGCGATGCGCGCGGCTTACGAGCAATGGCGCGCGCCGGATGGAACCTTGCCCGCCACCTGCGAAGTGGTGTACGGCCATGCCTGGGGATCGGTTGGCGAGCGGGTTCGCCGGCCCGCGGCCGGTCCGGCGGTTTTTCCCCTCAAGCGCTTGCGCCGCTCGCGTCCGGACCGGGAATAGCAGGAACCGCCGCCTCAAATTCCTTGTTTTTGTCGGCTGATCTAGGAAATAAATCCTTAGTGGTACGAAAGGGTATTGACAAGTTTCCTGTCTGTCGTTACTTGTTAAATAAGCAAGGCAAAGAATGGGGGCTTTCAAGTCATGGTCGCAGTGGAATATGCCCTGAATGAGTGCCAATATTGTTATGTCCTGCGCCCCAACCGTTCGATGTCATGGCGGCAGAATCTGGTGTTTTTCGGCAGTCTGTGCGGGGTGACCTTGATCGGGATAGCCCCTTTGGTCGCCATGGGCTTTTGGCCGGTGCTGCCGTTCGCGGGCCTGGAACTGTTGGTGGTGGGCGTCGCCCTGTATCGGGTCATCTGCCGCTGCCACGAATGCGAGGTCATTTGCGTGGCCGAGGATAGCATCCGGATCGAGCGCGGGCGGCGCGGACCCCGACAGAGTTGGGTGTTGACGCGGCCGTGGGCTCGGGTCGTTTTGAAGGACTGTCCCCGGCAGTGGTATCCAAGCCGGCTGCTGATCCACGCTCACGGACGATCCGTGGAAGTCGGCCGGTTTTTGGTCGAGGAAGAACGAAAACAACTCGCGCGGGATTTGACCCTTTGCTTGCGGGGGCTATCCTGAAGCAGCGATTCGGATTCGCGCCTGAAAAGGCCCCCGGGTCGGTGAATGAATGTTTTATTCCATTTAGGCGTCTTGGCCATTAGAGGCGCGATCAACCATCGGGAGCGGAGGAGTATGGGAATCAGCCACTTTATAACGCGAGGCGGCGCCGGTCTTGGCGGTGCGCTGCTGCTGGCCTGGAGCGCGGGGGGGCGCGCCGAAATGGCGCTCAACATGCCTCGGGGCGTCACCGCCATCAGCCGGGAGGTCTACGACCTGCACATGCTGATTTTCTGGATCTGCGTGGTGATCGGCGTGGTGGTGTTCGGCGTGATGTTCTGGTCGATCTTCCACCACCGCAAGTCGCGCGGCGCGGTGCCGGCCCAGTTTCATGAAAGCACCTTGGTCGAAATCGTCTGGACCATCGTTCCGATGCTGATTTTGATCGGCATGGCGGTGCCGGCCACCAAGACGCTGGTCAAGATGTACGACGCCCGCGAGGCCGAACTGACCGTCAAGGTCACCGGTTATCAGTGGCGTTGGCAATACGATTATCTTGATCAGGACGTCGGTTTTTTCAGCGTGCTTTCCACCCCCGCGACCCAGATTCGCAACGTCGCCGCCAAGGGCGAGCATTATCTGCTGGAGGTCGATAATCCGCTGGTGCTGCCGGTCGGCAAAAAAGTCCGCATCCTGACCACCGCCGCCGATGTGATCCACTCCTGGTGGGTGCCGGATTTGGGCTGGAAGCGCGACGCCATTCCCGGTTTCATCAACGAAAATTGGACCCTGATCGAGAAGCCTGGCGTTTATCGGGGTCAGTGCGCCGAATTGTGCGGCAAGGATCACGGTTATATGCCGATCGTGGTCAAGGCTGTACCCGAGGCCGAATTCAACGAGTGGCTCGCCCAGATGAAGGCCAAGGCCAAACCGGGCGCGCAGACCGCGAACAACGCTTCTCCCGTTCAAACCGCTTCTGGAGGCTAAGTTTATGAGCACGGCATCGCACGCTCACGATCACGCGCACGACGATCACGCCCACGGCCCGCGGCGCGGGTTGAGCCGCTGGCTGCTGACCACCAACCACAAGGACATCGGCACTCTGTACCTGCTGTTGGCGCTGCTGATGTTTTTTGTCGGCGGGGCCATGGCCTTGGTGATCCGCGCCGAGCTGTTCCAGCCGGGGCTGCAAATTGTCAACCCGCAGGTTTTCAACGAACTGACCACCGTCCATGCTTTGGTGATGATCTTCGGCGCGGTGATGCCGGCTTTCGTCGGCTTGGCCAACTGGCTGGTGCCGATGATGATCGGCGCGCCGGACATGGCGCTGCCGCGCATGAACAACTGGTCGTTTTGGATCATGCCGTTCGCGTTTACCCTCCTGCTGTCTACTCTGTTCATGCCGGGCGGCGGTCCAGCCGGCGGGTGGACGCTTTATCCGCCGTTGGTGTTGCAAACCGGACAGGCGTTTCCGTTCGTGATTTTGGCGATTCACATGATGGGCGTGTCCTCGATCATGGGCGCGATCAACATTATCGCGACGATCTTGAACCTGCGCGCGCCCGGCATGACCCTGATGAAGATGCCGCTGTTCGTCTGGACGTGGCTGATCACCGCTTATCTGTTGATCGCGGTGATGCCGGTGCTGGCGGGCGCGGTGACCATGCTGCTGACCGACAAGTTCTTCGGCACCTCGTTCTTCAACGCCGCCGGCGGCGGCGACCCGGTGATGTTCCAGCACATCTTCTGGTTTTTCGGCCATCCCGAGGTCTACATCATGATCCTGCCGGCGTTCGGGGTGATTTCCATGATCATTCCCACCTTCGCCCGCAAGCCGCTGTTCGGCTATGCCTCCATGGTCTACGCCACCGCGTCCATCGCGTTTTTGTCGTTCATCGTCTGGGCGCACCACATGTTCACGGTGGGGATGCCGCTGGCCGGCGAACTGTTCTTCATGTACGCGACCATGTTGATCGCGGTGCCGACCGGCGTGAAGGTGTTCAACTGGATTTCGACCATGTGGCGCGGGGCGATGACCTTCGAAACGCCGATGCTGTTCGCCATCGCCTTCGTGATCCTGTTCACCATCGGCGGTTTCTCCGGCTTGATGCTGGCCATCGCTCCGGCCGATTTCCAGTATCACGACACTTATTTCGTGGTGGCGCACTTCCACTACGTGCTGGTGCCGGGGGCGGTGTTCTCGATCATGGCCGCCGCCTATTATTGGCTGCCGAAGTGGACCGGCCACATGTACGATGAGAAGTTGGGCCAATGGCATTTCTGGTTGTCGGTGGTAGGCGTCAACGTGCTGTTTTTCCCGCAGCATTTTCTGGGATTGGCCGGCATGCCGCGCCGTATCCCGGACTACGCGCTGCAATTTACCGAGTTCAACATGCTCTCGACGGTCGGTGCGTTCATGTTCGGCTTCTCCCAGTTGCTGTTCGCCTATAACGTGATCAAAACCATTCGCGGTGGCGCAAAAGCGACCGATCAGGTTTGGGAAGGGGCGCATGGCCTGGAATGGACCCTGCCATCGCCGCCGCCGTACCACACTTTCACCACCGCTCCTGAGGTCAAATGAACCTTGGAAGCCAAATAACGGTGGCGGATGGGGACAAGCCGGATGCCGGATCGACGCCGGCGCGCCGCGCCGTTGGGGCAAGGCGCACGGTGATCGCGCTGGCGATCTTGGCCGTGACGATTTACTTCGGTTTTATTCTGATGATGATGTGGCGGTGAACGATGGATATTTATGACGCGGCAGCGGCGACCGACCCGACGAGGGCCTCGGCCAACCGGCGGTTGGTGCGGCGCTTGTTGTGGTTGACCGCCGGCATGTTCGGCTTCGGGTTCGCGATGGTGCCGCTCTACGACGTGCTCTGTCAGATTACCGGTCTCAACGGCAAGACCGGCGGGAGGATGGCGGTGGTGGAGCCGGTCGCGGTGGACGAGTCGCGGACGGTGACCGTGGAATTCGTCGCCAGCCTGAACGTGGGCGCGCCTTGGGAGTTCGCGCCCAAGGTCGCGAAGATGCAGGTGCATCCGGGCCAGTTTTATCAAACCCAATTTTGGGCTAAAAATCTGGCGGATCAGCCGATGACCGGCCAGGCCATCCCCAGCGTTTCGCCGGGCTTGGCCGCCACTCATTTTCAAAAGATCGAGTGTTTTTGCTTCAACCGGCAACTGTTCAAGGCGGGGGAGGGCAAGGATATGCCGGTGACGTTTAGGATCGATCCCAAGTTGCCGGCGGACGTGCGCACCGTCACGTTGTCCTATACTTTCTTCAGACTCGACGACGCGGGCAGTTAGAGCGCCTGACCGGGGCTCGATCCGCTCCTTCTAGCCAACCAACACCATCAGAGGGGAGATTCATGTCGCACGCGGACCATGCGCCGGCGCATCCGAATCCAGAGCATTACTACGTGCCGGATCACAGTTACTGGCCCATCATCGCGTCTGTCAGCTTGTTTACGCTGATGTTCGGCGGGGCCACGCTGCTCAACGGCGGCAGCGCCATGCTGTTAGTGATCGGGCTGACCATGATGCTGATCACGATTTTCGGCTGGTTTGGGACGGTGATTCGCGAAAGCGAAAAAGGGTTTTACAACGAACAGATGGATCGCTCGTTCCGCTGGGGAATGGTCTGGTTCATTTTTTCGGAAGTCATGTTTTTCGCCGCGTTTTTCGGGGCGCTTTTTTACGCGCGGGTTTATTCCGTGCCATGGCTGGGCGGCGAGACGGATCATGGGCTTCTGACTCAAAGCCTGCTGTGGCCCAAATATGAAGCCGCGTGGCCGACCAACGGTCCCGACGCCATCGGCGGCTTTTTCGCGCCGATGCACGCTTGGGGGTTGCCCGCCCTCAATACTTTGATTCTGCTCAGCAGCGGCGTGACCATCACTTGGGCGCACTGGGGGCTGGTGGAAGGCAAACGCCCGCAGTTGATCAAGGGGTTGGCCGCGACGGTTGCCTTAGGCGTGCTGTTTTTGATCTTACAGTATGTCGAGTATCACGAGGCGTACAAGGAGCTGAACCTGACCCTCAATAGTGGGATCTACGGCTCCACCTTTTTCATGCTGACCGGATTTCACGGCATGCACGTGACCATCGGCGCGATCATTCTAACGGTGATTTTATTCCGGAGCATCGCCGGCCATTTTGGCCCGCACAAGCATTTCGCCTTTGAAGCGGCCGCTTGGTATTGGCACTTCGTGGATGTGGTGTGGTTGGGCTTGTTTATCTTCGTCTACTGGATGTGATCCGCGCTTACAGGCCGTGCGGCTTGATCAAGCCGGTGGCGTAAGCCAGCATCAAAAGCAGAAACAGGGCGACCGACAGTCCGATGCGTAGGGTGAGCGCCTTGACCGTGCGGCGGTTCTGGCCCCGGTCGCTGATCAAGAAGAACAGGCCGGAACCCAGGCTGCCGAGAATCAGCACCAGCATGATGACGACGATGACCTTCATAGAGGGCGATAAGTCCTGGCAAATGGCGAGGATGAGCGCGAGTATAGCCCAATTCGGTCCGGCGTAGCCGGTTCGGATTGGGGGCGCTCCAATCGATGCGCGCGCGACTGGGCGATTGGGTTTTCGAGCCCGGCTGGGCCTCGACGTTCGCCTGTTTGTTGTTGTTGCCCTTGTTGTTGGCCTTGGGGTTTTGGCAATCGGATCGCGCCCGCCAGAAAGCGGAGTTGCAAGCGGTTTTCGCCGAGCGCTTCGAACAGCCGCCCGTGGCCTTGGCCCAGGTCGATCCCTCCGCTCCCAACCACCGTTATCTTCGAGTCGTCGCCTCCGGCCGCTATGATGGGGCGCATCAGTTTTTGTTGGACAATCAGGTGCGCGACGGCCGGCCGGGTTATCATGTCTTGACGCCGTTGCGCGTGGGCGAGGGTGGAGCCATTCTGATCAACCGAGGCTGGGTGCCGCTCGGAGCCTCACGGCAAACCTTGCCCGACATCGCTGTTGACGATCGATCAATAATCCTGCGGGGTTGGCTGGCGCAACCGGCCAATCCGGGTTTGCGGTGGGGCGAGGCCACGGGAGCGGCGTCAAGTTGGCCGCGCGTGATCCCTTACGTCGACTATTCTCGGCTGGCGGAGTTGTTGAATTATCCGCTCGATGCCGCCTTGATTTTGCTGGAGCCGGGGGAGGCGGCCGGCTACTGGCGCGACTGGCAGCCCCGCTTCGGCGGGATCGGCCCGGAGCGCCACCGGGGTTACGCCGCGCAGTGGTTCGGCTTGGCGGTTGCGTTAGTAATCTTGTACCTGGCGGTCAATATCCGGCGGTCGCCGCGTCAACCATGATTTAAGAGATGAACGTTCGCTCGATGTCCTCCGATCCTGCTTCGGTGCCCGCCGCGTGGCGGCAGCGTTTGGTGCTCTTGGCGATCATCGCCTGTTTCGTGCTGCCGCTGGCGGCGGCGTGGCTATCGGTCGGCCACTGGCGTCCTGACGGCTCGGTCCAGCACGGCGAACTGTTAAATCCGGCTCGCCCTCTGGAGTTGCGTTTCGAGCCGGCCTCTGAGGCGGATTCAATCGGCGGGGAACGGCTGCGCGGGCGCTGGGTGCTGGTCTATGTCGGATCGGCCGACGCCTGCGACGCGCGCTGCCGCACCGGCTTGTACGACATGCGCCAAGTCCGCTTGGCCTTGGGCAAGGACATCGACCGGATCAAAACTTTGCTGCTGTTGGATGCCCGACCTACGCCCGAATGGCGGCAATGGTTGAGCGCTGAACATCCCGCCACGGTAGTCGGCATCGCTGACCACACCCAGCGGACGGCTTTGCTGAGCGCTTTTCCCCGGTCGGGCCAGGCCGGCGATTGGGTGTATTTGCTAGACCCGTTGGGGAATTTGTTGATGCGTTATCCGGTCGAGGTCGAGCCGAGCGGGATCTTGAAAGACCTGAAACGGTTATTGAAATGGTCGAAAATCGGATGACGGCAGTCCGCGCCAGCGCGTTTCATCGTTTGGCGTGGGCCGCGCTGGCGCTCACCTTCGCCGTAGTGGTGCTGGGCGCTTACGTGCGCTTATCCGACGCCGGTTTGGGCTGTCCGGATTGGCCGGGCTGCTACGGCCAGCTGGATGTGCCTGACGAGCCCCATCAGATCGTCGAGGCGAATCAAAACTTCCCGCACCGTCCGGTGGAGCCGGCCAAAGCTTGGAAGGAGATGGTGCATCGCTATTTCGCCGGAGCTTTGGGGCTGTTGGTGCTAGCGCTGGCGGTGCTGGCGTGGCGGCGGCGCGGCCGGCCCGGCCAGCCGGTGGCCTTGCCTTTGGGGTTGCTGGCGCTAATCGTTTTTCAGGCGCTGCTGGGCATGTGGACCGTGACTTGGCAGTTGAAGCCGGTGGTGGTGATGGCGCATTTGCTCGGCGGGTTGACCACGCTCGGCTTGCTGGCGTGGCTGGTGCTCGGTCAGGGCCGCTACGGCGCGCGGGATGCCGCGCTTGACGGGCGGACGTTGCGCGGCTACGCGCTGCTGGGTTTGGTGTTGCTGGTGGCGCAAATCGCGCTGGGCGGTTGGACCAGCGCCAATTACGCCGCCCTGTCGTGCCCGGATTTCCCGACCTGTCAGGGCCACTGGTGGCCGCCGACCGATTTTGGCGAAGCTTTTACCTTGTGGCGCGGCCTCGGAATTTCTTACGAAGGGGGAGTGCTGGGCAACGAAGCGCGGATGACCATCCATTGGGCGCACCGTTTGGGCGCTCTGGCGGTAGCGCTGTATCTGGGTTGGTTGAGCTGGCGGCTGTTGCAAGGTGGCCCCAGCCGCGCCGTCCGGCTGGCCGGCGGGGTCTTGGCCGCGCTGCTGCTCGCGCAACTGGCGCTGGGTGTCGCCAACGTGCTGTTGCGCCTGCCGCTGCCGGTCGCGGTCGCCCACAGCGGCGTCGCGGCGCTGTTGTTACTGGCCTTGGTCGCGCTCAACCACCTGTTGCGCCGGCCGGAAACCGATCCATGATGGCGGCCACGCTCCAAACGCTGCGCGCCAGTTTTCGCCGCCATGGCCGGGACTACTTGGAATTGACCAAGCCCAGAGTGGTCGCGCTGATCACCTTTACCGGGATGGTCGGGATGTTGCTCGCCACGCCGGGCATGGTGTCGTGGGACATTTTGTTGTTCGGCTCGCTGGGCATTGCGTTGATGGCCGGTTCCGCCGCCGCGATCAATCATTTGGTGGATCGCAAGGCCGATGCGATCATGGCCCGAACCCGGCACCGGCCGCTGCCCAGCGGGCATCTGGAATCCTGGCAGGTGTTGAGTTTCGCCCTGATTATCGGGATCTGCGGGTTCGGCTTGTTGCTGGTTTTCACCAATCCGCTGACGGCGGTATTAACCTTTGCCTCGCTGATCGGCTACGCCGTGATTTATACCCTGTTTCTCAAGCGGGCGACGCCGCAGAATATCGTTATCGGCGGCGCGGCCGGCGCCGCGCCGCCCTTGCTCGGCTGGACGGCGGTGACCGGCCAGATCGATTCCGGGGCGTTGTTGCTGTTCCTGATTATCTATATCTGGACGCCGCCTCATTTTTGGGCGCTGGCCATCCATCGCCGCCACGATTACGCCAACGCCGATATTCCCATGTTGCCGGTGACCCACGGCGTGGCCTTCACCCGCTTGCACATTCTGCTTTATACCATCTTGTTGTTTCTGGTCACGTTGCTGCCGTTTCTAACCGGCATGAGCGGTTGGATCTATTTGATCGGCGCGGTGGTGTTGGGCGTGCGTTTTCTCAGTTTCGCCACGCGCTTGTATGCGACTGGCGACGACCGTCTGGCGATGCCGACGTTTGGCTTCTCCATCGTCTATCTGTTTGGGCTGTTCGCCGCGTTGATACTCGATCATTACGCGCTGCGGCTCCTCTGAAGTTTTCAAGCTTTCTAATACCTTGGCTTGAGGCAGTTGCGGCGTTGCCCTCTCTCAGTAGTCGCCGATGCTGATTGAGAAAACCCGGCGAATACTAGTAGAATAAACCACCGTCCCACCCACCGGATGCTTGATCGCCCCGATAAGCATCGGCTGCGACGAGCACGCTTCTTATCCGCGGTCTGCAAAAGAGGCTTCAACATGGCCCAAAGCTCAGCATTGCCGGTCGAGCAATATAATTTCGATATCGTCCGCCGCTTTATGATCGTGTCGATGGTTTACGGGATCATCGGCATGAGTGTCGGCGTTTACATCGCCTGCGAATTGGCTTGGCCCTTTTTAAATTTCGATATTCCCGCGCTCACGTTCGGGCGGCTGCGTCCGGTTCACACCAGTTTGGTGATCTTCGGGTTCGGCGGCAGCGCGCTGTTCGCCACCGCCTACTACATCGTGCAACGCACCTGTCAAGCGCGGTTGGCCTTTCCCTGGTTGGCCGAATTTACCTTCTGGGGCTGGACCGCCGGCGTGGCCTTGGGCGTGATCACCTACATGGCGGGCTTTTCCCAAGGTCGGGAATACGCCGAATTCGAATGGCCGCTGGATATCGCCATCACCCTGGTCTGGGTCGCGTATATCGTGGTGTATGTCGAGACCCTGCGGCGGCGCACCCAGCCGCACATTTACGTGGCCAACTGGTTCTTCCTGGCCTTCTTGTTGGCGGTGGCGCTGTTGCATATTTTTAACAACTTGGCGGTCCCTTCCGGATTGCTCAAATCCTATAGCCTGTTCGCCGGCGTCCAAGACGCCATGACGCAGTGGTGGTACGGCCACAACGCGGTGGGCTTTTTCCTGACCGCCGCCTTCCTCGGCATGATGTACTATTTCGTGCCCAAGCAGGCCGGTCGGCCGGTGTACTCTTACCGGCTGTCGATCATCCACTTCTGGGCGTTGATCTTCCTGTATATGTGGGCCGGCGGTCACCACTTGCACTGGACCGCGCTGCCCGATTGGGTGTCCAGCCTGTCGGCCACCTTCTCCATCCTGCTGCTGATGCCCTCCTGGGGCGGCATGATCAACGGCATCATGACCTTGTCCGGCGCTTGGGACAAACTGCGTTCCGATCCGATCATGTTGTTTTTGATCACCTCGCTGTCGTTCTACGGCATGTCCACCTTCGAGGGTCCGTTGATGTCGCTGAAAAGCGTCAACGCGCTGTCGCACTACACCGACTGGACCATCGGCCACGTCCATTCCGGCGCGCTGGGCTGGGTGGCGCTGGTGAGCTTCGGCTCCTTCTATCACCTGATGCCGCGATTGTATGAAACCAAGCTGTATAGCCAGACCTTGGTGTACGTGCACTTCTGGCTCGCCACCATCGGCATCGTGCTCTACATCACTTCGATGTGGGTGGCCGGGATCGGTCAAGGCCTGATGCTGCGAAGCTTCGACGACTACGGCAATCTGGCCTACACCTTTATCGAAACCGTCGAGTTCATGCACACCCCGTATGTGTGGCGGGCGCTGGGCGGCGCGTTCTTCGTGGCCGGCGTGCTGGTGATGGCCTACAACATGGTGATGACCGTGCGGGCGTCGCAGCGCGAGCGGGCGGCGTTGGAAGCCAAACTGGCGGCCAAGTTGGCCAAGGCGTGAAGGCGCGTTTTCTGGAGGTCTGATTGCCATGCGACACGAACACATCGAAACCAATTCCGCCTTGATGCTGCTGCTGATCTTGGTCGTGATCAGCATCGGCGGCTTGGTGGAAATCGTCCCGCTGTTTTACATCAACGAAACCATCGAAAAGGTGGACGGCGTACGGCCCTATACGCCCTTGGAATCGCGCGGGCGGGACATCTACGTGCGGGAGGGCTGCTATCTGTGCCATTCCCAGCAGATCCGACCGTTTCGCGATGAATGGCTGCGCTACGGCCATTATTCGCTGGCGGCCGAATCGCAATACGACCATCCGTTTCAGTGGGGGTCCCGGCGCACCGGGCCCGATCTGGCGCGGGTGGGGGGCAAATACTCCAATCAGTGGCAGGTGCAACACCTGAAGGACCCACAGTCGGTCGTGCCGCAGTCGATCATGCCGCGCTATCCGTGGCTGTTGGACAACGATCTGGATTATTCCGATGTCGCCGACCGGCTGCGGGCGCAGCGGGCGGTGGGCGTTCCTTATTCGTTGACCCAGCAGGAATACGAAGCCAACATCGCCAAATTCGGCAAGGAAATCGCCGATCAACTGGATATCAATCAAGCCCAGGATAGCCTGCTCAAGCAGGCGCGCGAGAAGAATTTCGACGGCATTCCCAATAAGGTCACCGAAATGGAAGCGCTGGTGGCATATTTGCAAGTGCTGGGCACCATGGTCGATTTCACCAAATACGACGAAGGCTATTTCGCCCAGTTCCGCTAAATCCGTAATACCGAATCGCCTCCTCCCGTTAGGGGGCGGTTGGAGTGGGCTCCGATGTTGGATTGGTTTTCGTGGTTTACCCATATGGAAAATTCCAAACCGCTGGCCTTGTTGCTGTTTTTCGGAGCCTTCTGCGGCGTCATGCTTTATGTCTTTACCGGGAAGCAACGCGCCAAGCGCCTGGAATCCTACAAATACATTCCGTTCGATGACGAGCCGCCTGAAAACTTGCGATCCGAACAACGATCCCAATCCCCGCAAGGTGATGGACAATGAGCGAACAAACAAGCGAAAAACAAACAACCGGAGCCGTTCAGACGACCGGGCACGCCTGGGACGGCGATTTACAGGAATATAACAATCCGCTCCCGCGTTGGTGGCTGTGGTGTTTCTACGGCACGGCGGTATTTTCGGTGCTGTATTGGTTCATCTATCCGTCCTGGCCGGTCGGGCAAACGTGGCTTAAAGGCTTTGGCAGCGTGAGCTACACCGTCGCCGACAAGGCCACCGGCAAGGAGAAAGAGCAAGAATTCCGCTGGAATACTCGCTCGCTGTTGCTGGAAGACCTCAGCGACGCCGCCAACAACCAGCAGCGCAAGGACATGTTGGCCAAGGTGCAGGCGGCCCAGTACGATCAGATCCTCAAGGATCCCAAAATGATGGAGTTCGTGCGCTCGGTCGGCAAGGGTTTGTTCGGCGACAACTGCGCCGCTTGCCACGGTCGGGGCGGCCAGGGCGTGGCCGGCATGTATCCGAACCTGACCGACGACGACTGGCTGTGGGGCAGCGACATGGAGCAAATCCATCAAACCTTGGCGCAAGGCCGCAAGGGCTACATGCCGGCGTTCGGCCCGGTGTTGAAGCCGGAGCAACTGGACGATGTCGCCGAGTATGTGTTGGTGCTATCCAGCGAAACCGCGTCGAATGAAGCCTCGGAGCGCGGCAAGGCGATCTTCCACGGTCAAGTCGGCGGCTGTTACTACTGCCACGGCGCCGACGCCAAGGGCGTGCCGTCGCAAGGCGCGGCCAATCTGACCGACCGGATTTGGGCGATTGCCGATGTGCCGGGGCAAAAGAACCTGCAAGACAAAAAGAACGTAGTCAAGAATTTCATCGCGACCGGGGTGAACAACACTCGGATCATGCCGCCCTGGAAAGATCGTTTGTCTCCCACCGATATCAAGTTGCTGGCGGTTTATGTCCGTCAACTAGGCGGCGGCAAACAGTAGCTTCGCCTGTTCCCACCGGGGCTTCAGTCTGTTCGAGCGCCACGCTCACCCCCCGCTTGGGGGGTGAGTCGTTTATATTCATCAATATTAATATTTGCTAATATTCTAGGTGCGGGTGACACTTGCCGTTGGTTGCCGCCTTTCAACCCAGCGCTCGCCGGAGAAATCGAGCACGGGCCTCAGTAAGCCTTGCCCCAAGCCTTTACACCATTCGATAGTTATCTAGAGTGGATCATGTCCGACGAATCAGTGCAGCTTTATCAAAAGCGCGTCCAAATTTACCCCCGTTCGGTCAAGGGTCGGTTTCGCAATCTCAAAACCGGCGCGCTGGTTTTAGCCTACCTCATTTATTACCTGCTGCCCTGGCTGCGCTGGGATCGACCCAACGCGCCCGATCAAGCGGTGCTTTACGACCTGCCGGGCCGGCATTTCTACATTTTTGGCTTGACGATCCAGGTTCAGGACATCTTTTGGTTGGCCGGGGCCTTGATCATTTTCGCGATCTTGCTCTTTTTCGTCACCGGCTTGGCCGGGCGGGTTTGGTGCGGCTACTTCTGCTTTCAAACGCTGTGGACCGATCTGTTCATCATGGTCGAGCATTGGATGCAGGGCGAGCGGCCGGCGCGGATACGGCTCGATAAAGCGCCGTGGACTCGTGAGAAGCTGATCAAAAAGGGCGGCACCTACGCGATATGGCTGCTGATTGCCTTCTGGACCGGCCTGACTTTTACCATGTATTGGGCCGACGCTCCCACGCTGGTCGTGGATATGCTGTTGGGTCGCGCGCCGTATCCCGCCTATTTCACGACTTTTTTTCTGACCGCGACCACCTTCGTGATGGCCGGCCTGGCGCGCGAGCAGGTGTGCACCTATATGTGTCCCTACGCGCGCTTTCAAAGCGCCATGTTCGATCATGACACGCTGATCGTGTCCTACGATCGACGACGGGGCGAGGGCGATCGGGGTCGGAGCAAATTGGCCAAGGGGCTCAAAACCCGCGAGGAACGTCACGCGCAAGGCGTCGGCGACTGCGTCGATTGCGGTTTTTGCGTGCAGGTGTGCCCGGTCGGCATCGACATCCGCAACGGCCTGCAATACCAATGCATTTCCTGCGCGTTGTGCATCGACGCCTGCGACGCCATCATGGACAATCTGCAATGGCCGCGCGGGCTGATCCGCTACACCTCGGAAAACGCCCTCAACGGTAAAAAAACCCATCTGATCAAGCCCAAGACCGTCGGCTACGGGGTGATTCTGGTGGCGGCGATCAGCTTGCTGACCTGGAGCATCTTAACGCGCGCCCCCTATAACGCCACGGTCGAGCAGGTCCGCCAGCCGCTGTATTCGCAACTGAGCGACGGCAGCATTCGCAATACCTACGAAATCAAGCTGAACAACAAGCTGACCGCCCCGGTGACCGTCAGTATTAGCCTCGAAGGGGCGACCGGCGCGATTCTGGACATGGATGGAATGGAGCGGCTGGTGCTGGAACCGCAAGAGCGGATCAAGCTGCTGGCGCGGGTCCAGATCGCGCCCGATCCGACCGGACCGCATCACGGCGTCGAGTACATCACCTTCGTCGTCAAATCCCTGGAGGGCGCGACCGCCGAGCCGATCCGTCGCAAAGTGCCCTTTTCCATGCCCGATAGCGGATCATGACTGACTGGTTGCTCGGCCTCGCCGCCGGCGCGGGCTCAGTGTTGCTGATCAATCTGGCCTTGGTGTTCGGACTGCGCGCCAGCGCCAAGCAAGCCGCCGCCGTGACGGCCTTGGCGACGGTCGGACTTTACGTGCCCTACAGCATCCTGCGCTGGCCGGGCGGCGATGTCTTCGCCATTCATCTGGGCATCTATCTGTTGGTGTCGTTCGCCTGCGGCCTGTTGTTGGAGGTTCGGGCGAGCGGCAAGGGCCTGCACTGGGGGCCGGCCGCGATCATCGGCTTTTTCATTTTCGTCGCGGTGTCGGGCGCGTTTTTCGTCGCCATCGCCGAGCGCGGCTTGAGCCCCTCGGTTTGGGCGCGGTGGCTGCCGGCCGCCGGTAGCGGCCGGGAGGTGAGCTCATTGTTTCCCGGCGTGATCTCGCACGATTTTCATAAAAAGGAAGCGCTCTACAACCAATACCTGCAAAAGGTGGAACGGCAACGGCAGCGGGGCTGGCAGGTTCAGAAAGGCTGGATCGGCGACGCGGTGGCGGCCCGACCGACTGAGTTTCGCGTGGCGGTCCGCACCCGAGAGGGCGAACAGGTGACGGGCGCGACCGTCACCGGACGCTTCTTGCGTCCTTCAAATAGCCAACAGGATATCGATTTCACCTTGGCCGAGCTAAGTCCTGGCGTGTATCAGTCCGCCGTGAGCTTGCCGTTGGCGGGGGCTTGGAATCTGGTCTTGCAAATTCGCAAAGCGGAGGATTTGCACGAGATTCGCGCGGTCACACAAGTAGCGGACCGTTAGCGCGGTCGGATCACCCCAGCGCACCAGAGCGTTACCCCGACATGGCCATCACCACTGAAGCGCTGCTCGAGCAACCCTCCGCCGCCGTCGATCAGCCGTGTTTTCACTGCGGGTTGCCGGTACCGGCGGGGGCGCGTTATGCGGCGGTGATCGACGGACGCCGCCAGCCGATGTGCTGTCGCGGCTGCGAGGCGGTGGCGGAGGCCATCGCCGCCGCCGGATTGACCGATTTTTACCGCCATCGCACCGCCCCATCGCGCCGCGCCGAGGATTTGATCCCGGAACCGCTGCGCGGGCTGGAGCTATACGACCGCCCGGATTTACAGCAGGGTTTCGTGCGCGTCGAAAGCGAGCACGCGCGCGACGCCGCGCTGATCATTGAGGGCATCGTGTGCGCCGCCTGCGTCTGGTTGAACGAACGTCACGTCAGCCGCTTGCCGGGGGTGTTGGAATTTCGGATCAATTATTCCACCCATCGCGCCAGCGTGCGCTGGGACCCGCGCCAAATCCGGCTCAGCGAAATCCTCGCCGCCGTCGCCGCCATCGGCTATATCGCCCATCCTTTCGATCCCCGCCGCCAGGAAGCCCTGCAACAGCGCGAACGCACCGTGGCCTTGCGCCGGCTGGCGGTGGCCGGGTTGGGTTCCATGCAAGTGATGATGTTGGCGGTCGGTTTGTACGCCGGCGATTTTTACGGCATGGACGAGTGGGTTAGGGCCTTTTTGCGCTGGACCTGTTTGATTTTGACCGTCCCGGTGGTCGCATACTCGGCGCGGCCGTTTTATCAAGGCGCGTGGCGCGATCTGCGCCGCCAGCAATTAGGGATGGATGTGCCGGTGACGTTGGCGATCGTGACGGCGTTCGCCGCCAGCGTTTGGTATAGCTGGAAGGGCGGGGGCGAGGTCTATTACGACTCGGTCACCATGTTCGTGTTTTTTTTGCTGGCGGGCCGCTTTCTGGAAATGACCGCGCGCCATCGAGCGGGACAGATTTCCGAGGCGTTGGTGCGGATGCTGCCCGCTTCCGCGACCCGTTTGGACGACGAGGGCCGCGAACAGATCGTGCCGGTCGCCGAACTCGCGCCAGGCGACCGGGTGGTGGTGCGGCCGGGCGAGACCCTTCCGGCCGACGGGCGAGTGGTGGAGGGCGCGAGCAGCGTGGATGAGTCGCTGTTGACCGGCGAGAGCCTGCCGCTGCCGCGAGGCGCGGGCGATTTGCTGGTGGGCGGCGCGGTCAACGTGGAAAGCCCGCTGCTGATGCGGGTCGAAAAGGTCGGTTCCGATACCGTGCTATCCGCCATCGCGCGGCTGCTGGATCGCGCGCAGAGCGAAAAACCGCGTCTGGCCCTGTTGGCCGACCGCATCGCCGGCGGCTTCGTCGCCGCGGTGTTGCTGGTGGCGACGGCGGTGTTGGCGGCGTGGTGGTCGGTGAGCGACTTCGACACCGCGTTTCGGATTAGCCTGTCGGTGTTGGTGGTCACGTGTCCTTGCGCGCTGTCCTTGGCCACTCCCACCGCGATCGTGGCGGCGACCGGGGCGCTGACCCGGCTCGGGGTGTTGACCACGCGCGGTCATGCCCTGGAAACGCTGGCGCGGGCGGACCATGTGATTTTCGATAAAACCGGAACCCTGACCTACGGCCGGCTTCAGTTAGCGGCGGTGGAGCCGGTGGCCGGCTTGAGCGGCCAAGGTTGTCTGGAACTGGCGGCGGCGCTGGAACGGGGTTCCGAGCATCCGGTAGGGCGGGCGTTGCTGGAAGCCTGCCCCTGTGCGCCGGGCGCGACCGATTTGAAAAATACCCCTGGCAGCGGCGTCGAAGGCTGGATTGAGGGTCGCCAGTACCGTTTGGGCCGCGCTGAGTTCGCGGCGGGGGCCAGCGCGGCGGCGTCGCGCGGAGCGAGCGATGCCGACGCCGCCAGCACCTGGGTGGCGCTGGGCGACGACTCCGGATTGTTGGCGTGGTTTCGGCTGGCCGATACCGTGCGTCCGGACGCGGCGGCGGCGGTGGCGAAGCTGCGCGCCAGGAATCTTAGCGTGGAGCTGCTCAGCGGAGATCGACCGGAAACGGTTGCCCATATTGCCCGAGAACTCGCCATCGCTGAAGCGCGCGGCGGAATGACGCCGCAGGCCAAATTGGAGCGGCTGCGCGAATTACAGGGACAAGGTAAAGTGGTGGCGATGGTCGGCGATGGCGTCAACGACGCGCCGGTGCTGGCGGCCGCTCAGGTATCATTGGCGATGGGTAGCGGAACCCAGTTAGCGCACGCCACGGCCGATATGATTCTATTGTCCGAACGGTTGGAGCACTTGGTCAGCGGCGTTGACGGAGCCCGAAAAACCTTGCGGATCATGCGCGAGAATTTCGCCTGGGCCATCGGATATAATCTGATCGCGTTACCCTTGGCCGCCGGCGGCTGGCTGACGCCCTGGATGTCGGCGCTCGGGATGTCGTTCAGTTCGTTGTTGGTGGTGGTGAACGCGCTGCGGTTGCGGCAACCCTGAGGCGGAGGTGAGCTCATGCGGATTTTGTTTCTGCTGATTCCGATGGCGCTGGGTGTTGCTGGGGTAGCGCTGTGGGCGTTTTTGTGGGCGGTGCGAACCGGCCAGTTCGACGATTTGGAAGGCCCGGCCCACCGGATTCTGATGGATGACGACGATCCGCGTCTGCCCGGACATCTCCGGAGTCGGGATGACGATAAATCATTGAACGACTAGGGCAAAAAAGTTAATATGCCAGTATAAATAACAAGGAGAACGCGATGTTTACCTTCCAAAATTTACCTTTGGTCATCATCGTTATCTTAGTGGTGATGTCGTATCTCAGCTTCTTTTCAGCGGTGCCTTGGGGTTCGCTGTTCTAGCATCGTTTAGGGCTTCGGCCGAGCCGCGCGCCATCTCGCCGGCTCTCGGTGATCGAGTTTTTCCGCCGCAACCGCCTACTTCCAGCGAAGGGGCGGTTGCGGCGTTTTGATGTTGAGCGATTGAAGCGATGAGCGAGACATTGAGCCGATTGGATCGGGCGCGCATTCTGGCGGGCCTTTCGGATGCCGGCCGCGCGGCCTTGAGCCGGCTGGAGGTCATCCCCGTTTTGGATTCCACCAACAGCTACTTGTCGGCGGGCGCGAACGCGGGCTGGCCCGGCGGCGCGGTATGCCTGACCGAACAGCAGACCGCCGGGCGGGGCCGACAGGGGCGGCAGTGGCTGACGCCGTTTGGCGCCAGCTTGGCCTTTTCGCTGCTGTGGCGTTTCAACCGCCCGCCCGAAGCGCTCAGCGGCCTGAGTCTGGTGACCGGCATTGCGGTGGCGAGGGCCTTGCAAAACCAACAAGTGCAGGGAATCGGGTTAAAGTGGCCGAACGACCTTCGATGGCGCGGGCGCAAGCTGGGGGGGATTTTGTTGGAATCCGGCGGCGTCGGCGAGCGGTTTCATGTGGTGGCGGGAGTGGGCTTGAACGTAGCGCTGCCACCGAAGGCTGGCGAACAAATCGACCAACCTTGGGTGGATTTGCGGGAAATCACCGGAAACTCCGAACTGGATCGCAGTCAATGGGCCGCTGGAATGATC
Organism: Competibacteraceae bacterium UBA6584; assembly: GCA_002433805.1. Taxonomy (GTDB): domain Bacteria; phylum Pseudomonadota; class Gammaproteobacteria; order Competibacterales; family Competibacteraceae; genus Competibacter_A. The sequence goes on along the minus strand of DJIW01000036.1, from coordinate 4,422 downwards.
GATGAATTAATTCGGACCTTCATCCGCTTCGAGGCCGAAGGCTTTGGCGGTTTTGTCGAGGACTGGAACGGTTTCGATCAGGTGCGCGACCGGCGTGTCCGGTTACTGCTGCCGAACGGAGCGGCATCGGGTCTGGCCCGAGGCGTCGATGAGACCGGCGCGTTGTTGCTGGAAGCTGCGGACGGCCGAATCACGCCGTATCTGGGTGGAGAAATCAGCCTGAGGCTTGAGTCATGATCCTGCTGGTGGACATCGGCAACAGCCGCTTGAAGTGGGTGATGCTCGAACGGGGCGAATTGCAGGCGCGCGGCCACGCCCATCACGGCAAGGAAGGTTGGGAGGCGCTCGCCAAGCAACAGTGGGGAGGACAGCCGACGCCGCCGGAGCGGGTGCTGGTCGTCAGCGTGGCGGGTTCCGAAGCCAGAATCGCTCTGACCGACTGGTGCCACTCCGCTTGGGGAATCGAGCCGCAATTTGTGACCTCGACGGCGAGTGCCGGGGGCGTCCGCAACGCCTACCGCGAGCATCCGGAGCGCTTGGGCGCGGATCGTTGGGTGGCGCTGATCGCGGCGCGCGCGCTGACCCAGCAGGCTTGCTACGTGGTGGATTGCGGCACGGCCTTAACCGTCGACGCGCTGGCGGCGGACGGCCAGCATCTGGGTGGGGTGATCGTGCCCGGCGTGCGTTTGATGCGGGAGGCTTTGTATCGGAATACCCGGCAGATTCCGCCCGAAGGCGGCAGTCCGCAACTGTTCGGACGCACCACGCGGGATTGCGTTTGGGGGGGCGCGGTGCACGCCGTCGCCGCCGCCATCGACGGCATCACCGAGCGGATGGAGGCAGCGGGCGGCGTGGGTTTGCGTTTGCTGACCGGCGGCTATGGCGCAATGATTTTGCCGTATCTATCGGGGTGCTATCAGTTGGAACCCGATCTGATTTTTCAAGGCTTGCGAACGCTCGCCGAAGCCGGTTGAGGCTACTCAGCGCGTCAAACATCATCGCGCCAAACAAAAACCCCGCTCGCGCGGGGTTTGTTCAAACGCCAAAGACTCGGCGCGATCAATCGTCGGACATCACGCCCAGGATGTGCAGCAGGCTTGTGAACAGATTGAAGAGGCTGATATACAAGCTGACGGTGGCCATGATGTAGTTGGTTTCACCGCCGTGAATGATATCGCTGGTCTGCCACAGGATCATGCCGGACATCAGCAGAATCATCATCGCCGAAACCGCCAGCGACAGCGCCGGCAGGCTGAACAGCACGGCGGCAAGGCTGGCCAGGACCGCCACCAGAAGGCCGACCATCAAAAAACCCGCCATGAAGCTGAAATCCTTGCGGCTGACCAGCGCGTAAGCAGACAGCGCCAGGAAGATCACGCCGGTGCCGCCCAAGGCGGTCATCACCACTTGCGAGCCGTTGGGCAGACTCAGGTACAAGCTCAGAATCGGCCCCAACGTATAACCGAGGAAGCCGGTCAGGGCGAATACCGCCGCCAGACCCCACGCGCTATTGCGCAATTTGGTCACGGCAAACAGGAAACCGAAATAGCCGCCCAAGGTGATCAGCCAATGCAGGGGCTGGGCCTTGGTCGCGATGGCTACACCCGCCGTCAGGGCGCTGAACAGCAGGGTCATGGCCAACAGCATATAGGTGTTGCGCAAAACCTTGTTGCTGCTCAGCGACTTTTCGAGCGTCAGCGTAACCGGCGCTTTACTCAGAACGTCATTGGATTGCATGGTAAAAATCCTCGGGAGGTGGTTGAGCTGATCATATCGACCACGCGCGGCCGGGAGGGTTCATTACCAACCGCGCAGGTGAGTTTTTAATTTTATACACAATTTTTTGGCGTTTGGCACGCCTTCGGAGCTATTCGGATTCCGGTCTTTCGCGGCCCTTAAGGTAAAAAGGGTCAACCCGCGATCTCAAGTAGCAGGAAGCCGAGCGGAAATAAAGGCGAAGAGGGCGGGGACATCGGATCGTTAGCCCTTTTTGAGAGGCGGTTTGGCGAATGCCGCGCCTTCATGGCTCAGTAAGAAGGTTTTCGCGGCTAATCCGCCGGCAAAACCGGTGAGACCGCCGTCGCTGCCGATCACGCGATGGCAAGGGATCACGATGGGCAAGGGGTTTTTGCCGTTCGCGGCTCCCACGGCGCGCACCGCCCGCGCGCGGCCCACGCCAGCGGCGATTTGAGCGTAACTGCGCGTTTGTCCGAACGGAATGGTTTGCAGGATTTGCCAAACCTGTCGTTGGAAGGGGGTGCCTTGCGGGGCTAGCGGCAAGTGGAAGTGTTGTAAATGGCCGGCGAAATAGGTATCGAGCTGCCGGCGCGCCTCGCCTAACACCGGATTGTCACCGGCGCTCCAACTTGGGTCGGGCTCGGCCACACAACGGTCTTTCGGAAATTCGATATGGCGCAAGGCGCGGGTGTCGGCGGCGAGCAGCAATGGACCCAGGGGCGAATCATGTTCTTGAAAAATGATCATGGCTTGGCCTTCATGCGGTTAGACGTGGCGTCTCGCCACAGATGGAGTGCGGCATAACCGCGCCAGGGACGACAGGATTCGGCCCACGCGGCCAGCGCGCGCGCGGTGAGGCGCGTTTCATCGGCGGATGCGGCCCGTTGCAGCACTAAATCGTGCGCCGGGAAGGCATCGGGGTGGCCGAGCGCGCGTAGGGCAAGGTAGTGCGCGGTCCACGGGCCGATACCGGGCAACGCGGTCCAACGGGCGACAAATTCATCGAGAGTGCGGTCGCGGCGAAAGTCCACGCGCCCGTCCAGCAGCGCGCGGGCCATCCGGCGCACGGTATCGGCGCGCGCGCGGATCAGACCGAGAAACGTCAGATCGGCTTCGGCCAAGCGCTCAGGCGTGGGGAATAGCCTGTTCAATCCTGGAGCCAAGGCGTTCGGCAACACCGAGCCGTAGCGTTGCGCGATCCGCGCGACCACCGTTCGCGCCGCCGCCACGCTGATTTGCTGGCCGACGATGGCGCGCACCGCCGTCTCGAATCCGTCCCAACCGCTGGGGATGCGCAGCCCCGGCGCGCGCGCCAGCAGCGGCCGCAAGCGCGGGACGGCCTCAAGCGTGCCGGCGATGGCGTTCGGATCGGCGTCCAAATCGAACATGCGGCGCACCCGGCTCACGGTGTCGAGCAAAGCGGCGGGTGCGACCTCGTGGAGTTCGAGCTTCAACGCGGGACTGCCATCGGGCCACGGCGAGACTCGAAGCCAACCGATTTTGTCCGCGTGGCCGATCAAGCGAGCGTAACTGTGCTCATCCGCGATTTCGACGCCGGGCAAGGCCCGACCGCGCAGGAAGTCGAGCAACGCCGGCCAGTCATACGGCGGGCGATAGGCCAGGCGCAGCGTCAGCGGGCCATCGGCGACAGTTGTGGCTTCGGTCTTTCGCAACAGCGTGGGCGCTAAGCGATAGGTTTCGCTGAAGGCTGTATTGAAGCGGCGCAAGCTGCCGAAGCCGGCGGCCAACGCCACGTCGGTCACCGACAGCGCGGTTTCGGTCAGCAGTTGCTTGGCGAAGAGCAGGCGGCGGGTGGTGTGCACGCGCAGCGGAGGCGCGCCCAAACGCTCCACGAACAAGCGCCGCAATTGTCGCTCGCCGAGGTGGACGCGCTCGGCCAGCGCGTTGAGCGGTTGTTCGGTCAAAAAGCCTTCACTGATCAGCGCCAGCGCGCGGGCCAGCGCCGCATCGCCCCGCCGCCATGCGCCTGCGGGCGATAGTTCCGGCCGGCAGCGCAAGCAGGGGCGAAACCCCGCGCTTTCCGCCGCCGCCGCGTGGGCAAAATAGCGCACGTTATCGGGCTTCGGCGGCGGCGCGGGGCAGACCGGGCGGCAATAGACACCGGTGGTGATGACGGCGGTAAAAAATAATCCATCGAAGCGCGAATCGCGGCTTAAGCGGGCTTGCTCGCACACCGCCCAGGGCGGTAACGCGGAATCGTGACGGGCTTGTTGCGGGTTTTGCGGGTTTGGCATGGGCCGATAGTAGCCATGCGCCGCAAGCGATGCACGCCGGATTCGGACATCATTGATTGGATCGACCGCCTTGCTGATTTCGTTGGTTGTAGCGCAGACGCAAACACCAACGGGCGACTGAAGATAATTCGGCCGTGGGATCGGTCAATTCGTCGATTCTAGCCAGCGCCTGATTTATCTTGGGCTTTGCTGCTGGATTAGCGCCATCACCATAGCGGATTTTTGCGGCGATATAGTCCGCGATCAGACCATTAACTTGCTGCCATATCTTGCGACGCGCTTCAGTCAACGCGACATGCTCGTTAAGTTTCAAGCGTTTGACGGTTTCTCGTACCCGTTCCTGCTCCCACTCTGATGCGTCCGGCCTTGGAACGACCTTTCCTTCTTCATCGAACATGATCAGCGTTATACCAAAAATCACTAATCATAG